>JBIKMO010000355.1:0-4473 GCA_044359175.1 Burkholderiaceae bacterium | reverse complement strand
AGCTGCTGTTGCTCCGGGCCGGGCCGCTGCAGCAGCGTGGTCGGGCCGTGCAGGAACTTCGCGGTGAGGCCGGCGGCGAGCGCCTCGATCACCGCCTGCGGGTCGTCGCCGCGGGCCAGCATCCGGCGTGCGCGCTCGAGTTCCGCCCGCTTCACGCTGTCGCCGCGCGCGTGCAGCGAGCGGATCGCGGGCACCGACTGGCGTGCCGCCAGCCAGTGCATGAACGCGTCGACCCGAGACTCGATGATCGACTCGGCCTGCGCGACCGCGGCCTGGCGGTTCTGCACGCCGGTCTGCACGAGCTTGCCGAGGTCGTCGACCGTATACAGGAAGACGTCATCGAGCCGCGAGACCTCGGGCTCGATGTCCCGGGGCACCGCCAGGTCGATCATGAAGATCGGGCGGCGTCGGCGCTGGCGCAGCGCACGCTCCACCAGGCCCAACCCGATGATCGGCAGCGAGCTCGCGGTGCACGACACCACGATGTCGTGTTCGGCGAGCGTGTCCGGCAGGTCGGAGAGCCGCAGCGCGCGGGCGTTGAAGCGCTGCGCGAGCTTATGCGCCCGCTCGACCGTGCGGTTGGCGACCGCGACCGACCGCGGGTGCTGAGCGCAGAAATGGGTCGCGGCGAGCTCGATCATCTCGCCGGCGCCGACGAACAGCACTGAGGTCTGCCGCAGGTCCTCGAACAGTCGCTGCGCCAGGCGCACCGCGGCGGCGGCCATCGACACCGAGTGCGCGCCGATCTCGGTGTGGCTGCGCACCTCCTTCGCCACCGCGAAGGTGCGCTGGAACAGCTGGTGAAGGTGCGTGCCGAGTGCGTCGGCCTCGTGCGCGACCCGGGCCGCGTCCTTCATCTGGCCCAGGATCTGCGGCTCGCCGAGCACCATCGAGTCGAGCCCGGAGGCGACCCGGAACGCATGACGCACTGCCGCGTCGTCCGGCAGCGAATACAGGTGATCCGACAGCCGCTCGCCGGCACCCAGCCCGTTGCGCTCCATCATCCATCGGGCAATCTCGCCCTGGGCGGCTGCGGGCTCCGGCGTCGCGCAGTAGATCTCGGTCCGGTTGCAGGTGGACAGGATCGCGGTCTCGGGCAGCAGCGAGCGCAGGTGCGATCGCAGGTCGCCGACCGCGTCGCGCAGCACGTCGCCGGGGAACGCCACCTTCTCGCGCAGCGACAGCGGCGCGGTGACGTGGTTGAGCCCGAGGGTCAGCAGTTGCATCCGGTCGGCGCAAGGTTGCCGCCGGATTCTAACCCGCCCCGCGCGGCGCCGGCGGCCCGTCCGTGCCGGATCGGCTCAGCTGCTCGAGCCGGTAGCCGTAGCCGTAGACGGGTGCGAGCCGGTAGCCGTGTTCTGGGCTCAGCGAGAGCTTGCGGCGCACGCGCGACACGTGGGTGTCCATCGTCCGCGACTGAATCTCAGGGTCTCGGCCCCAGACCGCCTCCCGGATGTGCCCGCGCGACAGGGGTCGGCCGAGGTTGCGCATCAGCAACAGCGCGAGCAGGAATTCCTTGTGCGTGAGCATCGATGGAGCGCCGTCGACGAACGCGTGCTGCCGCCTCAGGTCGAAGCGGAAGCGGTCGTATTCGAATACCGTGGGTGCCGCCGGCGGCAGGTGGCGGCGGCCGAGCGCGCGCAGGCGCGTCTGCAGCTCACTCAGGCGGGCGGGCTTCACGACGAAGTCGTCTGCACCCGCGGCGATCGCATCCTGCTCGCCTTCGGGCGCAGCGAGGAACAAGATCGGCGCGGGCGCGGGCACGCTGGACCGCAGCGCGCGCAGGACGTCCAGCCCGGGCATGTCCGGCAGCCCGCAGTCGACCACGTAGGCGTCGTAGCTCTCGCGGTGCGCCGCGGCGAGAAAGGAGCGGCCATCCGGGAACGCTCGGCAGCTCCAGCCCGCTCGGCTGAGCGACGATGCGATCCCACCGGTCGGCGCGGCATCGTCCTCGATCACAGCGATGCGCATGTCCTCGACCCAAGCTGCCGCGCGGTCGGTGAACCCCACTGCGGCGATCGATCGCTCGCCCGGAGTGAACCGTGGGGATGTGGCCGGCCGATCGAGGGCGCGATGCGCTCGATCACGCATCGCACCAAGGTGGGCCAGGGGTCGCTCGAGCCGAACTGCCGCGCGGTGGCTCGAGCGTGCCCGAGGGCCGCCTGGATGCAGACGCTTCGCGATTTCAGCCGCGTCGTCTCGCCGTGCAGCGCCCTCGGCCGTCGCCTGGTCAGGCCGGCAGGGCTGACCGCACGGCCCGCGCCCGCCAATCGCCGAAGGCGACCGGTGATCGCTTGCCGACCGCGCGTCGGCTGCGCGACTGGGGAGTACCTGCCCCGCCCGTGGTGGGACAGGGCTCGCGCGCACGCGCTCACCCGGCGGCGCGGGAGGTATGGCGAGGCGAGGCCGGCGCGTCTCCAGCGAACGATGCGAGAGGACGTGCCCAACGGCGCCGCGGCCTTGCTGGACGCCTTCACGGGCTCGGTGCGCGACTCAACCAATGCCACTCATCTTCATTCTCGGATCGGCCTGTACGTCGCAACGCAAGGCTCGACGACGGGCCGGATCGTCCCTCGCTTCAGGCGTCGGCGTCGCCGGCCCCGGCGCGGCGACACACGTGAATGCGCCTTCGGTGCCCTTGATGCTAGTCGCCGTGGCACGCCGTCGCACGCGAAATCTCGGCAGGGCATCATTCCTCACTGCGTGCTGTCTGGTCCGGCGCTCGCTCGCGCGCAAGACGCGGCGGGCGCAGCGCTGCACGGGCCCTTCGACGGTCGCGCGGGCGTCCACGCCATCGATTGAGTCGAGTCCACGGCGGGCGAGGATTGCCGCGCGACGGCGTGTATGTCCTGCTCGCCCAACCGCCAAGCCTCAGATCGATTCGGACCAGCAAACGCTGCAGCCTGCGGCGGACAGAAACGCTCGCATGACGGAATCCCGCCCCTCGCGTTCGACTCACTCCGGGCCGCAAGTCCGCAACATGACGCGCCGGCCTTGGGCCGTTCGAGCGTGAAGGCTGAACCCAAGCACGCCAAAGCCGCATTCCGGAAAACGTACCGGCGCTGTCGACGAACCCGGCAGCGGGCCTGCTTGGGCTCGTGCCGAATCAGTTCGGAGGTTGGTGCGTTGGGCGCGATCGAAACCGCGCCGGCTCAGGCGAGCGCATCGCGGTCATTGATCAGCGTCTTCCCCTCTGCACGGCAGCATCAACGAAAGTCTCCACTTCGCCCCTCGTCAACTGGTTGGAATTCCCGCCTCCGAATAACTCGTCGATGAATAGACCGAAAATCCTCGCTGCGCCCTCCAGGCTGCCGTGAGAAGTTCCTGAAACATGCCATTGGCGCCGCCTTGCGGGGATGCGACGATCGTTTCGTATTCGGCCTTATCGATTACATCGTTCACATTACTGCTGTTGGGCGTGACGTACTTCGTCTGGAGGTTCATTACCCCGCTGATCAACTCTTCTCTGGTGCCCGCCCAAGTGCCGGTCGGAACGCCTCCGATGGTGTTGGTATGAAGCTGATACGTCGGGCCAGACTGCTGAATGTAAACTCCCATGACCCCCTCCTACGAGTGCTCCAGCCCGAATGAAACCGACCCGTGGGACAGTTGCATCCCAGGCCGGCCAGTGCCGGCCGGTCGTGTCAAGACCGAGTTTGCCTGGGCTCCACCGCCCGCAGCGGTGCACGCGTGAACGATTCTCAGAAAGCCCTGCGCCAACCAACGAGGGCCGCAAGCGCGTTCAGCGCTGCCATCAGAACGCTTGCGATCGACCCTCCGACTGAAGCGCCTAGAGGAGGGAGCCGCTCCGCCAAGAGTGCGATCGCGTTCGCGTCTCGCGAATTCCCGCTCTCGCGTTCGATATCGCTCTGCAGACGAGTTAGAGCCCGGAACCACTTTTCCGCTGCGAATTTCGCGCCGGTCGACATGGGCTGGCCGCATCGGTTGTGACCGTCTGCGAACAGGAAGATCAAGTTGTTGAGTTGTCTGCAAGCATCCCTTGCGGCGTCGAACCTCTTCTCCCTCAGAGCGGTCCGGCCCAAGTCATGAAGTCGATTCGCCTCTGAGCTGAACGTATCCGAGTTCGGGCACGGACGATTCGGTCCAGCGGCGGCACTGGCGAGGACAGGGGTCGTCGATGCACCGTCGGGCGCGGGAGAACGCGGGGCTCCGGTGCTCAATACTGGGACCCGCGAGCCGAGCGGCCATTGTGAAACGTTCATTGCCGTGATCCTCCTTACACTGGGGATAACTCATGGCTCGCCACCGTCGTGCGAGACGACGCGCCGCACCGGACGCGGGAAGACACCCGCGCGGGCGACGGAGCTCACGGCGCGGTCGTCGTGCCTGGATTCGTCCGGACCATCGGTCGACCTTCGACGAGTCCGATCCCCGGGACGGCGCGGGCGAACGTTATTCCTGATGGACGCACGCTTACAAGAGAATTCTCGGAAGCTCAGCTTTCCCGGGCGT
>JBIKMO010000353.1:0-4492 GCA_044359175.1 Burkholderiaceae bacterium | reverse complement strand
ACCGCCCACCATCCGCCAGATCGCCGTCACACCGCTCGCGTGACGCCACAGCACGTCGCTGCGGCCGTCACCGTCGTAGTCCCCGCTGCCGTCGGCGATCGTCCACTCCGCAGGCACCGTCGCCGGAAACGTTGCGCCCGCAACCGTCGTGCCGACCATCCGCCAGATCGCGACCGTGCCGCTCGCGTGCCGCCACAGCAGGTCGCTGCGGCCGTCGCCGTCGTAGTCGCCCCCGCCGTCGGCGATCTGCCAGGCCGCATCCACGGTGCCCAGGACGACCGCGGACCGGCGCACCGCGCCCTCCATCAGCCACACCGCCACCGAACCGTCCGCGTGCCGCCACAGGATGTCCGTGCGGCCGTCGCCGTCGTAGTCCCCGCCCGCGTCGGCCACCTGCCACTGCGCACCCACCGTGCCCAGCTCCGACTGCGCCGCCACGCTCGCACCGTTCATCTGCCACAGCAGCGCGCGACCCCCCGCGTCCAGCAGCACCACGTCCGCACGACCGTCGCCGCCCGCGTCCACACCGCGCGAGGACACCGCCTTGCCTTCGCGCACCCCGCCCATCGCGCTCGCCCCGGACTCGACCGGGCGCGACACGTCGCCACAGCCACCCGCCAGCAGCGCGAGCGCGACGGCGACCGCCGCACCCGGACCTCGGAGCCTCAGCGCCACGGCAGCTCCGCGTCCTCGGGCGTGGCGATCATCACCGCGTTCTGCGTGCCAATCGCCAGGCGGCCGTCCAGGGGGAAGAGGGCGAGCGCCACCGGCGACACGAGCCCGCCCGGCAGCGGCTCGGCGAGCACGCCCGAGACCCCCAGCCGGCCGACGACGGTGCGCGTGGCGCCCGACGGGGCCACGCGACGCACCGCGTGGTTGCCGAGGTCCGAGACGAACAGCACGTCGCCGCCCTCCGCGTAGTCCGCGATCGCGGCGATCGCCCGCGGGCCGTTGAAGCGCGTGGCGGCGCGCGTGCCGTCGACCGCGCCCGCCTGCCCGGCGGTGCCCGCCACCGTCGAGACCACGCCCTGCGGCGTGATCCGGCGGATCGTGTGGCTCTCGGCGTCGCTCACGTAGACGTCGTTCTGGTAGGGGCCGATCGCGACGCCCACCGGGTAGCCGAAGCGAGCCGCCGCACCGGTGCCGTCGGCGGCGCCCGCTAGACCCGCACTGCCCGCGAAGGTGCTCACCACGCCGTCCAGCGTCACGCGACGCACCGTGCGGTTCGGTCCGTCGGCCACGTACAGGACATCGCGGAACTCGGCGTCCCGGCCGAACGCCAGCCCCTCGGGCTGGGAGAAGCGCGCAGCCGCACCGGTGCCGTCCACCGCACCGCGCGCACCCGCGACGCCGGCGATCGTGGTCACCACGCCCTGCATCGTCACGCGACGGATCGTGGCGTTCACGCTGTCCGACACGTACAGGGTCCCATCCCAGCCGAGCGCGATGCCGCCCGGGCGGTTGAACCGCGCGGCCGCACCCGCGCCGTCGGCAGAGCCGGGCTGGCCGGCCGCGCCCGCGAGCGTGGTCACGCGCCCATCGGAAGTCACACGCCGGATCGTGTGGTTGCTGGAGTCGGCCACGTACAGCGTTCCCCAACGGTCGGCCACCATCGCCAGCGGCAGGAAGAACCGCGCTGCGGCACCTTGCGCATCGAGCGCACCCGCGGTCGGTGCGCCCGCAAGCAGTGCGAGCGTCGAGCGGTCGAGGAAGCGGCCGTACGCGTCGACCTCGCGAGAGTCGGTGCAGCCGGTGAAGCCGTCGGTGAGGAACGCGGCGCCCGCCGACGGACGCTGGGTATTGCACGCGCGCACCCGATAACTCCAGGTCGGCACCCGGCTGGCCGAGGGCAGCAGCACCGAGTAGTCGCTGTACCCCGAGGGCAGCGTCACCGCAGGGATGCGTGCGCCGATCGGGTACAGCGGCTGCCCCGGGCCCTGCCGGACCAGCACCTGGTAGAACGTCGGCGGATTGGGCAGCGCCGACGGCTGCCCGCCCCAGCGCAGGTAGGGCGGCCCGGGGAACGTCGGCGAGGTCGGGTCGGTGGTCACCTGCGGGGGTAGCGGCGGGAAGGTGGACGGCACCGCGTTGCCGGCCGTGCCGCCCGGGCCGAGGCCCGTGCGCGCGTTGAGATCGAAGTAGGACTCGCTGAGCGAGCCCTCGGCCGGGATCGTACGGACGTAGCTGCGGTTCAGGTGCCCGTTCGACGGGTTCGTCACGCGGCCCTCTTGAACCCTCAGCCAAGGCCGCCATGACGGGTACGGCGGCTCGGGCAGGTCGATGTCCACCTGGTATTCCACCTGGTTATCGGCGGCCCCTGGGAACGGCTGCACCTCGCGCAGCGCGGTCACGCGACCGAACTCCACCGACAGGTCGTCGACGCTGAACCCGCCCACCCGGACCTGCGTGCGGTTGGAGACGCGCCAGGCGAGCTGCACGGTGAGCTGCACGCCCGCGCCCACCACGCTCGCGCCGGCGATGCGCTGCGCGAGCAGGTCGAGCGTCGGCGGGTCGTAGCGGAACGGAGCACCGTTCACGTCGAACTCGGTGGAGTCGCTCCAGCCCCAGTCCTGGCCGTCGTAGGCCCGCACGAGGTACGTGCGCTGCGACGGCGCGCGCGGCACCGCGATCGAGAAGCCCGGGCTCGTCGTGGCCAGCGCCGGGCCCAGCGGATAAGGGTGCGCGCTCGGCGTCTCGCGCACGAGCACCTGGTACCACAGCGTGCGCGAGCGCAGCGGCGCCCCGTCGAACGGCGGGTGCGTCCACTCGAGCCGCAGCGAGGCACCGTCCACGCGCGCGGTCACCGTCGGTGCCCGCGGGCGCGTGACCGGGCCCGCGCCCGAGCCGCCGTCGCCGGCCTGCCCGCCCACGCCGTCGGAGCTGCCGTCCACGCCGTCGCCCGTGCCCGGGCTCGCGCTGCCGTAGTCCCCCGCCACCGACTGCGTGCCGCCCGTGGCCGACACCGCGCTCGCGTTCGCCTGCCCCGACGCGCCCGTCACCCGGTTGGCCGCCACGCTCACCCGCGGCGCCGGCTCCTCGCCGCCCAGCGCCTGGTCCACCTGCAGCCGCCACACGTTCGACAGCCCCGCCACCGGACCGAACGACACCGGCGTGCCGCCCACCACCGCCACGTCGGCCGCCTCGAAACCGCTCACCGCCTGGTCCCAGCCGAACAGGAACGTCCACCGAAGGCTGCGGCCCACCACCACCGTCGGCTCCGTGCCGATCGTCAGCACCGGCGGCGTGCCCGGCGGCGGCGGCGTGACCCCGCCCCCCGGGATCGTGCCGTCCTTCACCCCGGCACCCACCGCCACCCGCCACTCCGCGCCCAGCCGCCCCACCGACACCGCCCCCGTGCGCGCCGTGCCCGACACCGTCCACAGCAGCACCAGCCCGTCGGCGTGCTGCCACAGCACGTCGCTGCGTCGGTCCCCGTCGAAGTCGCTCGAGGCGTCCAGCACCCGCCACTCCGCGCCCGCCCGCCCCAGCACCGCGCTCGCCGTCACCGTGCCCGGCCCGCCCATGTACCACGCCACCACCGGCTCGTTCACGCTGCGCCACAGCAGGTCGCTCCTGCCGTCGCCGTCGTAGTCCCCGCTGCCGTCGACCAGCCGCCACTCCGGCCCCACCCCAGGCAGGAACGAGGTCGAGGCGATCGCACCCCCCACCATCCGCCAGATCGCCGTCACCCCGCTCGCGTGACGCCACAGCACGTCGCTGCGGCCGTCACCGTCGTAGTCCCCGCTGCCGTCGACGATCGTCCACTCCGCAGGCACCGTCGCCGGAAACGTTGCGCCCGCAACCGTCGTGCCCACCATCCGCCAGATCGCCACCGTCCCGCTCGAATGCCGCCACAGGATGTCGCTGCGGCCATCCCCGTCGTAGTCCCCACGCCCGTCGGCAATCTGCCACGCGCCGTCCACCGCACCCAGGAACGCGGTGGCCCTGCGCACCGCCCCCTCCATCAGCCACACCGACACCGAGCCGTCCGCATGCCGCCACAGCAGGTCCGTGCGACCGTCCCCGTCGTAGTCCCCACCCGCATCCACCACCTGCCACTGCGCACCCACCGTGCCCAGCTCCGACTGCGCCGCCACGCTCGCACCGTTCATCTGCCACAGCAGCGCACGACCCCCCGCGTCCAGCAGCACCACGTCCGCACGACCGTCGCCGCCCGCGTCCACCCCGCGCGAGCTCACCGCCTTGCCTTCGCGCGGCGTGGCCGAAACCGCCGCCGATGCGTCCTCGTGCGAGCCCCCGCCGCAGCCGGCAGCGACCAGCGACAGCGCGAGCACCGCCGCGAGCGCGACACCGCGAGGACGCAGCACGCATGCCGAGCGCCCACGGGGCGCCGCGACCCCGGGGTTCTGCGACGCAGGCCGGGAGCGCGCGCAGCGCTCGGCAGGCCGATGGGGCAACGTGTCGATCGCGGAATTCATCGGAGGCTGGAAGGTGCACGCAGCGTTTGCGTGCCCCGCTGCGGTAGACCGAG
>JBIKMO010000354.1:0-4492 GCA_044359175.1 Burkholderiaceae bacterium | reverse complement strand
AACCGCCCCCCGGCTGCGGGGGGCACCCACCCGTCCGCACTCGGGCCGTACAATCGGTCGTGCATGCGATGATCCAACGGCCGGTCTCCCTGTTCCTCGACGTCGACGGCACGCTACTCGACTACGCATCCCATCCGGATGCGGTGGTGGTCGCGCCCTCGCTGGTGAGCCTGCTCGACGGCCTGAACGCGGCCAGCGGCGGGCGGCTGGCGTTCGTCAGCGGCCGGGCGATCGCGTCGCTCGACCGTCTGTTCGATCCGTTCCGCGGTGTTGCGGTGGGCCTGCACGGGCTCGAGTTGCGCCGGCGCGCCGACGCGCCCGTCGAGCGCGCCGCCGACGTCGACCCGCCGCCGGCGTTGCACGCCGAGATCGCGCGTCTCGCCGCCAAGCACCGCGCGCTGCTGATCGAGGACAAGGGCGCCGCGCTCGCGGTCCACCACCGCCTGGCGGCGCCGGCGATGCAGGCGCTGCGCCGGGACCTGCAGCTCGCCTGCGAGCGTCACGCGCCGGGATGGAGCGTGCTGCGCGGCCGGCGGGTTCTCGAGGTGAAGCCCGACGGCACCACCAAGGCGAGCGGGGTGGACCGGCTGATGATCGAGCCGCCGTTCGCCGGCAGCCTGCCGTTGGCCTTCGGCGACGACGTCACCGATCTCGACATGTTCGACGCGATCCGACGTCACGGGGGCACCGCCGTGTCTGTCGGGCCGCGGATCGCCGGCAGCGGCGATCTGCAGCTCGACGCGCCTGGCGAGAGCCTCGCGCTGCTGACCGCCTTGCGTGAGGCGCTGCAGGGTGGCGCCGCCAGCGTCGGCGACCTCCTCAGGGGCCGTACCGATGCGTGACGAGCCCGAGGCCCGACGCGAACATCGGGTGCTCGTCGCCGACCTCGGGGGCACCTTCGTGCGGTTCGCGCTCGCCCGCGACGGCGCGCTGATCGGCGAGCCGGGCCGGCTCGAACGCGGCGCGTTCCCGGACTTCGCCGCGGCCTGCCGGCAGTGGCTCGGCGATCACGCGCAGGGACTCCACATCGATGGCGCCGCGGTCGCCGCCGCGGGTCGCGTCGACCGAGGGCGCATCGAGATGACCAACGCGGACTGGTCGATCGATCCCTCCGCGCTCGCGGTCGAGCTCGGGCTGCGCGAGCAGCGCGTGACCGTGCTGAACGACTTCGCGGCGCTCGCCTGGGCGGTGCCGGCACTCGGCGTCGACGAGCTGATCGCGGTGCCCGGCGGGGCCGCGCGCCGCGAGGGCCGCCCCATCCCGGCGCGCGTCGCAGGCCATCGCGCGGTCGTCGGGCCGGGCACTGGGCTCGGCGTGGCGGCGCTGGTGCGGACGAGCGAGGGTTGGCAGCCGATCGCCTCCGAGGGCGGTCACGCGGGTTGCTCGCCCACCACGCCGCTGGAGCGTGACGCCGAGGCGCTCGCCGTGGGCCGGTACGGCCGGGCGTCTTGGGAGCGGCTGCTGTCCGGCGCCGGGCTGGCGCTGCTGCACGAGGCTGCGTGCGCGCAAGCCGGACGCACGCCAGACGGCGCCGATGCGCCGGCCGTGCTGCGGGCCTGCGCCGCCGGCGACCCCTGTGCCACGCGAGCCGCGAACGCCTTCCTCGAACTGCTCGGCGGGTTCGCGGGCGACCTCGCGCTCCTGTTCGACGCATCCGGGGGCGTCGTGATCGCGGGCGGCATCGTGCCCCGCATCGCCGAGATGATGCCGCTGGACGCGATGCGCATGCGCTTCGAGGCCAAGGGACGCTTCTCGACCTGGCTCGAACAGGTCGCACTCGACCGCCTCGCCGCTCCGTATGCCGCCCTGCGTGGCGCTGCCCTAGCCTACTGCGCCGCGACGCCGCTTGCGCCCGCCGCACCATGACCGTCGATCGCATCGCACCGACCGCAGCCCAGTCGCTCGCCCTGGGCCTGATCGGCAACTCGCGTACCGGCGCACTGGTCGACCCGGAGGGCGGCATCGTCTGGTGGTGTCACCCCCGGCTCGACGCCGACCCGGTGTGCAGCGCGCTGCTGTCCGGCGAGCTGCGCCCCGCACACGGCTTCGTCGACGTGCGCCTCGAGCACCAGACACACTCCGAGCAGCGCTACCTGACCAACACGCCGATCCTCACCACCACATTGCACGACGACGCGGGTAACTCGGTCGAGGTGATCGACTTCGCACCGCGGTTCCACCAGTTCGGCCGACTGTTCAATCCGTCGATGCTCGTTCGAGTGGTGCGGCGCGCGTCGGGCCGGCCGCGTGTCGTGGTGCGTGCTCGGCTCGCTAGCCAGTGGGGGGAGCGCCGCGCCGAACGCGTCGTCGGCACACACCACATTCGCTTCCTGCAGCGCGACGGCGCGCTCAGGCTCACCACCGACATACCGATCACTCAGGTCGTCGAGGAGCGGGCATTCTTCCTCGGAAACAGCGCGACGCTGCTGTTCGGCGTCGATGAGACGCTCGGGGACGCCCCGGGCGAGATCGGCCGCAAGTTCCTCGAGGAGACCCGCGCGTACTGGCTGCGCTGGGTGCGCAACCTCGCGGTGCCCTTCGAGTGGCAGGAGGTCGTGATCCGCGCGGCGATCACGCTCAAGCTCAACGCCTTCGACGACTCGGGCGCGATCGTCGCCGCGGTCACCACGTCGATCCCCGAGGCGCCGGCGAGCGGGCGCACCTGGGACTACCGCTACTGCTGGCTGCGCGACGCGTACTTCGTCGTCAGCGTGCTGAACCGGCTGGGCGCCACCGGCACGATGCAGCGCTACCTGAACTTCATCCTCGAGGTGGTCGCCTCGACCGGCGATGCGCCGTTGCAGCCGGTCTACGGCATCAGCGGCGAGGCCGCGCTCGACGAGTCGGTGGCGGCCTCGCTGCCCGGCTACCGGGGCATGGGGCCGGTGCGCGTGGGCAACGCGGCCTACTTCCAGGTGCAGCACGACGTCTACGGCGAGGCGGTGCTCGCCGGCGCGCACGCGTTCTTCGACCGCCGCCTCGAGCACACCGCCGACGAGAAGATCTTCGCCGAGCTCGAGAAGCTCGGCGTGCGCGCGGTGGCCCACCACCAGGACCCGGACGCCGGGCTGTGGGAGCTGCGCGGCGCGCGACGCGTGCACACCTTCTCCAGCCTCATGTGCTGGGCCGCGTGCGACCGCCTCGCGCGCATCGCCCGCCAGCTCGGGCTCGAGGCGCGGCGTGCCCACTGGGCCGGGCACGCCGAGCGCATCCACGCGACGATCTGCGAGCACGCCTGGAACCCGCGGCTGCAGGCGTTCGCGTCCACCTTCGGAGGCGACCGGCTCGACGCGAGCCTGCTGCTGCTCGCCGAGCTGCAGTTCCTCCCGGCCACCGATCCGCGCTTCGCGTCGACGGTGCGCGCGATCGAGCAGCGGCTCAAGCGCGGCGACTTCCTTCTGCGCTACGACGAGCAGGACGACTTCGGCTACCCCGAAACCGCGTTCCTGGTGTGCACGCAGTGGTGGGTGCTCGCGCTCGCGGCGCTCGGCGAGACCGAGCGCGCGCGGGCGATCTTCGAGCGGCTGCTCGCGATCCGCAATCCGCTCGGGCTGCTGTCGGAGGACGTCGACCCCGCCACCGGTGAGCTCTGGGGCAACTTCCCGCAGACCTACACGATGGTCGGCCTCATCCAGTGCGCGATGCGACTCTCGCGCCCCTGGGAGGACGCCTACTGACCGCCGCGGCGCACCACCTCGCTGGTGAGCCGCTCGGCGCGCATCGCCGCGCACAGCGCGTCGACCGCGGCCTCGGCCCGCGCCCGGCCGCACATGAACGCGTCGACCGCGGCGAGCCCGACCCCGGGCCAGGTGTGCACCGACAGGTGGGACTCGGCGAGCAGCAGCACGCCGGTCACCCCGCCCTCGCCGCCGAAGCGGTGGAAGTGTGCGGACAGCACGCGCACGCCGGCGGCCGAGGCCGCCGCGCGCATCATCGCCTCGACGCGGGTCGCGTCCCGCAGCAGCGCCGCATCCACCCGCCACAGGTCGGCGAGCACGTGCGTGGAGCCGGCCGGGCTACTCGTGCCCGCTGCCACCCGAGCCCCCGGACCACGAGCCGCCGCTGCGGTCGCCGGTGCCGCCGAGCCCCGCCCGACTGTCCTGGCCGTAGATCACCACGACCGCCACCATGATCACGATCACCGCGTGGAGCGTGTAGAGCACGCGCCACATCGCGCTCAGACGTCCCCGTCGCCGAGCATGTGCAGCGGCAGCCACAGCGCGATGTACGCGATGACCCGCGGCAGCACCCGGTCGTCGAAGTCGGCCATGAACACCGCGGGCAGCGAGAACACCGCGAGCATGATGCTGAACAGCCAGGCGAGGTCGCGCACGCCCTTGCGCCGGAACCGCGGCAGCACGGCGGCGGCGGCGCCCGCGGCCGCCGCGGGCACGACCACCGGCCGCCCGAAGGCCTCGGCGGGCCTCGCGTCGGGCAGCGCGGTTGCGCGCGACCCGGTCACCTCGGCGTCGGTGCGCTCGCCCGAGAGCAC
>JBIKMO010000098.1:0-15263 GCA_044359175.1 Burkholderiaceae bacterium | reverse complement strand
GTCGATCACTGCCTCCAGCGAGTCGAGCCACTCCTGGGTCTCGTTCGCATCGGGGTCATTGGCGGCCTGGTCGTTCGGCAGCGCGGACATGGAAGTCTCCTTCGACGGGGTGCGCGGATTCTAGGAACCCGCACCCGAGAAGTCCACACAAATTTTCGTAGTGAGGGATATCTTTTCATAATATGGGATTTCGGACTCAGTCACACCATGAGCGCTCCTCCAGGGCGGGAGGACGCGCACGGCCCGGGCGCCGATACGCGCGCGCTGTGCTATGCTCACCGGCTAAGCGCCCGTAGCTCAGTTGGATAGAGTACTTGGCTACGAACCAAGGGGTCGTGGGTTCGAATCCTGCCGGGCGCGCCATCTGCCGAGCGGGCTCCGGGTCACCGGAGCCCGCTCTTCGTTCGTGCCGCGGTAAAGCGAACGCGGGCCGCGCGCTTGCCACCCGCCTCGCGGTTTACCCTTGCGCCGGTCGCGTGCTACCGTTGATCGCGGATAGCGGGAGCAGGTGTTGACTTACGGCGACGGGAACGGCGGTCACGCGGCAGGTGCGACGGACAGCGGGCCGTCGGGAAACCCGAGGCGCGCGTGACCCGGCGGGCGCTGTACAGCCGCTCACCGAATGCCGGCTCGGATCGCTTGGCTCGCCCGGCGGCACCCGCGGCCCCCGCTTCACGCGCCGCCTCGTCGGGCCGACCGGGCTCCGGGCCGTCACCGTGGGCGGGTCCTGCTGCGGACGGGGCGCGGTCCGCGCGGGCGCCCGCGAGCGCGCCGACCGCTGCGCCTTCCGGCCGATTCGCCGGCGTGCGCAGGATGCTTGCCCGGGGTGAGCGTGCGTTGCTGATCGTGCTCGGCATTGCGATCGCGCTGGCCGCCAGCGCGCTGCTGCAGCGGACGAACCCGGCGCAGCGGGCGCTGACCCAGGAAGACATCGACGCGGCGGTGCTGCGCACGCTCGAGACGCAGCCGCTGCCCTCGCAGGCCGCCAAGGCCTGGGAGATCATCCGACCGTCGGTGGTCCGGGTCCGTCGTCTCGGCCCGGCACGCGACGGGCAGCCGCCCGAGGATATCGGCGTCGGCAGCGGCGTGGTCGTGGTGGAATCCGGGCTGATCCTGACCAATCTGCACGTAGTCGCGGGCGCGGATGCGGTGAGGATCGTGTTCGCTGACGGCACCGAATCCGATGCGGCGATCGTTCAGGCGCAGCCCGAACAGGACCTGGCCGTGCTCCAGGCACGCACCCTGCCCGACGACCTGCAGGCCGCGACCCTCAAGTCCACCGCCGACGTGCGGGCGGGCGATGTCGTGGTGGCTGCGGGCTTTCCGTTCGGCATCGGGCCGTCGGTGACCTCGGGGGTCGTCTCTGGGCTCAAGCGCGAGTTTCAATCCCCCGAGGGCAAACGGCTGCTGACCAACCTGATCCAGTTCGACGCGGCGGTGAACCCTGGCAGCTCCGGCGGGCCGCTGGTAACGCCCGAGGGCGAGGTGATCGGCATCGTCACCGCGGTGCTGAACCCCACGGAGCAACGCGTGTTCGTCGGCATCGGCTTCGCCGTGCCGATCGAGAGCGCGGCCGCGGGTGCTGGCATGTCGCCGTTCTGACCGCAACGCAACCCAGTCACACCACCCGGCAGGAGCGCATGAACGAAACCCAGTCCGACGTCGCCGCACTGATGGAGCGCATCCTCTTCGAAGTGAAGAAGGTGGTGGTCGGTCAGGACCACTTCCTGGAGCGCGTGCTGGTCGCCATCCTGGCGCAGGGACACCTGCTGGTCGAGGGGGTGCCTGGCCTGGCGAAGACCCTGACCGTGAAGACCTTGGCGACCACGGTTCGCGGTCACTTTCGTCGGATCCAGTTCACGCCCGACCTGGTGCCGTCCGACCTGGTCGGTACCCGCGTCTACAGCCAGAAGACCGGGGAGTTCAGCACCTCGCTCGGGCCGGTGTTCACGAATCTGCTGCTGGCAGACGAGATCAACCGCGCCCCCGCCAAGGTGCAGAGCGCCCTCCTCGAGGTGATGCAGGAACGTCAGGTGACGATTGCCGGGGAGACCCACAAGGTGCCCGACCCGTTCCTCGTCATGGCGACTCAGAACCCGATCGAGACCGAGGGCACCTACCCGCTTCCCGAGGCCCAGGTCGACCGCTTCATGATGAAGGTGCTGGTCGGCTACCCGACCGACGACGAGGAGTTCGTGATCGTCGAGCGCGTCACGGGTCCGCCGATCACGGTCTCGTCGGTGGCCACGACCGAGCAGCTCGGACAGCTGCAGCGCGAGTGCCGGCGCGGCTACGTCGACCCGTCTCTGATGCAGTACGCGGTGAAACTGGTGTCGGCGAGCCGCGATCCGGAGCGGCATGGGATCACCGACGTCGCGCGCTTCCTCACCTTCGGCGCAAGCCCCCGCGCGTCGATCGCCTTGGTCGAAGGCGCGCGGGCGCTCGCCTTCCTGCGCGGGCGGCGCTACGCGCTGCCCGAGGACGTCGCCGACATCGCACCCGACGTGTTGCGACACCGGCTGGTGCTCTCGTACGAGGCCCTCGCCGAAGGTCAGAGCGCCGACCGGATCGTGCATCGGATCATGCAGCACGTGCCGCGGCCGGCCCGGCCGCTGCAGACGCATGTCGACGTCGAAACGCGATCCTGAGGCGCTGCTTCGCCGTCTCGAGTGGACGGTGCTGCGGCGCCTCGACGGGCTTCTGCACGGCGACTATCGGACGCTGTTCCGCGGATTCGGCCTGGATCTCGCGGACCTGCGCGAATACCAGTTCCACGACGACGTGCGCAGGATCGACTGGAACGTGACCGCGCGGATGCAGCAGCCGTACGTGCGCGAGTACCACGAGGACCGCGAAGTCGCCGCCTGGTTCCTCGTCGACCTGTCCGGATCGGTGAGTTTCGGCTCCACCGGCCGGACCAAGCGCGCGGTCGCCACCGAGTTCGTCGCAGTGGTCGCGCGCCTGCTCGCCCGGCACGGCAACGCGGTCGGTGCGATGGTCTACGGCGACCGGGTCGACACGGTGATCCAGCCGCGCACCGGACGACGCCACCTGCTGCACATCGTCGGACGGCTCGACCAGCACCCCGAGGCGCCGGTCGGCGGCGGCACCGACCTGTCGGTGCTGCTGCGCTCGGCGGCCGAATCGCTCAAGCGACGCTCGCTGGTATTCGTGGTATCCGACTTCATCAGCGAGCCAGGCTGGGGGCGTCACCTGCTCAGGCTCGCGCAGCGCCACGAGGTGATCGCGCTGCGGGTCCACGACCCGCTCGAGTCGCAGCTGCCCGACCTCGGACTGATCACGGTGCAGGATGCCGAGACCGGCGAACAGCTGTTCGTCGACACCCACGATCCGGGGTTCCGCAAGCGCTTCGCGGAGGCGGCCGAGCGGGGTGAACGTCAGCTTCGCGAGCAGCTCGCGCAGGCCGGCGTAGACGCGCTGGAACTGTCGACCGGGGATTCCCTCGCGGACGCGATCCTGCGCTTCGCCGACCTGCGCAAGCAGCGCAGCCGGCTCGCGGGCGGCGGTGGCCTACCCGGGCATCTGTCGGCGGCGGGAGGCGGGGCGCTTCGATGAGCTTCCTGTGGCCGCAGATGCTGTTCGGGCTGGCGTTGGTGCCCGTGCTCGCGGCGCTGTACGCCTGGAGCGTGCATCGGCGGCGTGCCCGGCTCGGCAGCCTGGGCGGCCTGGTGCTCGCGGCCGGCCCCGGTCAGGGCCCGTGGCGTCATCTGCCCCCGGTGCTCTACCTGCTGGCGATCGCGCTGCTGCTGACCGCGGTGGGCCGCCCGGCCGCGGTGGTCACGCTGCCGGCCCAGCACGAGACCATCGTGCTCGCGATCGACGTGTCGGGGAGCATGCGCGCCACGGACGTCCAGCCCACCCGACTGGCTGCCGCCCAGGCGGCGGCCCGAGCGTTCGTCGAGGCGCAGCCGCGCTCCACCCGGATCGGCATCGTGAGCTTCGCCGGCACCGCCCAAGTGGTGCAGACCCCCACCGAGGATCGCGAGGAGATCCGGCAGGCGATCGACCGATTCCAGCCGCAGCGCGGGACCGCGATCGGCAGTGCGATCGTGATGTCGCTCGCGACGATCTTCCCGGGCGCGGGCATCGACCTGCGGATGCTTCAGCCGCGTCGCGACGGGCAGCCGGGTGCGGGCGGGGGCACGCGCGAGGAACGACGCGACGCCGCGCGCGCCTCGGGCGGCGGCGCACGACCCGGACAGCCGGCCGAGGCGGTGGCCGCCGGCAGCTACGAGTCTGCGGTGATCGTGCTGCTGTCCGACGGCCAGTCGACCACGGGACCGGACCCGATCGCCGCCGCCCGACTGGCGGCGGAGCGAGGCGTGCGGGTCTACACGGTCGGCATCGGCACGGCCAAGGGCGAGGTGCTGCGTACCGACGGCTGGTCGATGCGCGTGACGCTCGACGAAGCCGCGCTGAAGACCATTGCCGACCTGACCCGCGGCGAGTTCTTCCAGGCTGCGAGCGCCGACGAGCTGAAGCGGATCTACCAGTCGATGAACAGCCGCTTCGTGATGGAGAAGAAGGAGATCGAGATCGGCGCCTTCTTCGCCGGCGCGGCCGTGCTGCTGTCGCTGCTCGCCGCGGGCCTGTCGGTCGCGTGGTTCGGACGCGTGCTCTGATCGCCGAGCGGCGGAGCGGCCGGTCCGCGCGCAGGTCGCAGCGGCCACGTGCTTCGGTCACCGGGACGGCGGGCGCGGCGGCGGCCGTCGCTTGACCCACGCGTAATCCGCGGCAGGTTCGTCGACCCCCCTCGGGCCGACCTGGTCAGGGTGCTCGGCGGCGATCGTCACGAAGGACACCGGATCGCCCGCACGCTGACGCTGTCTCAGCGCCTCGGCACAGGCGAGGGCCTGAGACAGGGCGTCCGAGCCGAAGCCGCAGGAGCGGGGCGCTCCGGATTCGGTCCAGTAGACGACGACCATGCCGGCAGTATCGCGGATCTCGTGCGCACGCGTGCTCCGCTGGACAGCCCCCATCCGGCCATGACCCACCCGTGCCGACGACGCGGCGGTGGCGAGTCGAGCCGGACGGCTAGTTGTACCGGCGATAGACGCCGCGGGTGGGCGGGCCGATCAGGTGAGGCTCGCAGCCTTCGTCCAGGGCCTTGCGGTAGATCTCGAGCGCCTCGCCACAGGCCTCGATGGTGCGGTCGATGTCGCGATCGTCGTGCGTGTACGCGGTCAGCCAGCTCGGCGCGAGCACGCCGCGCCGGATCATCTCCTGCAGGAACAACGTACGCATCGGCTGCGACGGAGCGCCCTCCCGGTCCCGGCAGCTGAACATCAGCGCGCAGCCTCGCCCCTCGATCCCGAAGTTCGCACCGAGCCCGAGCGCGGCCACGATCGGCTCGACGCCGGCGCGCAGCCGCTCGCCCTGCGCGTGCAGGTGCTCGATGACCGGCTCATCGCGGTACACCTTCATCGTGGCCATGGCCGCTGCGAGCGCGTGGTTCTCTGCGCCGTGGGTGGTCGACAGCAGGAACACCCGCCGCGCGCCGGGTGTGCGGATACCGCCCTGGTCCATCAGGTCGCGGCGGCCGGCGAGCGCCGAGATCGCGAACCCGTTGCCCATCGCCTTGCCGAAGACCGACAGGTCCGCAGCGACGCCGTAGAGATCCTGCGCGCCTCCCGCGTGCCAGCGAAACCCGGTGATCGTCTCGTCGAACACCAGGACCGCGCCGTGCCGCCGGCACAACGCGCGCACCTGCTGCAGGAATCCGCCTGCCGGCTCCACTGAACGGGCCGGCTCGAGCATCACGCAGGCGATGCGGTTCGGGCGGGCGTCGAACAGCGCCTCGAGGGTCTCGATCCGGTTGTACTGGAAGCGCAGCGTATGAGCGGTCGCGATCTCGGGAATGCCGCCGTCCATTGCCGTGGTGCCGATGAACCAGTCATCGTAGGAGTAGAACGGGCTGTCGGCGCAGATCGCGACGCACTCGCGGCCGGTGTAGGCGCGGGCGAGCTTCACCGCCGCGGTCGTGCAGGTCGAGCCGTCCTTCGTGAACTTCACCATCTCGGCGCTGGGCACCATCGACAGGAACATCTCGGCGCAGTCGCCTTCGATCGGCGACGGCCGGTTGAAGTTCGTGCCGTCGCGCATCTGGCGGACGGCCGCCTCGACCACCGGCGCATAGCCGTGCCCGAGGGTCACCGAGCGCAGCCCCATCGCGTACTCGATGTAGTGCCGCCCGGAGACGTCCCACACGTGGCATCCGCTGCCGCGGACGATGAACGGCGGCGCGATCGCCGGGTACTGGTCGTCGCCCTTCGCGTAGGTGTGGCAGCCCCCCGGGATCAGCGCATGCGCGCGCTCGCGCAGGGATTCGGCCACCGGGCAGGAGAGGGTCTCGCGACCGGCGGCCGCGGTCGGAACCGAGATCTTGGACATGGGTCGTCGCGGTGTGTCGTCGGGAGACCGGTATCGAACCGTCGGCTGCGCCACGGTGGCATCGTCGCGCGTCGGGCGCCGTCCGGAGCCGCCCGCCGGAGGCGAGCTGCCGCCGAACGTGGCGCGGTGGGCAGCCGCCGGCTCCGAGCGGACCGGGTCTCCACGACCGATCGCGCGTGAGCCAGCTTCACCGGTCTGCGAGTTCGGCGCAGTGACCGAATGCCGGTGCCGGCACCGACGATCCGTACGCCCCGAACCCGTTCGGTGCACACCTCGCTGGACGATCCGGTGCGGGCCTCGTCGGCCGATGCGCACCGCTCGTCGTGAGCTCGCCTGCCCGGCCTGATGGCGCACGGTTACGCTGTGGACATGACAGGACCCCTTGCCGACGACGACCCCGTGGCTCCCCGGACCGTCGCGGCAGGGCGGCTCGGGCGCCGGTTGCGGCGGCGACCTTGCTGAGCCGCGCCCTTGCCCGCCTGCGAACGCTGGCGCTCGGGCTGACCGGGTACCGCGAGGACCGTGCGGACCTCGGGCGCGACGCCCAGGCGTTCTGGAACGACCTGTCCACGCCGGTGCGCAGGCAGGACGCACACTGGCGAGGCCACGGGGTGTTCGCCGACGACGCACTCTGGCTGAGCGTGGGCCGCGGACACGGGGACCTTCTCGAGCGGGCGTTCGCCCAGGTTGGCGAGCGTCCGCGCGCGGCACGGGTCGTCGAGTGGGGCTGCGGCGGCGGCGCGAATGCAGTGCACTTCGGACGCGATGCATCCGTGTTCTACGGCGTGGACGTGTCGCCCGAATCGCTGACCGAATGCGAACGTCAGATGACTGCGGCCGGACTGTCCTGTTTCGTTCCGGTTCCGGTCGACGCGAACCAGCCACGAGCCGCGCTGTCGCGGATCGAGGCACCGGTCGACCTCTTCCTGTGCCTGTACGTGATGGAGCTGCTGCCGACCGAAGCCCACGCGCTCGAGGTAATGGACATCGCCGCCGAGATCCTGCGCCCCGGGGGTTGGGCTCTCGTCCACATCCGCCGGGCCAAACCGGGCCGAGGATCCCGACCCTGGAGCTACGCCGAGAACATGGCGATGAACGTCCGGTTCACGGTCGACGCGTTCGCTCGCGCTTGCCGCGAACGCGGGCTAGACGTCCGTCACGTCGAATCGCGCGACGAGGTCCCGGAGCTGAACGAGCGGGACTACGTCTACTTCGTACTGCAGCGCCGCCACGCCTGACTCGAGCCCTCGCGTCCGGACGCGGTCCAGGCGCGCGACACGCCGCGCCCCGACCTCATTTCCGATTGCGCCGTGCGAAGCCGACCGCCCTCCCCTCCGGCGCGTGGCGACCAGACGCCGCCTGTGTCCGGATGCACGCCTACCTGACGCGGGTGTCGATCCAATTGCCGATCGCGTTGGCGGTGATCGCCGGTACGTCGCCATCGGCAGCCGACAACGCGGTCAGGCCATGAGTCATCCCCTTCACGAACCATAGATCCTTGCTCGCCGCAAGGGTCGAGTTGAAGATCAGCTCGGCCACGGTGAGGTGCACGATGGTGTTGTCCGCGGTGCCCTGCATGATCAGCGTGGGCACCGAGACCGATTCCATGTTCGCGTAGGTCACGTTGTTCGACGATGTGACATCCAGGCCGTGTTCGGCCTTCGTGACTCCATCCGGGTTGAATCCGACGCAGCGCACGGCCCGGTAGCTCAGGAACGAGGAATCGGTTCGGGCGGCCTCGTCGACGCCGCGGTTGCGCACGGACAGATTGCTCGCCCTACGGTCGTTGCTGACCGTCGTGACCGCGCCGCTCGGCAACAGCAGGTGGCTGCCCCGGGTCGATGACGCGAGCGACAGATCGACGTAGGCCGGATTCGCCCGCAGCCCGACCGTCACGCCGATGTCGTCGTCGCCGAACCTCGCGGTGCCTGCCTTGACCGCCGCGATGCGTCTCACACTCGTGTCGATCAGCCGATTCATGCGCGCGCACTGCGCTGCGTAGTAGCGATCGAGGAAGGCGCGCGAATACGTTGCCACGCCCCGGGCTGCGTCGAACCCATTGGCGGCGCTGTACATGTCCAGCGACGGATCCCGGGCGCCCGTCTCCTCGTCGATGATCGACCCGTCCAGCCGGAACATCCCCGACGCACCGATCCCGCTCGACGGATTCACCAAGATGACACCGTCGGCCGGCGGCATACGCTGCTCGGAGTTGTCGCGATTGCGGAACCCCGTGAATCCCGAGAGCGTGCCGCCTGACCGGAACAGTGCGTTGCCTCGCTCGGCAAGTGCCTGGTAGTAGGCCATCGTGGGTCCGCCGGCGCTGTAACCGACGAGCAGCACCTTCTCGTAGCCCCGGCTGCGAAGTTCCTTCACCCCCGACGCGACGTCGAGCGCGATCTGCTCCCAGGCCGTGTTGAGCTGCTGGTTGTTGGTGAAACGGTTGTTGATGCACAGCACCGCGTAGCCGCGCACCGGCAGCGTCTCGCAGAAGAATCCGACCAGGTTCGTCGAGGCGAACGGATGCGTGTAGACCAGCGCGACCTTCCTGCTCCCGTGGGTCGGGTAGCGCAGCACCGCGTCGTTCGCCGCGTACTCGTTGGACACCCGGACGAACTCGGTCGTGGTCGGCTGGGTCAGCGTCGATGCGTTGACCGCGGTGACAAGCTCCGACAGCGGGTTCGACGGACCCGAACAGCCGAGCAGGCACAGCGTTGCCGACAGGGTCGCGATCAGCCTCGACGGCCGCAGGCGCACTCTGGACATGAGGTCTCCTCCCTACGTTGTTTTCCTTCCACGTCAAAGTATGCGCTCTTGCGCAAGTTTCCACCCGATCGCGATCGGCGGGCGCGCCTGGGGCTCGGAAGAGCCGATCCGACGATGCGACGGAGCCCTCGAGCCCGGTCGCAGGCCGTACCGCGGCCCGTGCACGCCCCCCGCCGGACCCCGAGCGCGCGGGTGACCGCACCCCAGCCGGACGGCACCGTCGGTTCGAGCGATCCGCCGCTGATTCATCCGCGCGACCGTTGGTTCAACGGCACCGCGGCCGGGGTCCGGCGGCCGCTACGCTTCGGATCGCGCCGAAGCGAGCCGAACGCTCGGCGTGCCCCGCCCCCGACGTTCAACTCTCCGGAGCCCCACGCATGACCTTCGCACGTCAGACCGCCTTGGCCGCCCTCTGTGGCGGGCTGGCCCTCGCATCCACTCCCGTTCTGGCGCAGATCGAGCCGAGAGGGTTCTACGCGACCTTGTACGCGCAAGCCAGTTGGCTGGGCTCGACCAGTTTCGACGAAGTCGGCAACGCGGGCTTCGGCACGGGCCTGAAGGCCACCTTCGGCGCCGGGCTCGGGCTCGGCGGCGACCTGGGGTTTCGCTACGGCAACGGCTGGGCCGCCGAGTTCGAGTGGAATTGGCGCCGACACGACCTGAAGTCGGTGAGCCGCGGCAGCGCGACCCTCGCGACCGACGGGGATTTCGCGTCCAACATCCTCTTCGTCAACGTCCTGCGCCGGTTTCCCGGGGCCATCGGCGGCTCGACGCCTTACGTCGGTTTCGGCATCGGATACGTGCAGGAGATCGACTTCGACATCAATTCGGGCGGCGCCGAGCGTGCCTGGTCCGAGCAGGGCAAGCTCGGCCTGCAGTTGATCGGCGGCATCGAGGTGCCTCTCGGCCAGGCCTGGCGGCTGGCGGCGGACGTCCGAGTCCTGCGGGTCGGCAGCGTCGAACTGCAGGCCGAAGAGGGTGTGGCCGGGCGGCTGGCGAAACCCCGTTACAACCCGGTGTCGGTTCAGGTGGGCCTGCGCAGGACGTTCTGATCCGACCCCGGAGACGTCCCCGGACACGGCACCGCACGCGCGCCGCCCGCCAGGTCGTACCGAACGCCGCTGCCGAAGCGCGCGAGCACGTCGGGCCTTCGGCGGCGGCTGACCGGTACTTCGCGGCCGTCACTGAGCTCGCACACCGCGCCGTCGCCTCGCCGCCGTATGCCGCGCACGTGGCGCGCATGCACCCACCATGACCGGTGCACGCGCATCCCGGCGTCGCCTTCCGCGTCCTCGACATCCTGCAGGGCGCCGAGCACCAGCGCGCAGCCTCGAGGGGTCCACACCCGCAGATACTGAAGCTCCGAGGCGACGGCGATCAGGTCGTCGCCGAGTTCACTGGGCAGCGCGGCCCGCCATGCCGGACGGGCGATCACGACAGGCGCCTCCGATGACCGCGCCGACGCCGGCTGCGGCGGGGAGACCGGAGCCCCCGAGGGTGTCACCCGAGGCGGCGACACGCCGTACAGACGCGGCCAGGAGATCACGATCCAGGCCGCGGTGACCGGGCCGACGATGTCGCCGAACTCCTCCAGCACGGCCGCCATCCCGAAAGCGAGCGGCGGACTCGAATCCGCGGGGTCGTCGATCGTCGCGGGAAAGCCGAGGAGCTGTTGCATCAAGCCCTCGCCGATCAGCCAGTACAGCGGTGCCAGCGCGATCGAGCCGACCACGCCACTGGCGACGACCACTGTCCAGGCGGGAAGGCGACCCTGCATGCCGAGCCGACTCAACAGAGACAGCACCCACTGCAGCAGTACCAGACCGACGCCGATCTGCAGCCCCCAGAACACCGCCAACCAGCCCCAGGGAGCGTCGAATCCGGCATCCGGCCGCAGGGTCATGATCAGCCCCCACAGCGCGCCGCCTGCACCGGCGAGGTACCTGCATCGAGAGCCGATCGGCTCGGCAGCAAGCGCGGCCATCACGGCTGCGGGGCGACGATGCGCTCGGCGTCCATCGGCGCGACCTCAGTCGGTGCGCGGGTTCGGCACCCATCGGGCCCACACGAGCTGCACTCGCAAGACGTCACGCCCATGCTCGTCCCTGCCGGTTGGTCTACGCTGAGTGCGGGCACGGTCCGACTCCTGACACCGGATCGCTCGTCTCGCCGCGGGGCCGCCGTGCAGGCCCGCGTTCAGCCGCCGCTGCGCTGAGCCGCGGCGATCTCGCGCGCCCGCCGGCGCCCCTGACGGGCCACCCACACGGCGTAGGCGACGATCACGATCGTGACCGTAACGATCAGCAGCGTTGCAGCCGCGTAGATGGTCGGGTTGATGCCGCGGCGAGCGTAGCTGAAGATCACCTGCGGCAGCGTGCTGACGCCGGGCCCCGACAGGAACTCGGAGATCACCACGTCGTCGAACGACAGCGTGAAGGACAGCAGGAAGGCCGCCAGGATCGCCTGGAAGATGTTGGGCAGCGTGACCAGGAAGAACACTTGGTGGGGCCGCGCGCCGAGGTCCATCGCCGCCTCCTCGATCGAACGGTCCATCTCCAGCAGGCGCGACTGCACGACCACCATCGCATAGGCCATGCCCAGCAGCGTATGGCCCAGAACGATGGTCAGCACGCCGCGCTCGGGCCAACCGAAGACGTTCTGCGCTCCCACCATCAGCAGCAGCAGCGACAGCCCGATCACGACTTCGGGCATGACCAGCGGGGCGTTCACCATCCCGGAGAATGCGGTCCGTCCAAGGAACCGCCGGTAGCGCACCAGCACGAAGGCTGCCATCGTGCCGAGCACGGCCGACAGCACGCCCGTCAGCGCGGCGACGCGCACCGACAGCCAGAAGCCGTCGACGATCAGCGTGTCGCGCATCAGGGCCTCGTACCAGCGCAGCGAGAAGCCGGTGAACTGGGCGTCCTGCCGGGTGCTGTTGAACGAGAACAGCATCATGAAGCCCAGCGGCAGGTACAGGAACAGGAACACCAGCCCCATCCACAGCTTGCCGGCGTGGCGGGTCAGCCAGCGGGTGTGACCGCCGCCGCCCACCGCGATCACCGCGCCGCTCCCGAGGCAGCGCGGTTCGACCCGCCATACCGGTAGTACAGCATCAGCGGCACGATGATCAGCCCGATCATGACCACCGCCAGCGCGGTCGCGCGCGGCCAGTTGTTGCTGGTGAACATCTCGTCCCAAAGCACCCGGCCGATCATGAGGTTCTCGGGGCCACCGAGCAGCGACGGGATCACGAACTCGCCCACCGAAGGGATGAAGACCAGCATCGAGCCGGCCACGATGCCGGCGCGCGACAGCGGCACGGTGACCAGCCAGAAGGCCTTCCAGGGCGAGGCGCCCAGGTCGTAGGCGGCCTCGAGCAGCCGCAGATCCTGCTTCACCAGCGTTGCGTACAGCGGGAGCACCATGAACGGCAGGTACACGTAGGTCATGCCCACGAGCATCGAGACGTCGCTGTACAGCAGGTGCAGCGGCTCGTCGGTCAGGCCGACCGCCATCAGGGCTCGGTTGACGATGCCCTGGTCGGCGAGGATCCCCTTCCACGCGTACACGCGCAGCAGGAACGAGGTCCAGAACGGCAGCATCACCATCAGCAGCAGCGCGGGCCGGACCGACGCCGGCGAGCGGGCGATGAAGTAGGCGAACGGGTAGCCGATCACCAGGCACAGCAGCGTCGTCCACAGCGCGTAGCGCAGTGCCCGCAGGTAGGCGTCGACGTACAGCGTGTAGAACAGCGGCCCGCCGTCGGTCGGGCGGAAGACCGACAGGTAATTCTCCCATTCGAGCTTCAGGGCCCCCGTCACCGGGTCGCGCAGCGACTTGAACGGATGGATGTCGTTGCCCATGTCCACGAAGCTGATGTACAGCAGGATCAGGAAGGGCAGCAGGAAGAAGACGACCAGCCAGCCGTAGGGCACCGCGATCACGAAGCGGCGGCCCGGCATCCAGCGCCGGGCCGATGCGGGCGTCGGGAGGTCGGTTCGGGGCATGGTGGGGCGGCCGCCGGAGCGCGGGGTCAGTCCCGCAGCAGCACGCCGGTGTCCTCGGGCCACCAGAAGAAGACCGGGTCGTCCCAGGTGATGCCCGACAAGTCCTGGCGGGCGCTGTTGGCGCCGGTGATCTTCACGCGCTGGCCGGAGTCGGTGTCGACGAGGAACGTGTTGTACGCGCCCAGATAGGCGATTTCACGGACCCGTCCGCTGAACAGGTTGCAGGCGACGCTGGCTGGACGCTGCTTGGCGATCTCGATCTTCTCCGGCCGCACGGCCAGCGCCAGCTTCTCGCCCGGACCACCGCAGGCGGGGTGGGCGAGCTGAACCTCGCCGAGCGCCGTGGACACCGTGCAGCGGTCGGGCTGGCGCCCGGTGAGCATCGCATCGAACAGGTTGACGCTGCCGATGAAATCGGCCACGAACCGGTTGACCGGATGCTTGTAGACATCCTCCGGACTGCCCTCCTGCAGCACCCGCCCCTGGCTCATGATCGCCAGCCGGTGGGCCATGGTCATCGCCTCTTCCTGGTCGTGGGTGACCATCACGCAGGTCACGCCGACCTTCTCGATGATGTTGACCAGCTCGAACTGCGTCTGCTCGCGAAGCTTCCGGTCGAGCGCGCCCAGCGGCTCGTCCAGCAGGAGCAGCGACGGGCGCTTGGCGAGACTGCGTGCCAGCGCGACCCGCTGCTGCTGGCCCCCGGACAGCTGGTGAGGCTTGCGGCGGGCCATCGCGCCGAGCTGCACGAGATCCAGCATCTCCCCGACGCGCTGGCGGATCTCGTCCCGCGGCAAGCCCTCGCGCTTCAGCCCGAAGGCCACGTTCTCGAAGACGTCCAGGTGCGGGAACAGCGCATACGACTGAAACATCATGTTGACCGGCCGGTCGTAGGGCGGCAGTCCGGCCACGTCCCGGCCGCCAAGCAGGATGCGGCCGGAGGTCGGCTGCTCGAACCCGGCCAGCATCCGCAGCAGCGTCGACTTACCGCAGCCCGAGCTGCCCAGCAGCGCGAAGATCTCGCCCCGTCCGATCGACAAGGACACCTCGTCCACCGCGAGGGTCTCGTCGAAGCGCTTGGTCACCCGATCGGTGACCAGGAAGGCCGGGTCCGAACCCATCGTCGCGGCGATTCCCCGATCCTGGGCAGCCCGGCCGGTCGCGGTCACTTACCCAGCTTGAAGCTGTTGTAGGTGTTCGCCAGCGCCTCGCGCGCGGCGTTGCTGAAGCTGCTGGGCGGAATCATCTTCGCCATGTTGGTATCGTCGACGAAGATCGTCCGGTTGCTCGAGATCTCGGGCTGGATCTTCGGCAGCGCCGCCTTGTTGCCGGTGGAGTAGTTCATCTCGTTGGCCATCGCCGCGGCGTTCTCCGGCCGCAGGTAGAAGTCGATGAACGCGTGGGCGTTGCCCGGGTGCTTGGCGTCCTTCGTGATGCCCATTCCATCGATGAAGATCAGCCCACCGGTGGACGGCAACAGTGCCTCGATCTGGTCGTTGGACTTGTTCTCCTTGGCGCGCTTGGCCGCCTGGTTGATGTCACCCGACCATCCGATGGCCACGCACGCCTTGGCGCTGGCCAGGTCGTCGATCATCGTGGAGGTGAACATGCGGATGTCCTTGCGCACCTTGGCGAGCATCTCTCCGGCGGCCTTGTAGTCCTCGGGGTTGTTCGAGTACGCGTCCTTGCCGATGTAGTGCAGCGCCACGGGCAGGATCTCCGTGGGCGAGTCCAGAATGGCAATGCCACACGAGCGGGCCTTGGAGGTGTACGTCGGGTTGAAGACCAGATCCCATGCGTTCTCCGGCATCGGCGTCGAGCCCAACGCCTTGGCGAGCCGGGTCTTGTTGATCCCCACCGTCGTGAAGCCCCAGGCCCAGGGCACCAGGTGCTTGTTGTCGGGATCGGCCTTGGTCATGGTCGCCAGGAAGGCCGGGTCCAGGTTGGCGAGATTCGGGATCTTGGATTTGTCCAGAGGCTGCAGCAGGCCGGCCTCGATCTGCCCCTTCGCAAAGACCAGGCCGGGCACGACGATGTCGTAGCCGGTGTTGCCCGCCACCAGTTTCGCGTTCAGCG
>JBIKMO010000097.1:0-15285 GCA_044359175.1 Burkholderiaceae bacterium | reverse complement strand
CGGCGGTGGCACGCAGCTCGTGCGTACCGGTGTCCACCGCGTCGTCGGCGTTGCGGGCGAGCCGCCCGACGTCGGCTTCCAGACGCGCGAGCGACTGGCTGAGCGTGCGGTCGAAGTTGCGGCTCGCCTGCGCGAAGTCACGCAGCGTCGACTGGGCGTCGCGAAGCGCGCCGCCGGCCTCGCGGCCCAGCGGCTCGACGGTGGCGACCACGCGATCGACCGCGGCCGCGATGTCCCGGCTCGAGCGCTCGAACGCCACCGCCGCCCCCTGGATGCCGCGGGCGGTCGCGTCCAGCGCATCCAGCCGCCGCGTCAGTCCGCCGGCCAGGTCGCGGATCGACGCGAGGGTCTCGGAGAACGCCACCTGGTTCTTCGGCCCGAGCACGCGGTTCAGATTCTCGAGCGCCTGGTCGGCCTGCACCGCGAGGCGGCTCACCGCGTCGGCGATCTGGTCCAGGTTCGACGTGCCCTCGGGAATCACCGGGTGGCGTTCGCCCTGGGGCACCGCGACCAGCTCCGGCCCCGGCGTGCCGGGCGTCTCGAGGTTGATCCGCGCGATGCCGGTGAGGATGTTGCGCGCAACCACGGCCCGCGTGTTCTCGCTGACCGGCGTCTCGCGTGCGATGCGCACCTTGACCGCCACTCGGTTGATGTTCTCGCGCTGGATCGTGTAGTCCTCGACCCGACCGACCTTCACCCCGCGCATGTTCACGTCGCCGCCGATCTGCAGCCCCTCGAGCGACTGCCGCTCGAAGTAGATCGTGTAGAAGCGGTAATCGGAGGCGCTGCCGCTGCTGGACAGCCACAGGAATGCGGCGATCGCGGAGAACGCAAGTGCGATCAGCACGATCCCGATCGTCGTATAGCGGGCCTCAGGTTCCATCCGGTCTCGATGTGCGGGTGCGCTCGCCCCCCGGCAGCTGCCGGCGCGACGAGAAATACGATTGTATCCATGGGTCGTCGACGCCCACGACCGCGTCCGCGTCGCCGTCGGCGATCACGCGTCCGCGGCCCAGGACCACGATGCGCCGGGCGATGCCCAGCAGCGTGTCCAGGTCGTGCGTGACCACCAGCACGGTGATCCCCAGGTCGCGGTTCAGGAAGCGCAGCAGCTCGTCGAACGCGCGCGCCGTGATCGGGTCCAGTCCCGAGGTGGGCTCGTCGAGGAACAGCACCTCGGGCTCGAGTGCGAGCGCGCGCGCGATCGCCGCGCGCTTGCGCATGCCGCCCGACAGCTGGCTCGGCATCTTGGCGCCGGCCTCGGGTGGCAGCCCCGCGAGCGACAGTCTGAGCCGCACCAGCCGGTCGATCAGGTCGTCCGGCAGATCCAGATGCTCGCGCAGTGGTGCGGCGACGTTGGCCGCGACGGTCAGTGACGAGAACAGCGCGCCTTCCTGGAACATCATGCCGAACCGTCGCCTGACCGCCGCCAGCTCGCGCGCCGGCGCATTCCAGACGTCGGTGCCCAGCAGCCGCACCCGGCCCGCGTCCGGCCGGTGCAGCCCGATGATCTCGCGCAACAGCACCGACTTTCCGGTGCCGCTGCCGCCGATCAGTGCGACCAGCTCGCCGCGCCGGATCCGCAGTTGCAGCCCTTCGTGCACGGTCTGTGCACCGAAGCGCGTGACCACCCCGCTGGCTTCGACCACCAGATCGTCATCGCGGTCATCGACCGCGCCGTCGGCGCTCACCAGCCCATCCTCTGGAACAGCACCGCGAACACCGCGTCCAGCAGGATGACGACGACGATGCTCTGCACGACCGTCGAGGTGGTGTTGATCCCGATCGATCGGGTGTCTCGCGCCACGGCGATCCCCATCCGGCAGCCGATCACCGCGATGAAGAGGGCGAACACCGGCGCCTTGCCCAGGCCGATCAGGTAGTGCCTGGGATCGAGCGCGACATGCAGCCGTTCGATGAAGGTCTGTGGGGTCACGTCGAGCATGCCGGCGGCGATCAGCATCGCACCGGCCAGACCGGCGAGGTCGCCGACGAACACCAGCAGCGGCAGCGTGACCACCAGCGCGAGCACCCGGGGCAGCACGAGCACCTGCTCGGCCGACAGGCCCAGCGTGCGGATCGCGTCGATCTCTTCGGTGAGCTTCATCGTGCCGAGCTGCGCGGTGAACGCCGCGCCCGAGCGGCCGGCGACGATCGTCGCGACGATCAACGGCGAGAACTCACGGGTCATGCCGAGCGCGACTCCGTCGACCACGAAGATGTTCGCGCCGTACAGGGTTGCCTGCAGCCCGAGCAGGTAGGCGAAGACCACGCCGATCAGGAACGTGACCAGCACCACCACGGGAATCGCGCTGACGCCGGTCTGCGCGAGTTGGGTGGCGAGTTCGCGCCAGCGCACGACGCCGGGCCGCAGCATCGCCCGCCCGATCTCGACCACGGTCAGCCCGAGCAGCCCGACATGTCCGTGAAGCGTTCCGACGAAGTCCACGGCCGCATGCCCCGCGCGCGCGAATACGCCCGGGGGCTGGTGCGCGTCGGCGCCCTCGGTGGCCCCGAGGCGCTCGCGCACGAGATCGACGATCCGCTGGTGAGCGGGGCGAAAGCCGTGCAGCGCGAGCCCAGCCGCATCGGCGCCGGCCGCCCGCAGGCGCGACCAGACCAGCAGCGCTCCGGCAGTGTCGATCGCCTGCAGCGCCGCGCCGTCCAGCGCGGCCACCGCGGCCATCTCCGAGCCCAGGCGATCGAGTTCGGCGGCGAGCGCTCGCAGGTCGGTCAGACGCCAGACGCCTTCGAGCACGAGGATGCGATCGCCGTCGCGCGACTCGACGCGGCAGGAACGACCCGACGTGACCATGGCGCCGGAGGCTAACATACGGACCGGCCCCGGATCGCGCGCCGCGGCGCGCGTCGGGGCGCCCCGACGCGCGCGCTCACGCACGCAGCCGGCTGCCGACTCCAGGAGGCTCCGATGACCGCCGAACGTCCGTCCACCGATCCACCTCGCGATGCGCGATCGCGGCCCGACCGCGCGGACGCCGCGTGCGGCGCCCACATGCCCCGGCGCCGGCGGCTGGTCGCGGCGATCGCCGCGCTGGCGGTCGCGCCGGCGCGTGCCCACCACGGCTGGAGCAGCTTCGACGCGAGCCGCCCGCTGTACCTCGAGGGCCGGGTGCTGCAGGTACGCTGGGCGAACCCCCACGCGGAACTCACGCTCGAGGTACCCGCCGGCATGAAGCTGCCGGCCGATCTCGCGCGACGCCCCGTGCCGCCGCAGAGCGCCGCGGTCGACGGCGCGGAGTTGCTCGCCCGGACGACGCTACCGCGCCGTGCCGACCGGCAGTGGACGGTCGAACTTGCGCCGCTCACCCGGATGGAGTCGTGGAAGGTGCCCCGGCTGCAGCCGGGCGACTCGGTGGCGGTCGTCGGCTTCGCCGCGGCCGGCGAGCGGGGCGATGCGGTGCTGCGTGCCGAGTACCTGTTCGTCGGCGGCCAGACGTACGGTCTGCGCTCGTCACCTGCCGGCTGACCCGGCGAGGGCCTGGCGCCGTCGGGCTGCCTCAGCCGAGCAGCCGTTCGATGTCGGCGGCGATCGCGTCGGGCTCGGTGGTCGGCGCATAGCGCTCCACGACCCGACCGTCACGGTCGACCAGGAACTTCGAGAAGTTCCACTTGATCGCCTCGATGCCGAGCACGCCCGGCTTCTGCGCCTTGAGCCACTGGAACAGCGGGTGAGCCGAGTCGCCGTTGACGTCGATCTTGCCGAACATCGGGAAACTCACCCCGTAGTTCGTCTCGCAGAACTGCGCGATCTCGTCGCTGCCGCCCGGCTCCTGGTGGCCGAACTGGTTGCACGGGAACCCGAGCACGACGAAGCCGCGGTCGGCGAAGCGCTCGTACAGCGCCTGAAGCCCGCGGTACTGCGGCGTGAGCCCACACCGGCTGGCGGTATTGACGATCAGGGCGACCCGGCCGCGGAAGGCCGACAGCGGTGTCGGCTGGCCTGCGAGGGAGTCGGCCTGGAAGTCCCAGGCGGTGGTGGGTTCGGCGGTCATGGAGTCCTCGTGCCGGAACGCTCGGTCGCACCGGCGACCGTCGCATCGCGCATGCTAACGTAGCCGGGAGGCCCGACCGTTCCGCCCGGGCCCGGAGACCGGTCATGCGACTGCTCGCGGCGACCTTCAAGCACGAGACCAACACCTTCTCGCCGGTGCCCACCCCGCTCGAGCGTTTCTTCGCCTACCGGTCGGGCATGCTCGTCGGGCAGGCCGCGATCGACGCCCATCGCGGCACCGGCAGTGGGCTCGCGGGCTTCATCGCGGTGGCGCAGACCGAGGGCGCCTCGATCGAGGTTGCAGTGGCCGCCGAGGCGAACCCGAGCGGGCCGGTCGACGACGATGCGTTCGAGCGGATCGCCGGCGTCGTGCTCGGCGAGGTGGCGCGCGGCGGCTGGGACGGAATCCTGCTCGACCTGCATGGCGCGATGGTGACCCGCAGCCACGAGGACGGCGAGGGCGAGCTGATGCGCCGGCTGCGCGAGCTCGATCCGCGCACGCCGGTGGGCATCGTGCTGGACATGCACGCGAACGTGTACCCGGAGATGGTGCGGGCGGCCACGGTGGTCACCGGGTACCACACGTATCCTCACGTCGATGTCCGCGATGCGGGCGAGCGCTGCGCCCGAGTGCTGATGCGCGCGATCCGCGGCGAAGTCCGGCCGGTGACGGTCTGGGGCAACCGGCCGATGCTGCCGCACGTGATGCGCCAGGGCACGCACGCCGAGCCGAACCGTTCGCTGCAGGCCGCCGCGATCGCCCACGAGCGCGCAGGACGTGCGCTCGCCTGCTCGGTCTTCGTGGGTTTCCCGCACGCCGACATCCGTGAGGCGGGAGTGTCGGCGGTGGTCTGCACCGACGGGGAGCCGGCGGCGGCCGAGGCGATCCGCGAGGCGCTGCTGGATGCGGCATGGGACTCGCGCGAGGCTTTCGTGTACCGCGGCGAGCCGCTGGCCGGGTCGGTCGCCCGGGCACGCGCGCTCGGGGAGGTCAAGTCGCCGGACGGCGGCCCGGTCGTACTGCTCGACCACTGCGACAACGTCGCCTCCGGCGGGACGATGGACACCACGGCGGTGCTCGCCGAGGTGCTGCGGCAGGACCTGCGTGAGGCGGTGTTCTACGCGATCCACGATCCGGCGGCGGTGCGTGAGGCGATCGCCGCCGGCGTCGGCGCGAGCGTCGCGCTCGCGGTCGGAGGCCGGACCCCGATGCCGTCGATCGGTGCGCCCGCGGCGCCGCTGGCGGTCAACGGCCGCGTGAAGCGGATCACCGACGGCGTCTACCGGCTGCGCGGTCCGATGAGCGCGGGGGCGACCGTCAACAACGGTCCGACCGTAGTGCTCGAGGTCGGTGGGCTCGAGCTGGTGCTGATGTCGCTCTACCAGGAGCCCCATGACCTGGAGTGTTTCCACTCGGTCGGCATCGACCCGGCGCGCAAGCGTTTCGTCGTGATCAAGAGCCGCGTTCACTGGCGGGCCGGGTTGGGCGCGCTCGCGAGCCACGTGGTCGAGTGCGCCGGCGTGGGCGTCACCACCTCGGACTACGGCGTGCTGCGCTTCGAGCACGTCCGGCGCCCGGTGTTCCCGCTCGACCCGCTCTGAGCCCGGCGGGGCATCTGGTCGTGGGCCGATGCGCGGTTGCGTGCGGCCGTTCGGACGGAGCGGGTCGACCGCCGGCGCCCGCAGTTCGCCTGGCCGGCGCCGTCCGCACCGGAGGCTGAGCTAGACTGTCCGGTCGCACTCCGGAAACATGCTGATCGAACGCTTCCGTCGGACCCTCGGCCGCGCGCTCGTGGGCGTCGACGCCCACACCGCCGCGCAGGGCGAGGCGGCGTTCGCCGACGGCCGGGTGCTCGACCTGCGCGAGCCGGCGACCGGGGAGCTGGAGGGCGAGGTCGAGGGCGAGGACGGCGCGACCTACCTCGCTTGCGTGCGGCTGGCGGCCAACGGCGCGGTCACGCGGGCCTCGGTGCGCTGTACCTGCGCGGCCGGCTACGACTGCGAGCACGGCGCCGCACTGCTGTGTGCGTGGCTGGACGACGGCCCGCCTGCGGGCGCCGCGACCCGACCGCGGCCCGCGCGGCCGGCGGGGCCACTCGCCGCACCCGCAGCGGGCTTCGACGCGGTCGGTCGTCTGCGGGCGCTCGAATGGGTTCGCGCGGTGCGTTCGGTCCGTGCAGCGGGCGGCGCACCCGCAGGCGGGGCGATCGCCTGGGTGCTGGTCCTCGGCGCGGCCGACGACCGGCCTCAGCTTCAGGCGTGGCGGCCGCGGGTCGGCGAGCCCGCGCGCCCCTACCTGAACGTGCGCGAACACGCGTCGCACCCCCCTGCCGGATGGGACGCGCTGGACGCCCTGGCCGGTGCGCTGCTGCTGCGCTCGCCGGGCAGCGGCCACACGTTCGTTCCGACCTCGGCGAACGCCTGCGAGCTGCTGCTTCGGTTGGCACGCGCCCGGCGGCTCGCGCTCGAGGCGCCACCCGGCGATCCGGCGTCGGTGCCGCTCGTGGCCGGCGAGTCCCGGCCGGGCACGCTGGCGTGGCGGCCGGTGCCCGAGCGGGCCGCGTCGCGGCTTGCCTGGTCGGTGGTCCCGTCGGCGCGCGTGCTCGCGCTGGTGCGTCCGTGCTGGCTGGACCGCGATGCCGGAACGATCGGCGCGATCGACACCGGCGTACCCGAGCCGCTGCTCGAGTGGCTCCACGATTCGCCACCGGTGCCGTACGACGCGATCGACGAAGTCGCGCTCGCGCTGCACGCCCAGCTGCGCGAGCGGGCCGAACTGCGCGAGGTGGTGCCTTGCCCGTCGAACCGACCGGTGCGCGAGCGCACTGGCGTACCTCGGCCGATCCTGCTGCTGTCGAGCGGCGTCGTGCGCGGTCGGGACGGCGCACCGCCCGCACGCGCGCTGACGCTCGCCTGCGCGATGCAGTACGGCGATCGCCGCCTCGAGCCGCTGCGCGCAACCAGTCTGGGCGTGCGTGATGCCGACGGCCTGACGCTGGTGCTGTGCGACCACGACGCGGAACGTTCCCGTCTCGCCGAGCTGCGGGCGGCACTGCTGCCCGTGCTCGGCGGTGAAGGCGCCGACGGGGTCGAGCGGATGCCTGAGCCGGGTGCGCCCTCGGCGCGGCCGCGCTCGCCGACGGCCGAAGGGGCGCTGCCGGTCGCCCGTATGCCAGCGGCTGCGCTCGCTGCCGCGCGTATCGTGCTCGAGGTCGTGCCGGCGCTGAGCGCCGCCGGCTGGACGGTGGTCGACGAGGCCGCACTCCCGTTCAGGCTGGTGCAGGCCGATGCGATTGCGGTCGACCTGCGAGCGATCGACACGGCCCGGTCGGCCGCCCTTCGCGACGCGGGCGATGCCTGGGATGCCGGGCGCGCAGGCGACACGGGCGACACGGGCGACACGGGCGACGCAGTGCAGGGCGGGGCGAGCGGCTCGGCCTCGGCGCTCGGCGAGACATCGTCGACCAGGCGCGCCGCGCTCGGGCGGACCGGTGTGGCTCGCCGCGCGGGCGGCCGCGTCCGGTGGGACGCCGGCGCGGCCGCCGGCCCGCGCTGGTTCGACCTGCAGGTGGGGGTGCGCGTCGCGGGTCGGCGCGTCGATCTGGCCCCGGTGCTCGCGCAGGTCGTCGAGCGCGGCGGCTACGCAGCGTGGGTCCAGTCCTGTTGTCCGGACGGGACGGTCTGGCTGCGGCTGTCCGAGGGCGAGGTTGCGCGCATCGAGGCGACACGCCTGGAGCCGCTCGCGCGGCTGGTCACCGACTGGGCCGAGCGCATACCCGGTGCCGAGGGCGGCGTCGCGCTGCGGGTGGACGCGTTCACGGCGGCGCAGCTTGCGCTCGCGATTCCCGACGCGCAGGTGCCGCCGCAGCTCGCGTCGCTCGCGCGTCTGCGGGAGCGGGCCGCCGAGTTCGAGCGCCTGCCCGAGGTGGCGCCGCCCGTGGGGCTGCGGGCCGCGCTGCGGCCTTACCAGCGCGACGGCCTCGCATGGCTGCAGTTCGTTGCCGGCTGCGGCCTCGGCGGCGTGCTCGCCGACGACATGGGACTGGGCAAGACCGTCCAGCTGCTCGCCCACGTCGCGCTCGAGCGCGAGTCCGGCCGCATGCAGGCGCCGGTGCTCGTGGTCGCGCCCACCTCGCTGGTGTTCAACTGGCAGGACGAGGCCGCCCGCCACGTGCCGTCGCTTCGAGTGCTCGCGCTCGCCGGCCCGGAGCGCGGCACGCGCTTCGATGCGATCGATGCGCACGACCTGGTCGTCACCAGCTACGCGCTGCTGCCTCGCGACCTGCAGCGGCTGGGCGCTCGGCGCTGGCACGCGGTCGTCGCCGACGAGGCGCACCGGATCAAGAACCCGCGAACCCAGTCGGCTGCGGCGCTGCGTACGCTCGTCGCGTCGCACCGGATCGCCCTCAGCGGCACGCCGCTGGAGAACCACCTCGGCGAGCTCTGGTCGGTGATGCAGTTCGCGGTGCCCGGGCTGCTCGGCAGCGAAGAATCGTTCCGTCAGCGCTTTCGCGCGCCGATCGAGCGCCGCCCAGCGGGCATCGAGGCAGCCGAGCGGCTGCAGGCGCTCGAGCGCCGCATCCGCCCGTTCCTGTTGCGGCGGACCAAGTCCACCGTGCTGCGCGAGCTGCCGCTGCTCACGCAGGTGGTACGCCGCGTCGAACTCGGTCGCGAGCAGCGTGACCTCTACGAGTCGCTGCGTGCGGCGATGGACGCGCGGGTGCGTGAAGCGCTCGCCCGCAGTGGTCTGGTGCGCGGGCGTATCGTGGTACTGGACGCGCTGCTCAAGCTGCGCCAGGCGTGCTGCGACCCGGCGCTGCTCGAGCTTCCCGAGGCCCGGCGGGTCGCCGCGTCCGCCAAGCGCGAGGAGCTGCTCGAGCTGTTGCACACGCTCGTGGACGAAGGGCGCAAGGTGCTGGTGTTCTCGCAATTCACCACGATGCTCGATCGTATCGAGGCCGCGATCGACGCCGACCCGCGACTGCGGCGCGTCGCGCGCAGCCGGCTCGACGGCGACACCGACGATCGGCGCGGTGCGGTGGAGGCCTTCCAGCAAGGCGACGCCCAGCTGTTCCTGTTGTCGCTCAAGGCGGGGGGCGTGGGGTTGAATCTGACCGCGGCCGACACGGTGATCCACTACGACCCCTGGTGGAACCCGGCGGTCCAGTCGCAGGCGACCGACCGCGCCCATCGGATCGGCCAGGACAAGCCCGTGTTCGTGTACTCGCTGGTCTGCGCCGGTACGATCGAAGAGCGGATCCTGCAGCTGCAGTCGTCCAAGCGCGATCTGGCCGAGGCCGTGCTCGCCGGCGGCGAGGCGGCGGGCACGCTCACCCAGGACGATCTGCTCGCCCTGTTCTCCGACCCCTGAGGAGCATCGCATGAGGACCCGTATCACCGAGCTGTTCGGCATCCGGCACCCGATCATCCAGGGCGGTATGCACTACGTCGGTTTCGCCGAACTTGCCGCGGCGGTCTCGAACGCCGGCGGTCTGGGGATCGTGACCGGCCTCACCCAGAAGACCCCCGAGCTGCTCGCGCGCGAGATCGCACGTTGCCGGGAGATGACCGATGCGCCGTTCGGGGTCAACCTCACCTTCCTGCCGACCTTCGCCAAGCCGCCGTATCCGGAGTACATCCGGGCGATCATCGAGGGCGGGGTGAAGATCGTCGAGACCGCGGGCCGCAATCCCGAGCCGTACTTGCCCATGCTGAAGGCGGCGGGCATCAAGGTGATCCACAAGTGCACGTCGGTGCGCCACTCGCTGAAGGCCGAGGCGATCGGCTGCGATGCGGTGAGCGTCGACGGCTTCGAATGCGGTGGCCACCCGGGCGAGGACGACGTGCCCAACTTCATCCTGCTGCCGCGCGCGGCCGACGAGCTGACGATCCCGTTCGTCGCCTCCGGAGGCATGGCCGACGGCCGCAGTCTGGTGGCTGCCCTCGCGCTCGGGGCCGACGGCATCAACATGGGCACCCGGTTCATCGCCACCCGGGAGGCACCGGTGCACGAGAACGTCAAGCGGGCGATCGTCGAGGCGAGTGAGCTGGACACCCGTCTGATCATGCGTCCGCTGCGCAATACCGAGCGCGTGCTGATGAACGAGGGCGTCGCGCGGATCCTCGAGATCGAGCGCAGCAAGGGGCCGGCGCTGCGTATCGAGGACATCCACGAGCAGGTCGCCGGCATCTACCCGAAGGTGATGACCGACGGCGAGATGCAGGCCGGCGCGTGGAGCTGCGGGATGGTCGCCGGCCTGATCCGCGACGTGCCGAGCTGCCACGAGCTGATCGAGCGGATCATGCGCGAGGCCGACGAGATCATCGGTCGGCGGCTCGCCGCGATCCAGGCGGGCTGAACGCGCCCGCCGTGGGCAGGCGGCGCCTGCCGCGCCGGCTTGGTGCAGAATGCGGGCTTTGCGGCTGGTGCGGCGAGCGCCGCTCCGGGCGCGGTCCGCAGGAGGCCTGCCGAGTGATCACCGACCTCATTCCCGAACAGGTCCGCGCCGCCGGCCTTGGCGCGCTGATGAAGGGCGCGGGTCTGGTCACCCGCTTGATTCCGATCCCGCAGCCCACGCTGCTGGTCGGCCCTGGGGCGAGCGGCCGGCTCGGTCAGGCGATCTCCGGCTTCGGTCATCGCCGCATCCTGATCGTCACCGACGGCGTGATCTCGAGGCTCGGCCTGCTGACTGACCTCACCCAGGCGCTCACCGTCGGCGGCACCGAGTACGTGGTGTTCGACGAGATCACTCCGGATGCGCCGATCCCGCTGATCGAGCGCGGCATCGACGTCTGTCGCGAGCACGACTGCGATGCGATCGTCGCGTTCGGCGGCGGCTCGTCGATGGATGCCTCCAAGGCGATCGCGATCGCGATCGCCAATCCGCGTCCGCTGCGCAGCCTCGCCGGGTACTTGAAGGGACTGCGCCCGCCGTTGACCGTGTACGCGGTACCGACCACCGCGGGCACCGGCTCGGAGGTCACCGTCGCTGCGGTGATCGCCGATCCGGAGCGCCAGGCGAAACTGGTGATCGTCGATCCGCGGCTGGTGCCGCGGATGGCCGCGCTCGATCCGTCGCTGATGACCGGTCTGCCCGCCGCGGTCACCGCGGCCACCGGCATCGATGCGCTCACCCACGCGATCGAGGCGTTCGTCGGTCAGTGGAAGACGCCGTACTCGGACGGCATGGCGCTGTCGGCGGTCGGGCTCATCTTCGAGAACCTGCGCACCGCCTACCGCGACGGCGCGAACCTGCAGGCTCGCGAGAAGATGTCGCTCGCGTCCACCTACGCGGGATTCGCCTTCACCCGGGCCAACGTCGGCTACGTGCACGCGATCGCGCACCAGTTCGGCGGTCGTTATCACACGCCGCACGGGCTCGCGAACGCGATCATGCTGCCCAAGGTGCTGCGATTCTCGCTGCCGGCAATCGTCCCCGAGCTCGCGCAGCTGGCGGTGCGAGCGCGCGCCGGAACCGAGGACGAACCGCCCGAGGTACTCGCCCGTCGCTTCATCGACGCGGTGGACACGCTGTGCGCCGACCTCGCGATCCCGACCACGCTCGCGGCGCTGCGTGAAGAGGACGTGCCGGCGATCGCGAGCGCGGCACTGCACGAGGCGCACACCGGTTATCCGGTGCCGCGCTACATGACGCACGCGGAGTGCGAGGCGCTGATCCGCCGCGCGCTGCCGCCGCAGTCGCAGCCGGACGGCGATGCGCCCGCGGCCGCGTCGCCCCGGCGTCCTCGTCGTACCCGTGCCCGTGCGCCGGCCGCGTCGACCGGGTCGGCAGGGTCGACAGGGTCGACAGGGTCGACAGGGTCGGCTGCGCCGGCTGGGTCGGCCATCGCCGCGCGCCCAGCTCGGGCCGCGCGCCCGGCCCGGGCGGCGCGCCCGCGGACCGCCGCGCGCTGATCAGCATCGCCATCGCAGGGAGTCTTGCATGAAGAAGGTCGTCACCGTCTCGCTCGGTTCGTCCAGGCAGGACTTCGGCTTCGAGACCGACTTCCTCGGCCAGCGCTTCTCGGTCCGACGTGTGGGTGCGGACGGCGACACCACCAAGGCCTGGGAGCTGATGCGGCGCCATCAGTCGAGCGCGGACGCGATCGGCCTGGGCGAGATCGGCGACCACCACCAGGTCGGCCAGCGAACCCTGGTCAACAAGGAAACCCGCAGGCTCCTGAACGTGGTGACGCGCGTGCCCGCCACCACCGGCGCGACGCTGCGCCGACTGTTGCAGGTTCGCGCGGTGCGGCACGTGCAGAAGGCGCTGGGCAGCTACTTCGACAACAACCTCGTGCTGTTCCTGAACGGCGTGCGCAACTACGACATGGCGGTGGCCCTGTCGGACTACACGCGCAACCTCAGCTTCGCCGATGCGCTCTACCAGACCGGTGCACCGACGATGCTGACCTCGCTCGAGCAGCTCGAGCTGTTCACCAAGAGCAGCGAGTGGGTGCTCTCGGGACGGCCCGGCGAGCTGCTGGAGTCCGCGCTCGCCGGCTTCAAGAGCGGCCGGGTCGCGGCCGCGGTTGCGAAGTCCCACGTCGTCGTCGGCACGTTCGCCGAGATCAAGGCGGTGGGCGAGCCGGGCAACCTCGCGGGCAAGACGCTGATCACCTCGGCGGTCGACGATGACCGGCTTGCGTTCTTCACGCGCTGCAAGGTGAACCTGGTGATCGACGTCTCGCCGAAGCTGTTCGAGCGGGTCGTGGGCATCAACGTGATCGAGGCGATGATCCTCGCCGCGCTCGGCAGACCGCCCGAGGAGGTCTCGGATGATGATTTCGAGGAGATCATCGACGAGCTGAGGATCGAGCCCCGGCTGCTGCATCCCACCGGCCGGTTCCGCAACATCCGGCGCTTCGCGTTCGTGATCCATCCGTTGTCGCAGGACTTCATCCGCAAGGGCTTGCCGATCCCGAAGGGCACGCCGAAGTTCGTGATGGATCGGGTCGAGACGATCGCCGCGCACATGCCGCCGATGGTCTACTGCAAGATGGAGAACATCGTGTCGCCCACCGGTGCCGAGGCCGAGGGCTGGCTGATCTCGGTGGGTGGCACGCCGCGGGAGATGTTGTCTCGCCCGCCCGAGTTCACGTACCGACGGCTGCTGCACGCCGCGAGGATCGCCGAGAAGCTCGGTGCGCAGATCATGGGCCTGGGGGCGTTCACGAAGGTGGTCGGCGACGCGGGCATCACGGTGGCGCGGCGCTCCCGGCTGCCGATCACCACCGGCAACAGCTACTCGGCTTCGGGTGCGCTGTGGGCTGCAGCCGATGCGATGCGTCGAATGGGCCTGATCGAGCTGCCGACGGACGGCCGGCGTCTGGCCGCCAAGACCATGGTGATCGGCGCGAGCGGCTCGATCGGCTCGGTGAGCGCCCGGCTGCTCGCGATGGCCTTCGAGCAGGTCGTGATCGCCGGTCGGGACATGAAGAAGCTCGAAGAACTGCGCAATTCGATCCTGCAGGACACGCCCGATGCGAACGTGGTGTGCTCGACCGACTACGACCGCCTGCTCGGCGAGATGGACATGATCGTCACGTCCACGTCCGGTGCCGGCAAGAAGATCCTCGACATCACGAAGGTCAAGCCCGGCTGCGTGATCACCGACGTCGCCCGGCCCCTGGACCTGCCGCCCGAGGAGGTCGCCAAGCGTCCGGACGTGCTCGTGGTCGAGTCCGGGGAGATCGAACTGCCCACGACGGTGCGCGGCATGAAGAGCATCGGACTGCCGCCGAACGTGATCTACGCGTGCCTGGCCGAGACCATCGTGCTCGCGCTCGAGGGCCGATTCGAGGTGTTCACGATCGGTCGCGACACCGAGTGGGAGAAGGTGAAGGAGATCTACAAGCTCGGGCTCAAGCACGGGATGAAGCTCGCCGCGATCTCCGGCGTGAACGGGGTGTTCACCGACGAGGACATCGCCAAGGTGGTCGAGCTCGCCAGGAAGGCTCGTCGGACCTGGAAGGGCGCCGCGAGTGCCCCGGCGGGGCGCGCGTCGGTGCGGCGTCGTCCGACGCGCGCGGCGGGCGCGGGGGCGGCCGAGGCCGCGCCGGCCGAACGGCGCGCCGCGACCACCTCGCGGCGACGGGCCGTCACCCAGGTGTCGGAGGGCGCGTCCTCGACCGCGCCGACGACCCGCGCACGGGCGGCCAAGGCGTCGGCGACTCGGGCCGAGACGAGCCGGGCGCCGGCAACGGACGGGCGGGCGGCGGTCGCGACGACGCAAGGCGCTACCAAGAAGGGCGCTACGAAGAAGGGCGCTACGACCAAGGCCGCCACGACCAAGGTCGCCACGACCAAGGCCGCGAACTGATCCGCGGGCACTGCCTGCGCCCAGACCGTCCCGCGGATCCGCCGATCAGCTCCGCCCCACCGGTGCGCCGCCGCGGACCCCGACCACGATCCCCAGGGTGACCAGCGCCAGACCGGCGCTCAGATTCCAGCCGAGCGGCTCGCCGAGCATGACGACCGCACCGAGCGCTGCGAGCGGCGGCACCAGCGCGGTCAGCATCACGCTGCGCAGTGGCCCGAAGACCTGCACCATCGCCATGAACGTGATGCCTGCGACCACCACCGAGCCCAGCCCCTGGAAGGCAACCTGGAAGGCGATCTCGGACCAGGGTGCGGTCGCGAGGCGGCTGTGCAGCGCGCCCGTGGCCGCTGCGGCGGCAAACGCGGGAAGGTAGACCACAGCGGCGAAGACCGTGACCGCCGCGGTCGCGTCGACCGCGTCGACCCGATGGCGACGGCACAGCACGGTGTAGAGGGACCAGGTCGCCGCCGCCGCGAGGAACAGCAGGTCGCCACGCCAGGTGTGTCCGCCGTGGACGGCGGCGAGCAGGGATGCGCCACCGACCATAACCGCGCCGCCGAGGATCATCGCGAGCCCGGCCAGCCGCGGTCGCGACAGCGACTCGTGCAGCAGCGCGACCGACCAGACCGCGGTGAAGAACGGCAGCATGCCCGGCACCAGCACTGCGCCGTGCGCGGCCGGCGCGTACACGAAGCCCGCGTAGACCAGCAGCGCATAGGCGATCCCGCCGGGTAGGCCGAGGGTCACGGTCAGCCTCCCCGGCAGCGGCGACAGGCCCATCCAGGTCCGTGCACCGTCGCGCCGGCGTCGGGCCGCGAGCCACGCGCCCCAGGGCAGCAGCACGAGGGCGGCGCCGGCGACCCGACAGGCGACGATGTCGGTCGGGGCGAGCGAGCGGTACGCCATCGCACGCGCGATCACGATGAACGCGGCCCAGATCAGGATGGTGAT
>JBIKMO010000096.1:0-15310 GCA_044359175.1 Burkholderiaceae bacterium | reverse complement strand
GGTTCTAGAGGCGGGTGATCCGGGTGACGTCGGCCTGCTTGCGCAACCGGCGGAACATCTGCGCGAGGTGGTGTCGGCTGCGGACCTGCAGCGTGAACCGGATGGTCGCGACCGCGTCCGGCTCCTCGTCCATCGACACGTGCACGATGTTCGCCTCGGAGGCCGCGATGTCGGCGGCCACGCGGCCGAGCGCGCCGCGGTCGTCGCGGACCTGGACTTCGATCACCGTGCGGTACAGACCGCGGATGTCCTCACCCCATTCGACGTCGATCCAGCGTTCGGCGTCTCGCTGGCGCTGGCGGCGTGCCGAATCGCAGTCGCTGCGGTGCACGAGCAGCCCGTGGCCGCCCCGCATGTGGCCGACCACCGAATCGCCCGGAAGTGGCAGACAGCAGGCCGAGCATTGCACCGCCATGCCCTCGGTGCCGTGGATGACGATCGGCAGCGGCCGCGGGGCGAACGCCGCCGCGGCGGGACGCGCGCTCATCTCCAGCGCGATCGCGCGCGCGACCACCGGCGCGAGCTTGCGCCCCAGCCCGATGTCGGCGTAGAGCTCGCCCACCGACTTCGCCCCAGCGTCGCGTGCGGTCTTCTCGAGCAGCGCGCCGTCGAGCGCGGCGGCGTCGATCCGCAGCGCCGCGAGCGACTGCTCGAGCAGCCGTCGGCCGAGCTCGACCGACTCCTCGTACTTCATCGTCCGCAGGAAGTGGCGGATCTCGGAGCGGGCCTTGCCGCTGCGCACGAAGCCGAGCCATGCAGGATTCGCGCGCGACTCCGGATCGGTGAGTACCTCGATCACATCGCCGTTCTGCAGCTCGGTGCGCAGCGGCACCGGCTCTCCATTGACCTTCGCGGCCACGCATTGATTGCCCACGTCCGTGTGCACGCTGTAGGCGAAGTCGACAGTGGTTGCGCCCCGCGGCAGCGCACGGATCTGGCCCTTGGGTGTGAACACGTAGACCGCGTCCGGGAACAGGTCGACCTTCACGTGCTCGATGAACTCGAGCGAGTCGCCGGTCTGGTGCTGGATGTCGAGCAGTGACTTCAGCCACTGGTGGGTGCGCTTCTGCAGATCGGTGAAGGTCTCCTTGTCGGCCTTGTACAACCAGTGAGAGGCGACGCCTGCCTCCGCGACCCGATGCATGTCGCGGGTGCGGATCTGGAACTCGACCGGTGTGCCGTAGGGTCCGACGACGGTGGTGTGCAGCGACTGATAGCCGTTGACCTTGGGAATCGCGATGTAGTCCTTGAAGCGTCCAGGAATCGGCTTGAACGTCTGGTGCAGCGCCCCAAGCGCCAGGTAGCAGTCGGGCAGCGACTCCACGACCAGGCGGATGCCGAAGACGTCCATCACCTGCGAGAACGACAGGCGCTTCTCCTGCATCTTGCGGTAGATCGCCCACAGCGCCTTCTCGCGTGCGCGCAGCTCGGCCTTCACGCCCATTGCGGGCAGCGCCCGCTGGACCGCGTCGATGATCCGGCTCAGTCCCTCGCGGCGCATCCCGCGTGCGGCGGTGACCGCCTTGTCGAGCGTGCGGTAGCGGAACGGATGCCGATACCGGAAGGACAGGTCGAGCAATTCGCGATACAGCTCGTTCAGTCCGAGACGGTTGGCGATCGGCGCGTAGATGTCCAGCGTCTCGCTGGCGATCCGACGTTGCTTGGCGATGTCGACCGCCTGCAGCGTACGCATGTTGTGCAGCCGATCGGCGAGCTTGATCAGGATCACCCGTACGTCGCGGGCCATCGCGAGCAGCATCTTGCGAAAGCTCTCGGCCTGCGCCTGCTCGCGGCTGGCGAACTCGACCTTGTCGAGTTTGGACAGGCCATCCACCAGCTCGGCGACTTGAGGCCCGAAGCGCTCGACCATCTGCTGCTTGGTGACGCCCGAGTCCTCCATCACGTCGTGCAGCAGCGCCGCCATCAGCGCGTCCGCGTCCAGCCGCCAGCCGACGCAGATCTCTGCGACCGCGATCGGGTGCGAGATGTACGGCTCGCCGCTGGAACGGAATTGTCCGAGGTGGGAGGTGTCCGAGAAGCGGTAGGCGTCGCGCACCCGCTTCAGGTCGTCCTCGGCCAGGTAGGCCGCCGCGCGCCGCGTGACCTGCGCGAGCGAAACGACCCGGCGTTCGTCGGGCGGTGCGGCGAACCCCTCGGCGTTGCGCTCGGATGCGACGTCGGCGCCCGCAGGCACCGGCGGGCGACGCTGCGCCCGGGATCGGGTGGCGATCGAACCGTCGGGCTTCATCGGTCCGCGCTCGCCTTGCGCTGCGTCAGGTGGGCACGCGCCGCAGCATCTCGCGTCCGACCTTGGCCGCGGCGATCTCGCGCAGGGCGGTCACCGTGGGCTTGTCCTTGCTCTCGACCTTGGGCGAGTGGCCCTGGGCGAGCATGCGGGCCCGATACGTGGCGGCCAGGGCCAACTCGAACCGGTTGGGGATGTGCTTCAGGCAATCTTCGACGGTGATGCGGGCCATGGGGCGTCCTGGGTGGGATCGTGCGGCGAACGGAGCTCGGACTCAGTCCGGCAGGGCCGGGGGCGACAGCATGCCGAGCGCCTCGAACAGCGCCGCATGACGCCGCCGCTGCGGCCCGAACCGACAGCGGGCTGCGTCAGCAATGCTCACCAACTGCTGGCAGGCGTCGCCAAAGTCTTGATTGATAATAACATATTGACATTCCCCCGCGTGGGTCAGCTCGTTGCGCGCGGCCATCAGGCGACGCTCGATCGCCGCGGGAGCGTCCTGGCCTCGCGCGGTCAGCCGTTCGCGCAGCACCGCCATCGATGGAGGCGCGATGAAGACCGACACCGCGTCGGGGAACCGGGCGCGCACCTGGGCCGCGCCCTGCCAGTCGATCTCGAGCACGATGTCGGTGCCCACCGACATCTGCTGCAGGATCCACTCGCGCGACGTTGCGTACCGATTGCCGTGCACCTCGGCCCACTCGAGAAACTCTCCCTGCTCGCGGCGCGCGGCGAACTCCTGCTCGGATACGAACAGGTAGTCGACCCCGTCGCGCTCACCCGCCCGGGGCGCCCGGGTGGTGAACGATACCGACAGCCGCAGGTGATTGCGCACCGACAGCAGATGACGCACCAGCGAGGTCTTGCCGGCGCCGGACGGAGCGACGACGATCAGCAGGCTGCCGCCGGTGGCGGGATCGGGCATCGGATGGGTCAAGCGGGCGGTTCGGCATTGTCGCAGGTTTGGTGCGGCGGACCAGTTCGCTCGGCCGCCGTCCGGCTCCGGACGACGTACGCCGGTCACTCGAGGTTCTGCACCTGCTCGCGCACCTGTTCGATCAGCAGCTTCAGTTCGACCGAGGCCTGGGTGACCTCCATGCCGGCGGCCTTCGCGCCGAGCGTGTTGGCTTCGCGGTTGAGTTCCTGCATCAGGAAGTCGAGCCGCTTGCCCACCGCACCGCCCGCCCCGAGCACGCGCTCGAGCTCGGCGACGTGGATGTCGAGTCGCGAGAGTTCCTCGGCAACGTCCACGCGCATCCCGTACACCGACACCTCCTGGCGGATGCGCGCGAGTGTCTCGTCGAGCGGCACGGGCGAGCCCCCGAGCGCCGACGAGGCCGCCTCGCGGAGCCGCTCGGTCAGTCGCTCGCCGAATTCGGCGACCAGCTGCGGCGCCCTGGGCCGCAGCCCGGCGACGATCGCCGCCATCCGGCCGGCCCGCTCGCGGATGGCGTCGGCCAGACGCACGCCCTCCCGGGCGCGGCTGGCCGACAGTTCGTCGATCGCCTCGTCGACCAGCGGACGGTAGGCGGCCAGCCACTGCGACGCGTCCGGCTGCGGTTCGTCGATGACGCCGGGAAACCGCAGGCAGTCGCCGACCGACAGCGGTGCCGCGGCGGGAAACGCCTCGAGCACCCGGGCTTGCGCCTGCGCGAGCGCGTGGAGGGCCTCGGTGCGGACGATGACCTGCGCACGGGCTGCGCCGCGATGCTGGACGCTGGCGCGGCAGTCGACCTTGCCGCGCGCGACCCTCGTCGCGAGCGCCTCGCGCAGCACCGGCTCGAGCACGCGCAGTTCGTCCGGCAGCCGGAAGGCCACGTCCAGGAAGCGAGCGTTGACCGAGCGCAGCTCGAGGCTCAGCCGGCCGAGCTCGTGGTCGCGGGAGGCACTGCCGTATCCGGTCATGCTGTGCACGCCCGTGACCCTGGAGTTCATTACAATCGCACCCTTATGGCGACCCAGACGAACGCGCCGCTGCCGGAAGGCCTGGAGATCGGCGGCTACCGGATTGTAAGGAAGATCGCGAGCGGGGGATTCTCGATCGTCTATCTGGCCGACGACCCCGACGGCCAGCCGGTGGCGCTCAAGGAGTACCTGCCCAGCTCGCTGGTCCGGCGGGGACCGGACGAGCTGGTGCCGGCGGTGAGTCCCGAGAACCTGAATACCTACCGGAACGGCCTCAAGTGCTTCTTCGAGGAGGGGCGCGCGCTCGCGCGGGTTCTCCACCCGAACGTCGTGCGCGTGCTGAACTTCTTCCGCGCCAACGAGACCGTCTACATGGTGATGGCCTACGAGCAGGGCCGCAGCCTTCAGGAACTGATCATGCGCTACCGCGGCAAGCCCGGCCGCGAGGTCATCCCCGAGCGACACATTCGCCGGATCTTCGCGCAGGTGATGAACGGGTTGCGCGAAGTTCACGCGAACCGGTTGCTGCACCTGGACCTCAAGCCCGCCAACGTGTACCTGCGCCGCGACGGATCGCCGATGCTGCTGGACTTCGGTGCGGCGCGGCAGACGCTCAAGCTGGACGCGGCGAAGCTCTTCCCGATGTACACCCCCGGCTTCGCGGCGCCAGAGCTGTACCGGCGCAACCAGCAGCTCGGCCCGTGGACCGACATCTACGGACTGGGCGCAACGATGTACGGTTGCATGGTCGGCTCGCCGCCGCAACCGGCCGACCAACGCGGTCAGCACGACAAGGTCGACGCCGCGCTCGCCGCCGCGGTGAAGCTGTATTCGCAGCAGCTGGTCGACATCGCCCACTGGTGCCTGAAGCTCAATCCGCTCGAGCGGCCTCAGAGCGTGTTCGTGCTGCAGCGTGCGCTGCGCGAGCCGCAGACCGGGGGCGCCGAGCCGCCGCCGGTGCGCCCGGCGGTCTTTTCGCGCTGGCTCGACCGGCTCGCCGCGCGTCGGCGCGGGGCGCCACGCGCGGACTCCACGCTGATGTGGCCGACCCAGAAGGCTTCGGGCTGACCGCCGTGCGATTCACGATCTTTCAGGACACCGCGCTCGGCGCCCGCACGGTCAACCAGGACCGCATGGGCTACTGTTATTCGCGCGAATCGCTGCTGATGGTCGTGGCAGACGGAATGGGCGGCCACGTGCGTGGTGAGGTCGCCGCGCAGCTGACCGTGCAGGCCTGCGCCGGCTTGTTCCAGAAGCACGCACAGCCGCGGCTGGCCGACCCGGCGGAATTCCTCGACCTGTCGCTGCGGGTGGCGCATCGCGAGCTGCTCCGCTACCAGGGCGCGCAGGGCCTGCCCGAGGCGCCGCGCACCACCGTGGTCGCATGCGTGATCCAGGACGACTGCGCGTGGTGGGCGCACGCGGGCGACTCTCGGCTGTACTGGCTGCGCGATGGCCGCATCCTCTCGCGCACCCGCGACCACTCGAAGGTGCAGACGCTGGTATCCCTCGGCCTGATCTCCGAGGCGGACCAGGAGGGGCATCCCGAGCGCAACAAGGTGCTGAACTGTCTGGGCTCGCCGTATGAGCCGACGATCGAGATCACGTCGCGCGCGCGGCTCGCGCGCGGCGACACGCTGGTGCTGTGCACCGACGGGTTCTGGTCCGGCACGCCGGAGGACGGGTTCGCCGCCGCGTTCGGGCAGGGCTCGATCGCGAGGGTCGTCCCCGAGCTGGTGCAGCGTGCGGTGCAGATCAACGGCCGGTTCGCCGACAACACCACGGTGGTGGCGCTCAATTGGGAGAGCGGAGAGACCGACGAGGACGTGCCGACGCTGTCGTCGCTGAACCTTCCCGACGGGGCGGTGACCACGACCGTCTCGATCGGCCAGATCGAAGAGGACGCGGCCGAGGACACGCTCACCGACGAGGAGATCGAACGTCAGATCGCCGAGATCCAGCAGGCGATCCAGCGGTCCAACGCGGCGCAGGGCGAGGGTCCGACATGAGCGGTGGCGGGCTGCCCGAGGGCTTCACACGGCCTTCGGGGCGCGCGGCGGATGCGCTGCGCGAGGTGCGGATCGAACGCGCATGGACCCGTCACGCCGAAGGCTCGGTGCTGGTCTCGTTCGGTGACACGCGGGTGCTGTGCACGGCGAGCGTCGAGGACACGGTGCCGTCCTTCCTGCGGGGCCAGGGCCGCGGCTGGGTGACCGCGGAGTACGGGATGCTGCCCCGCTCGACCCACACGCGGTCGGATCGGGAGGCGGCTAAGGGTCGGCAGTCGGGGCGCACGCAGGAGATCCAGCGGCTGATCGGGCGCAGCCTGCGCGCGGTGGTCGACCTGCGGCGTCTGGGCGAACGCACGGTGCAGGTCGACTGCGACGTGCTGCAGGCCGACGGAGGCACCCGAACCGCCGCGATCACCGGCGCGTGGGTTGCGCTGCACGACGCCTGCACCTGGATCGAGGCCCAGGGCCGCTTCGGCGACGCATGGCCGCTGCTCGATTCGGTCGCGGCCGTGTCGGTCGGGCTGTGGCGGGGCGTGCCTGTCCTCGATCTGGACTACCCCGAGGACTCGGCCTGCGACACCGACATGAACGTCGTGATGACCGGTTCCGGCGGCCTGGTGGAGGTCCAGGGCACGGCCGAGGGCCGCCCGTTCACGCGGGCGCAGGTCGATGCAATGCTCGACCTCGCCGCTGCCGGCATCGGCCGGCTCGGAGTGCTGCAGCGAGGTTCGCTCGCGATCGCCGCGGGCTGAGCGGCGTGGCCGTGCCGGATCGAATCGTGCTCGCCTCGGGCAACCCGGGCAAGCTGCGCGAGCTGCGCGCGCTGCTCGCACCCACCGGGATCGCGGTGGTCGCGCAGGCGGAGCTCGGGGTCGACGAGGCCGAGGAGCCCCATCCGACGTTCGTCGAGAACGCGCTCGCCAAGGCCCGGCACGCCAGCCGGGCGACCGGACTGCCCGCGCTCGCGGACGACTCGGGCGTGTGCGTGCCGGCGCTCGGCGGTGCCCCGGGCGTACGCTCGGCCCGGTACGCGGCCGACGCCGGCGGCGAGCGGTCGGACGCCGCCAACACCGCCCGACTGGTGCAACAACTCGCCGCAGGCCTCGATCGCGCCGCGTACTACTACTGCGCGCTCGTACTGGTGCGCCGGTTCGACGATCCCCAGCCGGTGATTGCCGACGGGTTCTGGCACGGTACGATCGTCGACCTGCCCCGGGGGTCGGGCGGCTTCGGCTACGACCCCCATTTTCTGCTGGCCGACGCCGGCGTCACCGTGGCGGAGCTGGATGAGGCGCGCAAGAACCGCGACAGTCATCGAGGCCGAGCGATGCGCGCGCTGCTTGAACGGATGCGCGAGGCGCGACTGATCGGCTTCGGGTCCGACCGGGGCTGACGGGGTGGCGCAGCCGGTGCCCGCGAGCGCGCCGTCTCGGCGGCCGCGCCTCACGAGCCTGCCGCCGCTGTCGCTCTACGTGCACCTGCCGTGGTGTCTTCGCAAGTGCCCGTACTGCGACTTCAATTCGCATGAGGCGGGCGCGGAGCTGCCCGAGTCCCGGTATCTGGACGCGCTGCGGGCAGATCTCGAGGCCGCAGTGCCGCTGGTGTGGGGCAGGGTGGTGCAGACCGTGTTCATCGGCGGGGGCACGCCCAGCCTGTTTTCGCCGCCCTCGATCGATCGACTGCTCGGCGACGTCCGCGCGCTGCTGCGCCTGGCCGCTGACGCCGAGGTCACGCTCGAGGCCAATCCGGGCACGTTCGAGCGGGCACGCTTCGAAGGCTACCGCGATGCCGGCGTGAACCGGCTGTCGCTCGGTGTGCAGAGCTTCGACGACGACCGGCTGCGGGTGCTCGGTCGTGTCCACGACGCCGGGCAGGCGCTGGCGGCCGCGCAGGCGGCCGCGCGGCTGTTCCCGAGCTTCAACCTGGACCTGATGGCGGCGCTGCCCGGCCAGGATCTGTCGGGGCTGCGGTCCGACCTCTCGCAAGCGCTCGCGCTCGCGCCGCCGCACCTGTCGTACTACGCGCTGACACTCGAGCCGAACACGCTGTTCGCGAGCCGACCGCCCGCCGGCTTGCCGGACGAGGACACCGCCGCCGACATGCAGGCGTGGATCGAGCGGACGACCGCGGCGGCCGGACTGCACCGATACGAGGTGTCTGCCTATGCGCGCGACGGCCACCGCGCGCGCCACAACCTCAACTACTGGACCTTCGGCGACTACCTCGGCGTCGGCGCGGGCGCGCACTCGAAGCTGTCGTTTGCCGACCGGATCGTCCGACAGGCGCGCTTCCGGCATCCGCGACGCTACATGGACGGAGCCCTCGCGGGCGCCGCGATCGAGGAGGAGCGCGCGCTCGACGCCGGCGATCTGCCCTTCGAGTTCATGCTGAACGCGCTGCGGCTGGTTGACGGCGTGCCGGTCGCACGGTTCGCCGAGCGGACCGGAATGACGCTTGCGGCGATCGCGCGGCCGATCCGCATCGCGGTCGAACGCGGGCTGCTGGATCCCGAGCCGTCGAGCCTGCGACCGACGCCGCTGGGTCTGCGCTTCCTGAACGATCTGCAGCAGCTGTTCCTGACCTGAACCAGGTGCGGCCGACGCACCGCCGCGCCACGAGGCGATCGGGATGCACGGCACGACGGTGCGCACGCCGCGGTCGCTCAACCCCCTGCTCGAGCGTGCGGGTCGGCGGTTCGCGCAGACCGAAGTGGTGTCGCGGTTGCCCGACCGGTCGGTGCGGTCGACCCGCATGGGTGCCCGCGGATCGCCGATCGGACCAAGGACCGGATCAGGTCCGGGGGCGTGTGGATCAGCTCGGTCGGAAGGCGCGCCTGCGCGAACGCGCTGCCGACGACCGGTTGACCGATGGAGCGATGCACCAATCATAGGCATTTCGCGAGGACGCCCGAGGATGGTGCGCCCGGTTTGAGTGCATTTCGCGGTATGAGACTGGAGGGGCCTTGAAAGGCCGCGCCATCCCGGGGCGCTACGGACGGTCCGCCGGGCTCACAATGGCACGGATCCTGCTAAATTGCCGGCCCGAGGGAACACCTCCCGACGGCGCCTCTTTCCTCGCCCGATCCACCGACCCCATCGCACCACCAGGAGAAAGTCTCGATGGCATCCGCCCAGGACGTGATGAAGAAGATCGCGGACAACGAAGTGAAGTTCGTTGACTTCCGCTTCACCGACACCCGCGGCAAGGAGCAGCACGTCTCGGTTCCAGTCTCGGCGTTCGACGAGGACAAGTTCCTTTCGGGGCACGCGTTCGACGGTTCGTCGATCGCGGGCTGGAAGGGCATCGAAGCCTCGGACATGCTGCTGATGCCGGACCCGGCCACCGCGAACATCGATCCGTTCCGCGAGGAGCCGACGCTGATTCTCACCTGCGACGTCGTCGAGCCGTCCGACGGCAAGGGCTACGAGCGTGATCCGCGCTCCCTCGCCAAGCGCGCCGAGGCCTACCTCAAGTCGACCGGCGTGGGCGATACCGCGTACTTCGGTCCGGAGCCCGAGTTCTTCATCTTCGATTCGGTGACCTGGAACGTCGACATGTCGGGTTGCTCGGTCAAGATCAACTCCGAGGAGGCGCCGTGGTCGACCGGCAAGGAGTTCGAGGGCGGCAACCTCGGGCACCGGCCTGCGCTGAAGGGGGGGTACTTCCCGGTTCCGCCGGTCGATTCCTTCCAGGACATGCGCTCGGAGATGTGTCTGATCCTCGAGCAGATGGGGGTTCCGGTCGAGGTCCACCATCACGAGGTCGCGGCACCCGGGCAGTGCGAGATCGGCACGAAGTTCTCGACGCTCGTGCAGCGTGCCGACTGGCTGCAGGTGCTGAAGTACGTGGTGATGAACGTGGCGCACAGCTACGGGAAGACCGCCACCTTCATGCCCAAGCCCGTGGTCGGCGACAACGGTTCGGGCATGCACTGCCACCAGTCGGTGTGGAAGGACGGGCACAACCTGTTCGCCGGCGACAAGTACGCCGGCCTGTCGGACTTCGCGCTCTACTACATCGGCGGCATCATCAAGCATGCGCGCGCGCTGAACGCGATCACCAATCCGGGCACGAACTCGTACAAGCGCCTGGTTCCGGGATTCGAGGCGCCTGTCAAGCTCGCGTACTCGGCGCGCAACCGCTCGGCGTCGATCCGCATCCCGTACGTCAGCAACCCGAAGGGTCGCCGGATCGAGGTGCGTTTCCCGGATCCGACCGCGAATCCGTACCTCGCGTTCGCGGCGATGCTGATGGCCGGTCTGGACGGCGTGCAGAACAAGATCCACCCTGGCGAGGCTGCCGACAAGAACCTCTACGACCTGCCGCCCGAAGAGGATGCGAAGATCCCGACCGTATGCTCGTCGCTCGACATGGCGCTCGACTACCTGGACAAGGACCGCGAGTTCCTGACCCGTGGCGGCGTCTTCAGCGACGCGATGATCGATGCGTACATCGCGCTGAAGATGGAGGAGGTCACCCGCTTCCGGATGACCACGCACCCGGTCGAGTTCGACATGTACTACTCGCTGTGAGGCCGTGACCGGTGTCGCTCGGGCCGTGGCGGCCCGCCGACACCGGTCGACGCAGTGCCGGCCGGCGGCGACGAAGGGACGGGTGACCGTCCCTTTTTTTGTCTTACACTCGGCGGATGCACCGCCGTCCGATACCGATCGCGCTTGCGCTCGCCCTGATCGCGCTGTCTCCGTCCTCGAACGCTCAGATCTGGCGATGCGAAGGCGCCAACGGCGTGGTTGAGTACAGCAACTCGCCCGGCAGCGGCCGCGACCGCAGCTGCCGGGTGATCGACCTGCCTCAGATCACCACCGTTCCTGCGCCCAAGCCCCCGCCGCCGTCGCCGCCCGGCTCCAGGGCGACGGCCGGGCCGTCGGGCCAGTCCGCGGCGGCTGCCACGTCGCCGACGGGATTCCCGAGGGTGGACACCGCTGCCCAGCGGACACGCGACCAGGACCGGCGCCGCATCCTCGAGGATGAGCTGCGCCGAGAGGAGTCGCGGCTCGCCGAACTCAAGACCGAGTTCAACGCAGGGGAGCCGGAGCGTCGCGGCGACGAGCGCAATTTCGCCCGCTATCAGGAGCGCGTTCAGCGGCTGCGCGACGACATCGCGCGGTCGGAGAGCGCGGTCGCGTCGCTGCGCCGCGAGATGGCCGCGCTGCGCGACTGAGCGTGCGTCGTCTTCCGACCGCCGGTCGGCGATTCCGATGAGCCTTCCGCCCAGGCTGCCCGAAGGGCTGGAACGACGTCGCCATCCGTCCTCGCGGCTCGCCGGGCTCGATCTGCTCGCGTGCGCGGTCGTGCTGCTCGATTCGCAGGGCAACACGCGCTTCCTCAACCAGGCGGCCGAACAGCTGTTCGAATTGCCCCAGCGGGTGATCGAGGGCGCGCCCTTCGCCCGTCAGTTCCTCAACGGCGGGGCGATCGATGGTCTGCTCGAGGAAGCCTGCAACAACGCGTTCGGCCAGAAGCGCCAGGACATCGTCCTCGAGCGCTCCGGCCGCGATCCGTTGGCGGTGCACTGCGTCGCGGTCGTGCTGGAGAGCGAGCTCGGCGCGCTGCTGCTCGAGTTCCGTGAGATCGACCAGCGCGTGCGCGTCGATCGCGAGGCGCGGATGCTCGAGTCGGTCCGGCTGAACCGGGAACTCGTGCGCAACCTCGCCCATGAGATCAAGAATCCCCTCGGAGGGATCCGCGGGGCGGCGCAGCTGTTGGCGATCGAGGTCGGGGCCTCGGCGCTGCGCGACTACACCCAGGTGATCGTCAAGGAGGCCGACCGTCTTCAGACGCTCGTAGACCGGCTGCTCGCGCCGCACCGCCACCCGCGGCTGGTTGCAGACGTGAACATCCACGAGGTGCTCGAGCGGGTGCGGTCCGTGGTCACCGCCGAGTATCCGCTGGGGTTGGAGATCGTCCGCGACTACGATGCGAGCCTGCCCGAGTTCCGCGGCGACAAGGAGCAGTTGATCCAGGCGGTGCTGAACCTGGTGCGCAACGCCGCCCAGGCGATGCACGGGCGCGGGCGCATTCTCCTCACCACTCGGATTGCGCGTCAGGTCACGATCGACAAAGTCCGGTACAGGCTGGCATTGGATTTGCATGTGATCGACGACGGTCCGGGGATCCCGGAAGAGATCCGCGATCGGATCTTCTTTCCGCTCGTCTCCGGCCGCGACGGCGGTAGCGGCCTGGGGCTGACGCTCGCGCAGACTTTCGTGCAGCAGCACGCGGGGGTCATCGAGTGCGACAGCCACCCGGGCCGGACCGATTTCCGGGTGTTGCTGCCGCTACCCTGAGCGCGAGTCCCCGAGTCGGGCGCGCGACGGGCGGCCAGGGGATGTCAGCGCGCATGTCGAACGCCGTGTGGATCGTCGACGACGACCAATCGATTCGCTGGGTGCTCGAGCGCGCGCTGTCGCGCGAGGGCTTCGACGTGCGTGCATTCGGCACGGCGCGCGACTGCCTGAGGGCCCTCGAGGGCGACGCGCCGCGCGTGCTGGTCTCGGACATCCGGATGCCTGGGGAGTCCGGTATCGACCTTCTGGCGCGGGTGAAGGCCCAGCGTCCGGGGATGCCGGTGATCATCATGACCGCGTACTCGGACCTGGACAGCGCGGTGTCGGCCTTCCAGAGCGGCGCGTTCGAGTACCTGCCCAAGCCGTTCGATCTGCAGAAGGCGATCGAGCTGATCCGCCGGGCGGTCGCCGAGAGCGAGCGCGAGGCGGCTGCCGAGGAGACGATCGGCGAGACGCCCGAGATGCTCGGCCAGGCGCCGGCGATGCAGGAGGTGTTCCGCGCGATCGGCCGGCTGTCGCAGTCGAACGTGACCGTGCTGATCACCGGCGAATCCGGCACCGGGAAGGAGCTGATCGCCCGCGCGCTCCACAAGCACAGCCCGCGTGCGGGTCAGCCATTCGTTGCGCTGAACACCGCGGCGATACCGCGCGACCTGCTCGAGAGCGAGCTCTTCGGCCACGAGCGCGGCGCCTTCACCGGCGCCCAGCAGATGCGCCGCGGCCGCTTCGAACAGGCCGAGGGTGGCACGCTCTTCCTGGACGAGATCGGCGACATGCCGGCCGAGCTGCAGACCCGGCTGCTGCGCGTGCTGTCCGACGGCCACTTCTACCGCGTCGGCGGGCATCAGCCGCTCAAGGCGAGCGTTCGCGTGATCGCCGCCACGCACCAGAACCTCGAGGAGCGGGTCCGCCAGGGGCTGTTCCGCGAGGACCTGTTCCATCGGCTGAACGTGATCCGCCTGCGGCTGCCGTCGCTGCGCGAGCGGGTTCAGGACATCGCGCTGCTCACCCGGCACTTCCTCGCGCGCAGCGCGCGCGAGTTGGGCGTGGATGCCAAGCGCCTGTCCGACGAGGCGCTCGCGCGGCTGGCGGCGTTCTCTTGGCCGGGCAACGTGCGCCAGCTGGAGAACGTGTGCCACTGGCTGACCGTGATGGCACCGGCGCAGACCGTCGAATCGAAGGATCTGCCGCCCGAGATCCAGGCGGTGGGCCGACCCGCGCCGTCGGTCTCCGGGACCCCGGTGGCCGCTGCCGTGACGGGCGCGCCGCCCGCGCCCGATCGAACCGATATCGCGGCCGCGGCGCCGGCCGAGGTCCCGGCGCCATCCACGGGCGCGCTCGAGCCGCACGACCGACCGACGGTCTCGGCAGCCGCGATCCGGGACGACGCGCTGCGTTCCGCCGCGTCGCCGTCGCCGGCCCGTCCGGGCTGGGCGACGCTGCTCGAGACCGAGGTCGCGCAGATGCTCGCCGCGCAGTCGGGCCGAGGGGGCGAGCCACCCGAGGCCTCCGACGTGATGGATCGCCTGACCCGAACCTTCGAATCCACGGTCATCCGGACCGCGCTGCGTCACACGCGCGGTCGGCGAATCGACGCGGCGCTGCGGCTGGGCATCGGCCGAAACACCATCACCCGCAAGATTCAGGACCTGCGCCTGGAGGACGACTGACCGGTTGCCGAGGCCGGGTCATCCGCCGTCGGCGAGCTCGACGATCACCGGCGCGTGGTCGGAAGGTTGAGGCAGCTTGCGCGGTGCCCGGTCGATCGTGCAGGAATGCACCGAGCCGGCGAGTGCGCGGCTCACCAGCAGGTGGTCGATCCGCAGCCCCCGGTTCTTCTGGAATCCGAGCTGCCGGTAGTCCCACCAGCTGTAGGTCTTCGGCGGCTGTTCGAACAGGCGAAAGGCGTCGACCAGGCCGAGGGACAGCAGCGCCCGGAAGCGTTCGCGCTCCGGCTCCGAGCAGAGCACCTGCCCGGCCCATGCGGCCGGATCGTGGACGTCGCGGTCCTCGGGCGCGACGTTGTAGTCGCCGGCGACCACCAGGCGCGGCGATGCGGCCAGCTCGTCGGCGAGCCACGCGGCCAGCGCGTCGAGCCAGCGCAGCTTGTAGTCGTACTTGTCGGTGCCCACGGCCTGGCCGTTCGGAACATAGGCGCTGATCACCCGCACCTCGCCCAGGGTGGCGGCGATCAGCCGACGCTGTTCGTCCGCGAACCGCGGGTTGCCGGTGCGCAGCTCGGTGGGCTGCAGCCCCGAGGCGACGCGCCATAGGATCGCCACGCCGTTGTAGGTCGGCTGTCCGGAGAAGACCGCGCCGTAGCCCGCCGCGGCGATCGCGTCGACCGGGAAGCGCTCGTCGACCAGTTTCGTCTCCTGCAGGCAGAGCACGTCCACCGGATGCGCCTGCAGCCAGCCGAGCACCTGCGGCAGCCGGATCTTCAGCGAGTTGACGTTCCAGGTGGCGAGCTTCATCGGCGGTTCGGTCGGTGGCGGACGGGCCGGCACAAGGATACCGGCGCGGCGTCGGGTGGTGCCCGAATCGGGCGCGGACTCGCGGGCCGGGTGCCCGCCTTGGGTCGCCGCGGACGGAGGCGGTACGATGCGCACTCCTCGCGACCCGGACGACGAACCCGATGACCGATACGCTGATCGAACTGCTTGCCCGCGGCGAGGCCGCCGCGCCTGCGCTGGGCGCGCCGGGACGTTTGGAGCTGGACTACGGTGGGTTGCGGGCGCTGGTGGAGCGCACGCGGGAGCGGCTGAACGGGCTGGGGATCGGCCGGGGCGATCGGGTGGCGATCGTGCTGGACAACGGTGCGGAGATGGCGGCGTGCTTCG
>JBIKMO010000095.1:0-15351 GCA_044359175.1 Burkholderiaceae bacterium | reverse complement strand
CAACGTCTTCTTCTGCAATTCGGGCCTGGAGGCGAACGAGGCGGCGATCAAGATCGCCCGCTTGTACGGTCACCACCGGGGCATCGACCGACCCGAGATCGTCGTCTACGAACGCGCATTCCACGGCAGGTCGCTCGCGACGCTGTCGGCGACCGGCAACACGAAGGTGCAAAAGGGGTTCGAGCCCCTGGTGCAGGGCTTCGTTCGCGTACCGCTGAACGACGCCGAGGCGCTCGAGCGCGTCGCCGCAGAGCGCCCGAACGTGGTCGCCGTCTTCCTCGAGGCCATCCAGGGCGAAGGCGGAATCCAGCCCGCCCGCAGCGAGTACCTGCGGCAGGTCCGCACGCTGTGCGACCGTCGCGGCTGGCTGATGATGGTCGACGAGGTCCAGTGCGGCACCGGACGCACCGGCCGCTGGTTCGCCCACCAGTGGGCGGGGATCGTGCCCGACGTGATGCCGCTCGCCAAGGGGCTCGCCTCGGGGATCCCGATCGGCGCGGTGGTGGCTCACGGCGAGGCCGCGCGCACCTTCGGACCGGGCAACCACGGCACCACGTTCGGCGGCAACCCACTCGCGATGCGTGCGGGTCTGACCACGATCGAGGTAATGGAGGACGAGGGCCTCCTCGATAACGCCGCCGCGATGGGCGAACGGATCATCGGTGGACTGCGCGCCGCCTTGTCGGGCGCAGCAGGCGTCATCGACATCCGCGGCAGCGGGCTGATGATCGGCGTGGAGCTCGACCGCCCCTGCGGCGAGATCGTCGCTCGGGCGCTGAAGGCGGGGCTGGTGATCAACGTGACCGCCGACACGGTGGTGCGGCTGTTGCCACCGCTGATCCTGGATGCCGAACAGGCCGACCTCGCAGTGTCGCTGCTGGCGCCGATCATCCTCGACGCCGCGTCCCGTCCGGCCGCGCGCGCCGCCTGAAAAGGGCCGTGAGCATCGTGCGTCACTTCCTGCAGCTGGTCGACCTGGATCGCGACCACCTCGACCACCTGTTCGCGCGCACTCGGGTGATCAAGGACCGCTTCAAGCGCTACCAGCCCTACCATCCGCTCGCCGATCGCACGCTGGTGATGATCTTCGAGAAGCAGTCGACGCGAACCAGGCTGTCGTTCGAGGCCGGCATCCACCAGCTCGGCGGCACGGCGGTGTACCTGAACACGCGCGACTCACAGCTGGGTCGGGGAGAGCCGGTCGAGGATGCCGCACAGGTCATCTCGCGGATGTGCGACCTGGTGATGATCCGCACCTTCGAGCAGTCGATCATCGAGCGCTTCGCTTCGAACTCGCGTGTGCCGGTGATCAACGGCCTGACCAACGAGTACCACCCGTGCCAGGTGCTGGCCGACCTGTTCACCTGGATCGAACGGCGCGGCTCGCCCGCGGGCCGCACGGTCGCCTGGATCGGCGACGCGAACAACATGGCCTACACCTGGATCCAGGCTGCGGGTCTGCTCGACTTCCGACTCCGGATCTCGACGCCCCCCGGCTACCGGATCGACCCGACTCGCATCGCCGCCCGGGATGCCGGCCATGTCGAGACCTTCGACGATCCGCTGCAGGCCTGCGACGGTGCCGACCTGGTGAGCACCGACGTCTGGACCAGCATGGGGTTCGAGGATCAGAGCCGCGATCGGCTCGCGGCATTCGCCGACTGGCAGGTCGACGCGGAAATGATGCGTCGGGCGCGGCCTGACGCGCTGTTCATGCACTGCCTGCCCGCTCACCGCGGCGAGGAGGTGAGCGCGGAGGTCATCGACGGTCCCCAGTCGGTGGTCTGGGACGAGGCCGAGAACCGCCTTCACGTGCAGAAGGCGCTGATGGAGTTGCTGCTGCTCGGACCGGTCAGCGACTGACGCGCCCAGGCGCGCGCGGGCCGGATCGCCGTTCGATCGTCCGCGCGGGCGATCGCTCCTCAGCGGCAGAGGTGCAGCCGCACGCCCTGCCGGATCGGGCTCGGGTGCACCGGCACCGGCGCGCTGGTCCGCCGCACGAGCACCGGCTCGAGGCTCGGCATCAGCGCGACGACCCGCCGCGCGTGGCTGAGCAGCAGGTTGAGTTTGCGCACCTCGGTGAGCACCGCGCCCTCGGCGGGTGGCAAGGCCGCGTCGATGCGGCTGGAGATCGAGGCCCAGCGGGTCGAGGCGAGCACCTGCGCGAACAGCAGCCGAGTCGCCCGGTGCCATGCGACGCATTCGTCGTACTGTGGCGCCTCCGCGAGCCCGATCATCCCGTAGCGAGGCAGCAGCTCGCGCAGATCGCGGTCGATCACCGGCTGATCTGGATCGAACAAGGCCAGCAGCGACGAGGCGACCGACTTCTCGACCTGTCCCGTCAACTCGCTGACCTGCAGCAGCAGATCATCGAACTGCGGCGGCTCGCGACCCTTCAACGTCTCGACCAGATCGAACACGTGCTCCTTGCGGGTCCGCAGCTTGCCCCGCAGCCCGATGTGCCGGGCGAGCCGTTGCTGGTAGGCAGCGTCGCTGCGCACGTCGGTGCGATTCAGGCGGGCGAGCAGCCACAGGTGCAGTTCGACCTGGGGAAGCGCGCGCCGCATCGCGGGAGCCGCGGACAGCTCCAGGTCGCGGAGCAGCCAGTTCAGTCGACCTGCATCGAGGATGTGCATGGGGCAGCCGTGGTTCGTCCGGGGTTCTTTGCGGACTTCGGCCACTCGGGGTCACTGCTGGAGCCGATGCGGACGGCAGGTATCGGTCCGCCGATGGGCGGCCGCATGACCGGAGGCGCGCCGGGGTACCCGGTGCGCGAGCGGTCCTCAGGCGGGCTCGAGATGCGCGCCGAGCCGTTCGGTGAGGCGCTTGCGCGCGCGGTGGAGACGGACCCAGACGTTCGCCTCGGTGATGTTGAGCCGGCGGCAGACGTCGGGCGTGGCGACCCCTTCGATCGCCTGCATCAGAAACACCGACCGAAGACTCTCCGGCAGCCGCTCGACCTCCTCGACCAGCGCATCCTGCATCCGGCGCCGAGCCACCCGATCGACCGGATCGGCCTCCTGGGGAGTACCGCTGGCGGCGAGCACGCGCTCCAGGCGCGCGTCGCCGTCGTCGGACCCATCTTCCGGCTCGAGCTTCACGTACCGGGTCTCGCGGCGGAACGCATCCTGGATCTTGTGGTTGAGGATGCCGATCAGCCAGGTGCGGACCGCCGACTGCCCGTGGAAGCGGTCGTGCGAACTCAGCGCGGCGAGGAGCGCGTCCTGCACCGCATCCTCGGCGAGCGCCTCGTCGCGGATGCGGCGCCGAGCGAAGCGCAGCATCGCACCGCGATGCGCTGCGAGGTCGCGTTCGAGGTTCGGGACGGTGACGGGCATGATGGACTCCAGAGCGTCGCCGCAGGGACGGTCTGCGCACTCTGGGCCGGCGACGTCACCGGCACATGGCGCGCCGATCTCGATTGGGTCTCACACGGCCCCGCCGATTGCGTCGAGACGGTTTTGTTATCCTCCCGTGAGGGCCGCGCGACCTTCGGCGCACAGCATCCGATCGTCCACGGGAGCACCGGCATGGACCATCGAATCCTCGTCGTCGAAGACCAGAAGGACATCGCTGACCTGATCGCCATGCACGTGCGCGACCTCGGGCACCGGGTGGATCTCGTGCACGACGGCAACGCCGGCCTGCAGGCCGCCCAGAGCGGCAACTACTCGATGGTGGTGCTGGACGTGATGCTGCCCGGGCGCGACGGACTGGACGTGGTCAAGGCGATGCGGATGGAGCGCAACGCGACACCGGTGCTGATGCTCACTGCGCGCTCCAGCGAGCTCGACCGGGTGCTCGGCTTGGAGCTCGGTGCCGACGATTACCTGACCAAGCCCTTCTCGATCCCCGAGCTGCAGGCCCGTGTGAAGGCGATGCTGCGCCGGCGCGATATGGCGATGCAACCGCCGGACGACGCGACCCAGCGGATCGTCGCTCGCGAGCTGGTCATCGACTGCTCGAGCCGCGAGGTCAGGCTCGCAGGTCGCTCGCTGCCGCTCACCACGAAGGAGTTCGACCTGCTCGCGCATCTCGCGCGCCATCCGGGGCGGGTGTTCACCCGTGTGCAACTGCTCGACGCGGTGTGGGGCACCACGTACGAGGGCTATGAACACAACGTCAACACCCACATCAACCGGCTGCGCGCCAAGCTCGAGTCCGATCCCGCGAACCCGCGTTACGTCTTGACCGTGCGCAGTGTCGGGTACCGGTTCACCGAGGAGCGATGAGATCGCTGCGAGCCCGAGTGCTGATGCTGGTGGCCGGCGCTGGGCTGCTGACCGCCATCGCGCTCGCCGCGGTGATGCACATGTCGGTGCGCAGCTACTACACCGACGTGGTTTACATGCAGAGCGGTTCGCTGATCGATCGGGTGATCCAGACGCATCCGGATCTGCTGCACACCTACCGCAGCGCGCCGGACGCGTTCGGGCGCCGACTGAACGCGTACACCGGCCTGGCCCCGGACACCGGCATGTACCTGCTCGATACCGAAGGCCGGGTGCTCGCGTCATCCGGGCCACCGAAGACGTTCTGGAGCGACTGGGCCGTGGACCTGTCGGCGGTGCGCCGCTCGCTCGCCCTGGACCCGTCGATGCCGATCCATGCGGACGACCCGGACCGCGAGGGCCGAATCGGCATCGTGGCGGCGCGGCCGCTGATCGAACACGGCCGCGAGGCCGCCTGGCTGTACGTGGTCCCCAGATCGGCCGACATGGGTGCACGAGCGCCCGAGCTTCTGAAGAGCTACGCTGTCCAGACCGCGGTGAAGGTCGGGTTGCTCGTGCTCGCCATCGGGGTCGCGCTCACGGTAGCGATGATCGCGCTGCTCACCCGGCCGCTGACCGCCCTCACCCGCGTGGCCGAGCGGGTGCGGAATGGTGGGTTCTCGGCCCCGTTGTGCGCGACCGAGTTCCCGTTCAACGACCGCGACGACGAGGTCGGCCGACTGTCGCGGACCTTCCGCGAGACGCTCGAGCGGTTGCGGCTCGAGATGGACCGCGTGACGCAGACCGATGCGCAGCGCCGCGAGATGGTGGCCAACGTCTCTCACGACCTGCGCACCCCGCTCACCGCGCTGATCGGCCAGCTCGAGACCATTCGACTGAAGGGCGATGAAATCGACCGGGACGCACGCGAGCGCTTCATCGAGGCCGCGGTGCTGAACGCGCACCATCTGCGGCGGCTGACCGATTCGCTCAGCGAACTCGCCAAGCTGGACAGCCCCGAACTGCGCATCGAACGCGAACCGATCGCGCTCGGCGAGCTGGCGGACGACCTTGCGCAGCGCTTCGGCACGCGCGCCGAGGCGGCGGGTGTGGTGCTGCGCGTCACCTACCCGGACCGATTGCCGCTCGCCCGCGTTGACGCCGCGCTGATCGAACGGGCGATCGGCAATCTGATCGACAACGCGATCCGCGTGACGCCGCCGGGCGGCACGGTCGAGCTGCGCGTGCGTCCGGAGGCGGACGGCGTGCGCGTGGAGGTGGCCGACACCGGCCCCGGGGTCTCGACCGACGAGCAGGCGCGCGTCTTCCAGCGCTTCTACCAGGGCAGCAAGGCGCGCGAGCAACGCGGCAGCATGGGCCTGGGCCTGGCGATCGTGAAGCGGGTGGCGGAGCTGCACGGCGGGCGGGTGGGACTGGACAGCGCGCCGGCCCGCGGTGCGACTTTCTGGCTGCTGATCCCGACCTGAGCGAGGCACGCCCGGGCCGCGGGTGACGTACGCAGCCGATGCGCACGGACGACGGCGGGCGCCGCAAGGCGCCCGCAAACGCGGGGCCGGGCACGCCGCAGACCGCCGACGGTGCGACTCAGCCGAACAGCGCATCGAGCGCCTGCTGCTGCGAGCGCTGCGCGCGCCGCGCATCGACTGACTCGGCATCCGGCCCGTCGGTGCCGTCGTCGACGAGCGTACGTCGGGCAGCCGACCACCGCAGCCGCGTGGTGTAGCGCAGCGCGCTGCGCTCGTCCACGTGGGCAAAGCCCTCGTCGCGCAGCTCCGGTGGCGCGGGCACACGCCCCTCGAGGCGCGCGACGATCGCCGCGGCGGCCACTCGACCGTGCTCGGCGGCGACGCCCGCGGACTTCGGCATGCCGCGTGCGGCGAGCGTCGCATCACCGAGTACGTGCACGCCTGGCGCGTGGACCGACTCGAGCGTGTCCCACGCGACGCGGACCCAGCGCGATCGGGCGTCGACCAGCCCAGCGGCGCGCAGCAGCGCCGCCGCCTGCTGCGCGGGCACGACGTTGATCAGGTCGAAGCGCACCCGGTCGCCGTCCCGGGTGAGGACGGTACGGGCGCGCGCGTCGATCTCGAGCGCAGGCGAACTTGGCCGGTAGATCAGTCGGCCCCGCAGCGGGCCGCTCCAGTGCGCCGCGAAGCCGTCGGGCATCGCCACCGGTTCGGAGTTGGCATCGAGCACGATCACTCGGGCCCGCGGCCGGGTGCGCCGAAGCCAGGCGGCGATCAGGGTCGCCCGTTCGTAGGGAGCGGCCGAACCGCTGAACGGCGCTTGCGGCACGGTCAGCACGACCGTGCCGCCGTCCGGCAGCGCTTCGAGGCGGCGGCGCAGCGCGACCGTCTCGGGGCCGGCACGCCAGGCGTGACTCACCGCATCGGCATCCGGCGCATCCGCCGCAGCGAGCGCATCGGCCGCGGGCTCCAGGCCGGGGGCAAGCACCATCAGGTCGCAGCGCAGGGCGGCCACCTTGCGCAAGGTCAGGCGCATCGACCTGGGGTCGACCTCCACCACCTCGTCGTTCAGCACCTGCACGCCACGCTCGCGCAACGCGCGATAGTCCCGCGTCAGCGCCTGCAGGCGCTGCGCCCCCGACAGCACGAGGTTGGACTGCGGGCCGGACACGTAGCGGTCCTCGCGCTCGACCAGCAGCACCTCCAGCCGCACCCCCGCCAGACGCTTGAGCTCGCGCGCCGCGGTGAGCCCGCCCCAACCGCCGCCCACGACCACGACGCGCGCCTGCGGACGAGGCTCGGGGCCGGGCTCGGTGCGGACCCGGGCACAGCCCGCCGCAGCCGCGGCGAACGCCAGGCCCGCGAGCACCGGCCGGCGCCGCGCTTTCCTGCTGTCCATGCGTTCCTCACATCGTCGGACCCGGATGCAAGGATTCTAGGAACCGAGGCCTCCGCCCCGTTCGTCCGGATGGCCGAAGCCTGATGGTCGAGCATGTGCTCCGACACGGTCGCCCGCGCCGGCAGCCGGAGCGAACTCGCGAACTGGGGAACTACCGGACTACCGGACTACCGGACCGGCTGGAAACGACGAGCCCGCCGGAACGGCGGGCTCGCGCGGCGCGGCGCGCAGGGCACTCACGGCCCTGCGAGCGGAGCGCCCGATCGATCAGGCAGGCAGCACCTCGACATGCTCCTCGCCCTCGGCTGCCGGTGCTGGCGGCGCCTCGGTGAAGGACAGGGTCACCTTGTCCTGATCGTCCAGGTCCACGGTCACCTTGCCGCCGCCCACGAGCTTGCCGAACAGCAGTTCGTCGGCCAAGGCCTTGCGGATGGTGTCCTGGATCAGCCGCTGCATCGGTCGCGCGCCCATCAGCGGATCGAAGCCGGTCTTGGCCAGGTACTTGCGCAGCCGCTCGGTGAAGACCGCATCGACCTTCTTCTCGTGCAGTTGTTCCTCGAGCGCCATCAGGAACTTGTCGACCACCCGCAGGATGATCTCCTCGTCGAGCGCGCTGAACGAGATGATCGAGTCGAGGCGATTGCGGAATTCTGGCGTGAACAGCCGCTTGATCTCCTGCATCTCGTCGCCGGCCTGCTTGGAGTCCGAGAAGCCGATGGAACGCTTCTGCAGGTCCTGCGCGCCCGCGTTCGTGGTCATGATCAGGATCACGTTGCGGAAGTCGGCCTTGCGACCGTTGTTGTCGGTCAGCGTGCCGTGGTCCATCACCTGCAGCAGGATGTTGAAGATGTCCGGATGGGCCTTCTCGATCTCGTCGAGCAGCAGCACCGCATGCGGTTTCTTGGAGATCGCCTCGGTCAACAGCCCGCCCTGATCGAAGCCCACGTAGCCCGGGGGTGCGCCGATGAGGCGTGACACCGCGTGCCGCTCCATGTATTCGGACATGTCGAAGCGGATCAGCTCGATGCCCATCAGGAACGCGAGCTGCTTGGCCACCTCGGTCTTGCCCACGCCGGTCGGGCCGGAGAACAGGAACGAGCCGATCGGCTTGTCCGGCTTGCCAAGGCCCGAACGAGCCATCTTGATCGCGGCGGCCAGCGCCTCGATCGCCGCATCCTGGCCGAACACCACGTTGCGCAGGTCGCGCTCGAGGTGTTGCAGCTTGCTGCGGTCGTCCGACGAGACCGACGTCGGCGGTATGCGCGCGATCTTGGCGACGATGTCCTCGATCTCGCCCTTGCCGACCACCTTCTTCTGCTTGGACTTCGGCAGGATCCGCTGCGCCGCGCCCGCTTCGTCGATCACGTCGATCGCCTTGTCCGGAAGGTGGCGGTCGTTGATGAACTTCGCCGACAGCTCGGCGGCGGCCGTCAGCGCCGACGACGAGTACTTGATGCCGTGATGCTCCTCGAACCGCGACTTCAGCCCGCGCAGGATCTGCACGGTCTGCTCGACCGTGGGCTCGACCACGTCGATCTTCTGGAAACGCCGCGACAGCGCGTGGTCCTTCTCGAAGATGCCCCGGTACTCGTTGAACGTGGTCGCGCCGATGCACTTCAGCTGCCCGGACGAGAGCGCCGGCTTCAGCAGGTTGGATGCGTCCAGCGTGCCGCCGGACGCCGAGCCCGCACCGATCAGCGTATGGATCTCGTCGATGAAGAGGATCGCGTGCGGATTGGCCTTGAGCTGTTTGAGCACGGCCTTCAGCCGCTGTTCGAAGTCGCCGCGGTACTTGGTGCCGGCCAGCAGGGCGCCCATGTCGAGCGCGTAGACGGTCGCCTCGGACAGCACCTCAGGCACGTCGCCCTGGGTGATCCGCCACGCCAGCCCCTCGGCGATCGCGGTCTTGCCCACACCGGCCTCGCCGACCAGCAGCGGATTGTTCTTGCGTCGGCGGCACAGCACCTGGATCACGCGCTCGACCTCGGACTCGCGCCCGATGAGCGGATCGATCCGGCCGTCCTTCGCGGACACGTTCAGGTTGGTGGTGAACTGCTCGAGCGCGCCCTGCTGCTGCTGTGCCGGTTCCTCGCCCTGCTCCTGCGGCTCCTCCTTCGCCTGCTCCTTGGGCTGAGGCGTCTTGGTGATGCCGTGGGAAATGAAGTTGACGACGTCCAGCCGGGTGATCCCCTGCTGGTGCAGGTAGTAGACCGCGTGCGAGTCCTTCTCACCGAAGATCGCGACCAGCACGTTGGCGCCGGTCACCTCCTTCTTGCCGTTCGAGGTCGACTGCACATGCATGATCGCCCGCTGGATCACGCGCTGGAACCCGAGCGTGGGCTGGGTGTCGATCTCCTCGTTGCCGGGCACCACCGGGGTGTTCTCCCGGATGAAGTTGCCCAGGTTCTTCCGAAGGTCGTCGATGTTGGCCGCGCACGCCCGCAGCACCTCCGCCGCGGACGGGTTGTCGAGCAGCGCCAGCAGCAGGTGCTCCACCGTGATGAACTCGTGCCGCTGCTGCCTGGCCTCCACGAAGGCCATGTGCAGGCTGACTTCCAACTCTTGCGCGATCATGCTTCCTCCATCACGCACTGCAACGGGTGCTGATGCTGGCGTGAATATCCGCTCACCTGTTCCACCTTCGTCTGCGCGACGTCACGCGGGTACACCCCGCAGACGCCCCGACCTTCCCGGTGGACCTTCAACATCACCTGAGTCGCCTTCTCGCGACCCATTCCGAAGAACTTCTGCAACACGCTGACGACGAACTCCATGGGGGTGTAGTCGTCGTTCAGCAATGCGACCTCGTACATCGGGGGCGGCTTTTGCTGCGCCTCCTTCTTCTCGACGGTGGTCGACGGATCGTGCGACGTAGCCATGGCTCTCACCCATTCTATCGGGTCGCCGCACCGCCGCAAGGACGCGCGGGAACTGATTGAAGGGGACTGTGGAAGGTTTCACGGGAGGCCCCCGACGGAGGCCGGGGGGGCGTCTGGCACGCGGCGGCCGCGACACGGCCCGGACGCGCCTGCTTGACGAACACCCGAGCTTGGCGAAGAATCCGCCCGCGCCACGGGCAGGCGGCCCGCGGACGGATCTTCGAATAAAGCTTCAGGGACGGCAGGGATATGGCAACCGGAACGGTCAAGTGGTTCAACGACGCCAAGGGATACGGCTTCATCACTCCGGATGACGGGGGAGAAGACCTCTTCGCGCACTTCAGCTCGATCCAGATGGCGGGGTTCAAGTCGCTGAAGGAAGGGCAGAAAGTGCAGTTCGACGTCGTGCAGGGCCCCAAGGGCAAGCAGGCGTCGAACATCCAGCAGTCACAGTAAGGCGACTCGAGCGGGTTCACCCCTGGAAAACGCCGGGCCCCGCCCGGCGTTTGCGCTTGGGACGCGATTCGCGCGCATCGCGACCCATTATGGACGCGCCGGCGCGTCCGATGCGAGATGACCCACGGCGGCGCTCGCTTGTGCGGAACCGCCGCGCCGCGTGCCGTCGCGACACGACGGCGCGAGCGGGTCACATCCGATCGATCATCACCTGGCCGAAGCCCGAGCAGCTGACCTGGGTCGCCCCAGGCATCAACCGGGCGAAGTCATAGGTGACCTGCTTGGACAGGATCGACTTCTCCATCGATGCGATGATCCGGTCGGCTGCCTCGGTCCAGCCCATGTGGCGCAGCATCATCTCGGCCGACAGGATCTCCGAGCCCGGGTTCACGTAGTCTTTGCCCGCGTACTTGGGCGCGGTACCGTGGGTCGCCTCGAACATCGCGACCGAGTCGGACAGGTTCGCCCCAGGGGCGATCCCGATGCCGCCGACCTGGGCGGCGAGCGCGTCGGAGATGTAGTCGCCGTTCAGGTTCAGGGTGGCGATCACGCTGTACTCGGCCGGACGCAGCAGGATCTGCTGCAGGAACGCGTCGGCGATCGCGTCCTTGATCACGATGTCCCGGCCGGTCTTGGGATTCTTGAAGCTGCACCACGGCCCGCCGTCCAGCAGCTGGGCGCCGAACTCACGCTGTGCGAGCGCGTAGCCCCAGTCGCGGAAGCCGCCCTCGGTGAACTTCATGATGTTCCCCTTGTGCACCAGCGTCACCGACGGCTTGTCGTTGTCGATCGCGTACTGGATCGCCTTGCGCACGAGCCGCTCGGTGCCCTCGCGGGAGACCGGCTTCACGCCGATGCCCGAGGTGTCGGGGAACCGGATCTTCTTGACCCCCATCTCCTCGCGCAGGAACCGGATCACTTTGCGCGCCTGCTCGGATTCGGCCGCCCACTCGATGCCGGCGTAGATGTCCTCGGAGTTCTCCCGGAAGATCACCATGTTGGTCTTCTCGGGCTCCTTGAGCGGCGAAGGCACACCGGTGAAGTACTGGATCGGACGTAGGCACACGTACAGGTCGAGCTCCTGGCGCAGCGCGACGTTCAGCGACCGGATGCCGCCCCCCACTGGCGTGGTGAGCGGCCCCTTGATCGAGACCACGTAGTCCTTGAGGACGTGTAGTGTCTCTTCGGGCAGCCACACGTCCGGACCGTAGATGCGGGTGGACTTCTCGCCCGCGTAGATCTCCATCCAGTGGATCTTGCGCTTTCCCCCGTAGGACTTCTGCACCGCGGCGTCCACCACCTTGATCATCACGGGGGTGATGTCGAAGCCCGTACCGTCGCCCTCGATGTAGGGAATGATCGGCTGGTCGGGCACGTCGAGCGAGAAGTCGGCGTTGACGCGGATCTTCTCGCCGGCGGTGGGAACCTTGATGTGCTGATACATGCAGTCTCCTTCGGGAACCGGGGCCCGGCGCGGCGCAGCGGAGCCCGATTATAAGCGTGTTCGCGGGGCGGCCCGACCCCGTGCGCAGCCCGCTCCGGCTCCGGATTCGCTATCGTGGCGGGTATCGGGCGCGGCCGCGCCCGCCACCGGCGAACCCGACGATGCTCCACTTCCTGATGGCGATGCGCCGCCTGCCGAGCATCGCTCGCGCCGCGCTTCTGTACGGCGCGCTCTTCGGCGCCGCGCTCGCGCAGTCGCCCGCCGAGCGGCCGGCGCCCAATCCGAAGCTGCCCACGATCGACATCCAGGCCGGCCTGCATGTGATCCGTGCCGAGGTGGCGTCGGAACCGGGCACGCGGATGCGCGGGCTGATGATGCGCGAGCGTCTCGGCCCGAACGAAGGGATGATCTTCGTGTTTCCGGACAAGGCCGGGCACTGCTTCTGGATGAAGAACACGCTCATCCCGCTGTCGATCGCGTTCGTCGACGACGACGGAACGATCGTCAACATCGCGGATATGCAGCCGCACAGCGAGGCGAGCCACTGCCCGGCGCGTCCGATCCGCTACGCGCTCGAAATGGAACAGGGGTGGTTCGCCCGGCGCGGCCTCAAACCGGGCGGTCGGCTGCAGCAGCCGCAGCTGTTCAGGACCTCGGGTGGGTGAGCCCCACGCCGACCGGCCGCGGCGCCCGCAGGGTCAGCCCGCGCTGCGCTTGACGAAGCGGCCGTAGACCCAGAGCACCACGATCGCCCCGAGGATCGAGGCGATCCAGCCCGCCCCCTGCCCGGCCGCGTACCAGCCCACGGCCTGGCCCGCGTACGTGGCCACGAGCGCGCCCGCGACGCCGAGCAGCGTGGTGATCACGATGCCGCCTCCCTGCCGGCCCGGCATCAGCAGCTTGGCGATCGCGCCAACCACCAGACCAACCAGCAGCGTTCCGATCAGACCCATCGTGACCTCCGTGCGTGACGCCGGCCGGCGCGGAGGCGAGGCCCGCCGGCCGCGCGCGTGCCCGCGCCGCGCAGCGGCGGATCAGGCGAAGTTCTTCGCCGCAAAATCCCAATTGACCAGCTGCCACCAGCCGCCCAGGTAGTCCGGCCGGCGGTTGCGGTAGTCGATGTAGTAGGCGTGCTCCCACAGGTCGCAGGTGAGCAGCGGGGTGTCGGCGCCGGTGATCGGTGTGGCCGCGTTGCTCGTGTTCACGATGTCGAGCGACCCGTCGGCCTTCTTCACGAGCCAGGTCCAGCTCGAGCCGAAGTTGCCGATCGCCGACTTCGTGAACGCCTCCTTGAATGCGTCGAACGAGCCCCACTTCTTCGCGATCGCGTCGGCGAGTGCACCGCCGGGCTGACCGCCGCCGCCCGGCTTCAGCGAGTTCCAGTAGAACGTGTGGTTCCAGATCTGCGCGGCGTTGTTGAACACGCCGCCGGACGACTTGCGCACGATGTCCTCGAGGCCCAGGTGCTCGAACTCGGTACCCTTGACGAGGTTGTTCAGGTTGGTGACGTACGCCTGATGGTGCTTGCCATGGTGGAACTCGAGCGTCTCGCGGGAGATGTGCGGCGCGAGTGCGTCCAGAGCGTAGGGCAGCGGCGGCAGCGTGTGTTCCATGAAGCGTCCTCTTCGGCGGTGGGGTGCATCGTCGGGCGGGCGTCGTCGGCGGCAGCCACCTCGACGGAATCGCGGATTGTAGGCCAGCGTTGCGAAGCGGCTCAATCCGCCCTCGTGCCGGAAGCGGGCTTGCCCGGCACGGGCCCGACATCGTCGCCGCCGCGCGTGGCGAGCACGCGCGCATCGAACGTGCCCCGGGCGAGCCGCACCGACACGGCGTCGCCTGCACGGAGCGCGCCGGCGTCGCGCAGGATCGCGCCATCGGGCGCGGCGACGATCGCGTAGCCGCGATCCAGCACCGCCTGGGGGCTCACCAGCTGCAGCGCCGCCGCCGCATGCGCAAGGCGCCGTTCCGCCGAGCCGAGCCGCATCCGGGCGCCCGCAACGAGCGCGCGCCGGGCGGCGTCCACGCGCTGCGCACGCACCGGCAGCGCAGGAGCCCGCAGCCGCGCCGCAAGGGCGAGCAGCCGCTGCGACGCGCCAGCCGCGTCGCGCCCGGCGGCCATCGCCAGGCGCTGCGCGAGCCGCTCGAGCTGGGCACGTCGCTGGGCCCACTGCAGCGAGGGCGGGCGCAGCAGCCGCGCAGCCGTGTCCAGCCGCTGCTCGCGCTGCTGTGCACGACGCCGCCAGGCCTGCACCAGGCGGTGGCGCTCGCGCGCGAGCGCAGCCAGCTGCTCGGCGCGGTCGGGCACGGCGAGCGTGGCCGCACCGGTCGGCGTCGGGGCGCGCAGATCGGCGGCGAAGTCCGCCAGGGTCACGTCGGTCTCGTGACCGACGCCGCTGATCACCGGGATCGGACACCCGGCGATCGCCCGCACGAGCGCCTCGTCGTTGAACGCCCAGAGGTCCTCGATCGCGCCGCCGCCGCGCACCAGCAGCAGCACGTCGCACTCGGCCCGACGCGCCGCGTCGGCGAGCGCTCGCAACAGCTCGGCCGGGGCGCCCGCACCCTGCACCGCGGCCGGGTACAGCACCACCGGCACCTGCGGGGCGCGGCGGCCGAGCGTGCTCAGCACGTCGCGCAGCGCCGCCGCCCGAGGCGAGGTGATCACGCCGACCTGCCGCGGACGGGCCGGCGGGGTCCGCTTGCGGCCGGGATCGAACAGACCCTCGGCCTCCAGCCGGGCCTTCAGGCGCAGGAACTGCTGGTACAGGTCGCCGGCACCGGCGCGGCGCATCATCTCGACGTTGAGCTGGAACTCGCCGCGCGCCTCGTACAGCCCGACCTGCGCGCGCACCTCCACCCGGTCGCCGTTGGCCGCCGCGAAGTCGACGTACTGATTGCGACCGCGGAACATCACCGCGCGCGCCGACGCCTGCGCGTCCTTCAGGCTGAAGTACCAGTGACCGCTCGCGGCGCGCGTCAGGTTCGAGATCTCCCCGGCCACCCACAGCATCGGGAAGCTGCGCTCGAGCAGCCCGGCGACCGCTCTGTTCAGCTGGCCGACCGACACCACCTCACGGCCCGCGCCGGGCTCGGCGGCCTCCGAACGCGTGTTCAAGCGCCTCCCGAGGCTGAACCTATCCACACGCGACGCCTTTTCGTCATCGCGCCCCGCCCCGCCCCGAGACCCGCGGAGTCTCGTTGCAAATCATTGAAATCATTGAATATAATGAGTGCGCAAATCTTCAGCAAACCCAGCGGAGCCAGTCGGCGTGCGGGATCGCGGGACGCCGCCGCAGGTGATGCACAGAGTTGTCCACAGGCTGTGGGGATAGCCGCGCCTCCGACGCCCGGCGCCGGGGCCGGCCGACTTGCCCGAGGCGACCCGAAACGCGGAGAATCCACCCGCTGCGGCGCGCCGCCCGGACGGGCGCGGCGCAAACCGCGTCGGAGGTGGACTTGTTTTCGATCATCCAGG
>JBIKMO010000352.1:0-4529 GCA_044359175.1 Burkholderiaceae bacterium | reverse complement strand
GAGCAGGTAGGCGCTGCTGTCGAAGTTCTGAACCTTCGCGATGAAGCTCGCCATCGGTTCGGCGGCGACCTTCACCTGCACTCCGATGCGCGCCCACATGCCCACGAGCGCGGTGCAGATCTCCTCGTCGTTGACGTAGCGGTTGTTCGGGCAGTTCAGCTGGAAGTCGAAGCCGTTCGGATAGCCGGCCTCGGCGAGCAGCTTTCGGGCCCCTTCGACGTCCGCGCCCTTGACCTGGTCGCCTTCCTTGAACCAGCCGTTGACGCCCGGCGCCACCATGATGCTGGTCGGGATCGAGAGGCCGCGCATGATGGTGCGCTGGATCGCAGGACGGTCGACCGCCATGCTCAGCGCTTGCCGCACCCGTACGTCCTTGAACGGGTTACGACCCTTGACGCTGCTGTACTTGAGCTCGTTGGAGTGCAGATCCATCGCGATGTAGATGGTGCGCACCTCGTGGCCCTCGACCACCTTCAGGTTCGGGTTCTGCTTCAGGCGGCTGACGTCCTGCGTGGGCAGGTCGGTGACCATGTCGATCTCGCCGGAGAGCAGCGCCGCGACCCGCGTCGCATCGGCACGCACCGGCGTGTAGGTCACCCGCGTGACGTTGCCGTCCTTCTTGCCCCACCACTTCTCGTTGTTCGACATCACGATGCGCTGGTCGGGCGACCAGCCGTTGATGATGTAGGGCCCGGTGCCGTTGGTGTTGCGAGATGCGAACGTGTCCTCGCGCGCCTTGTAGTCCTGGACCTTCAGCGAGTTGTTCTTCTGAGCCCAGGCCCGGCTCATGATGCGGAAGTCGATGATGTTGCGCAGCAGGATCGGCTGCGGCGCATCCAGGATCAGATCGACCGTGTGGTCGTCGACCTTGCGGACCTCACGGATGCCGGTCACGTAGATCTGCATCGTGCCCTGCGGCTGTCGGATCCGATCGAACGAGAACACCACGTCGTCCGCCGTGAACGGCGAGCCGTCGTGGAAGGTCACGCCCTTGCGCAGGTTGAAGCGCCACTGGGTCGGCGACAGTTGCTGCCAGCTGGTGGCCAGCGAGGGCTCCACCTCGTATTTCTTGTTGTACCGAGTCAGGCCTTCGTAGGTGTGCATCAGGATCGCATTCGTGGTCGCGTGGTTCTGCGAATGCGGATCGAGCGTCAGGATGTCGTTCTGCGCACCCCAGCGCAGGGCCTCGGCCTGGACGGTGCCGAACGCCAGGCTCATCGCCAGCGTCCCCGCACCCAGCAGGGTCTTGATCTTGATCATCGACGGACTCTCCTCGTGTGGGCGTGCGAGCGGGCCAGCTCCGGCCCGCCGCGTGCCGGGCACTCTATCACGCGGTCGTCGCCGCGCCAGCCCCGCCCGGACGGGGTTCCCAGGTACCGATCGCATAGCGCAAGCCGGTGCGACTGACGTGCTCGGTGCTGCCGACGAGCCGCCAGCGCGCGGGGTCGATCGGTGGGAAGAATACGTCGCCGTCGGCATCGAGCTCCACCTCGGTGACCAGCAGCCGGTTGGCGATCGGCATCGCCTCGGCGTACAGACGCGCGCCTCCGGCGACGAACACCTCGCCGGCGTCCGCGCATCGGGCCAGCGCCTCCGGCAGCGAGCCGGCGCGTTCGCATCCGGGCCATGCCCAGTGCGGGTCGGTGGTGACCACCAGCGTGCGTCGCCCGGGAAGCGGCCGGCCGATCGACTCGAAGGTGCGCCGGCCGATCACCACCGGATGGCCCAGGGTGCTCGCCTTGAAGTGGTGCAGGTCCTCGGGCAGGTGCCAGGGCAGCCGGCCGTCGCGGCCGATCGCGCCGTTGCGGGCGCGTGCGACGATCAGCGTGATCCGCGCCACGGGCTCGGGTTCAGACCGCCACCGGCGCCTTGATGTGCGGGTGGGCGCGGTAGTCGAGCACCTCGACATCCTCGTAGCGGTACTCGAGGATCGACGGCGGGCGGCGGTGAAGCACGAGCCGGGGCGGCGGGTAAGGCTCGCGCGACAGCTGCTCTCGGGCCTGCTGCAGGTGATTCAAGTACAGGTGGCAGTCGCCGCCGGTCCAGACGAAATCGCCCGCGACCAAGTCGCACTGGTGCGCGACCAGGTGCGTGAGCAGCGCGTAGGACGCGACGTTGAAGGGCACACCGAGGAAGATGTCCGCGCTGCGCTGGTACAGCTGACAGGACAGTCGGCCCCCAGCGACGTAGAACTGGAAGAGCGCATGGCACGGGGCGAGCGCCATCGCCGGCAGCTCGCCGACGTTCCAGGCGGACACGATCAGCCGGCGGGAATCCGGGTCGGTGCGGATCCGTTGGATCACGTCAGAGATCTGATCGACCTGGCGGCCGTCTGCGGTCGGCCAGGAGCGCCACTGCCGCCCGTAGACCGGGCCCAGTTCGCCGCGTTCGTCCGCCCACTCGTCCCAGATCGACACGCCGTGCTCGCGCAGGTAGGCGACGTTGGTCGAGCCGGACAGGAACCACAGCAGCTCGTGGACGATCGACTTCACGTGGAGCTTCTTGGTCGAGACCAGCGGGAACCCTTCGGCGAGATCGAATCGCATCTGCCAGCCGAACACGGAACGGGTGCCGGTCCCGGTGCGGTCGGCTTTCTCGACGCCGTGCTCCAGCACGTGACGCATCAGATCGTGGTAGGCGCGCACCGCAGCCTCGCTTCCCGTCTTCAGGCGGACAGGCCGTGGAAGCACGTCCCGACCATCGCCTCGACGATCTCGGCGTCGGTCATCGCGCCGCCGGCCTTCAGGTACTCGAGCGTGGGGTCGCAGGTGCGCGCGTACAGCGTGTACAGCACGAACTCGTCGCGCAGCCCGGCCCGCAGCTGACCGTCGGCCCGCGCCTGTGCGATCAGCGCGCCGATCTGCTCGGACAGCGCCATCAGCGTGTCGATGTACCGACGGTTCGACGTCAGCCCCTGCTGCAGCAGCGGACTGGTCGACGGCAGGTGGGGCACGCTGCCCGACAGCCGCTGCGTGAGCGTCCAGCGCAGCAGCGACTCGAGCCGCTCGATCGCGGGCCGGTCCGGGGGGAGCGCGTCGAGCGCGGCCGCCGTCTGCTCGAGCAGGCGGACCATCACCGCGGCGGCGAGCGACTCCTTGGACTCGAAGTGCTTGTACAGGCTGCCCTTGGCGACGCCGACCTCGGCGGCGATGTCATCCATCGACATCGCCTCGTACCCCTTGCCCGCGAGCAGGCGGTTCGTCGCATCGAGGATCGCCTCCTCGCGCAGCTCGAACTGGGTCTCGCGGAAGGACTTGCGGGGCGCGGTCAAGCTCACGGGCACGAAACGGGAGGAGGTGGGGCCGAGCGCTCGGAGCGCTTTGCGCAGCGCATTGTAGCGGCCCGCGCGGCCCACGGCCGCCGCGGGGTCATTGTGGCTGAGGGACGGTCGGCGGGGCGATCGCGCCGGCCGGCGGCGCGACGATGCCCTGCATCGGGGCGCCGGGCGGAACCGAGGACGGTGACATCTGCATCGGGGTCCCGCCCATGCCCGGCACCGGCAGGGGCTGGGCGACCGCGGCTGCCGCACCCGCAGGCGGTAGCGGGCGTACCGGCGGGGGCGGCGCGGCCGGGCTCGAGGTCGGTGCGCCGCGCTGCGGCCCGGAGGTGAGCACGTCGATCGAGCCCCCGGGCGGCGCCGGGAGCCGCATCGCGGTGCCGCCCCGATCGAGCACCACCTCGGCGGCGCTCACGGACCGGACCGCCAGACCGTCGGCCACGGTCTCGCCGATCGCGAACGGCCGGGCGGGCTTGCCGTCGATCGCGAGCAGGGCGACGCTGCGCGCGCCCGCGGCGAGCACGCCGGCCACCTGGATGTTCGAGGCAGCGGCGGCCGTCGCGGGCCCCGCACCGGCCACCGGGGCGCCGCCGAAAAGCTGGCCAGCGAGCGTCAGGTCGGCCGGCGGCTGCGCCTGCGCGACCGCCCCGGCCGGCGCCACCGGGGCACGCGGGGCGAGCAGTACGAGTCCCCAGCCTGCCACGATCGCGCACAGCGACGCGAACAGCGCGACGGCCACGATGCGGGCGAGCGGCAGACGGAGTCGCATGGTCGGTTCGGGCCGATCGACGAGGCCTGCGCGCCAGGGCTGGCGGCTGAGCCGCTGCTATGATAAACGCTTGCAAAACGACCCGCCCGGGCGGAGCCGACAGACGATGATCGATGGATGGCGCGTCATGCGAGGCGGACGCCGGGCGGCCGGGCGGCGGGCACACGGCTTCACGCTGATCGAGCTGATGGTCGTGATCATGATCCTCGGGGTGCTCGCCGCGCTCGTGGTGCCGCGCGTGATGACCCGACCCGACGAGGCGCGTGTGGTCGCAGCCAAGCAGGACATCGCGCAGATCATGCAGGCGCTGAGGCTCTACCGGCTCGACAACATGCGCTACCCGTCCACCGAGCAGGGGCTTCAGGCGCTGGTGACGAGGCCCACGAGCGGGCCAGTCCCCAACAACTGGAAGTCGTACCTGGACAAGGTGCCCAACGACCCCTGGGGGCGTCCGTACCAGTACCTGGCCCCCGGCGTGCGCGG
>JBIKMO010000351.1:0-4541 GCA_044359175.1 Burkholderiaceae bacterium | reverse complement strand
TCGTCCATGGTGCGCAGCGCGAAGAAGGCCTGCAGGTCGTGCTCACCCGCCTGCCGCTCGAAGTGCCGGCTCTCGTTGGCCAGCCGCTTCGTGATCGGATGCACGCGCTCGCCCTCGCGCTCGAGGTAGGTCGCCGCCGGGTCGACGGTGAACCAGTCGACCTGCAGCTCGGGCCGTGCGGCGCGCATCGCGCGCGCGATCGCGAGATCTCGCTGCACGTGGCCGAGGCCGATCGGGCTGGATATGAAGAGCACCCGCGACGGGCGCGCCATCGCGCGGGTCCAGCGCTCGCGAACGCGCGGCGGATCGCAGAAGTCGCGGATCATCCGACAGAAGGCGACCGGGTCGCGCACGCTCGGCAGATGGCCGCCCGCGACGATCGTGGTGAGGCGCGCGCCCGGCACGGCCTCGGCGACCGCGCGGCCCCAGTCGTAGGGCACGCGCGCATCGGTCTCGCCATGGATCACGAGGGTCGGGCAGCGCACGCGCCGTGCGAAGGGCGTCGTGTCGACGTCGACCCAGCAGCGCCGCGTCAGCCGATGCACCTGCGGCGTCGCGCCGCAGGTGTAGCGCGCTCCGTCCTCGAAGGGCTTGGTCGAATGCGGCTCGGTGAACACCACGCGCCAGAAGCCCTCGACGTAGCCCGGCCAGTCGCGCTCGATCGCCTCGTCCATCCGTTTCGCAGCGGCCTCGCCCGGCGTGCCGCGAACCATCCGCGCAAGGAAGCCGCCCGCGACCACCAGCCGCTCGACGCGCTCGGGCCGCTCGGCCGCAAGGCGCAGCGACAGCAGCGTATTGGCCGAGATCGCGACCAGCGACGCGCAATCCACGCCGGCCGCGTCGAGCACCGCGACGAAGTCCTCGTACGCGGCGTCGAAGCCGTAGGCCTCGGGATCGCGCGGGCGGTCCGATCGGCCGTTGCCGCGCGGGTCGGTGACCAGCACGCGGAAGTGGTTCGACAGATGGGGGACGACGCCCTTGTGCGCGCTCGCATGCGCGACCTGGTTCAGCGGCGGGAACACCAGCCACGGGCCCGACTCGCCGAACACGCCCCACCAGAGCCTCACACCGTCGCGCTCGGCGAAGCCCTCGCGTGCAGGTGCGCAGGTCTCAAACGGATACGGGTCGGGCAGCGTGTCGGGCGGGGGCAGCGGCCCCACCCACAGCGCGAGGCGGTCGAGGACGGCGGGATCCTGGGCGTTCATGCGGGCCTCTTCATGGGACGAGCGGGCGCCGTGGCCGCGCATGACTGCTTCAACCTTCGGAATTCTAGTTCCAGGAACGCGTCGCCGTGCGACCGCCGTGGGTCAGGCCACGGGACACGTTGCTGCTGTTGGTGCCCGGTCCTCAAGAACGACCCGCCAGCGACGTGCAGACCTCCGCGAGCACCGCCGGCGGTGGCGGCAGGTCCTCGATCAAGCGATAGCGGTGCAGCGGGCACCTCCGGCGCAGGCCATCGTGCCCCGCAGGATCGACGGTGACGCAGCAGGCCGCCACGCCCTGGCGCTCGGCGTCGGCCAGACGCGAGCGCCTGCGTCTCGAGGTCCACGACGGGGGATGGAGTGCAACCGGCCTCTCGTGCCGCCCGGTCGCCCACGTCATGTCTGCGTGTGTGAACCGTGGCCCACGTTCGGAGTCGCGACCGACGACGGGCTCACAGACTCCGAGCCGATCGACGGAGCCCGTGCGGATCCGAGCCGGTGCCGGCCGTCGCACGGCGAGATCGGTCCGACGCGCTACGCGACCAACGGGCTCGGCTGACCGCGCAACGCCCGGACGTCAGAGCGCCGCGATCGTGATGGACAGGCGGCGGGCCACGGCCAGCATCCGTGCGTCGTAGCTCGCGAGTGCGACGTCCTGACCCTGTTCGCGCAGGAAGTCCAGCGACGCGAGATGCAATGCGTCGAGCGTCCGAACCGGTGCAGGGAATGCTTCGACTGCACGCGCGAGCACCGGGGGAGCGAGCTCCACCAGCGCGATGCGGCCGAGCAGCTCACGCACCAACGGTCCGTGGGTTTGCGACAGCCTGCGCGCATGCACGCGAGCCCACAACTCGTACTCGAGCAGGCGGCTGGACACGAGCGTATTCGCCCACAGCTCGGCGGGCGGCACGCGTTCCTCGGCCAGCAGGTGCGCCAGCGCCACCGAGGTGTCGAGGTAGATCATCGATCTTCGCGATCGCGGGCGAGCTCGTCCAGCACCTCGTCGAACCGGGCCACCGGCAGGCGGGGGGGCGGCGTCGCGACCTCGCCCAGCAGCGGCGGCGACAGCCAGCCGCGACGGACCGCCTCCGCCAGCCGTGCGTCGGCGATCACGACGCTGCGCTCGGGCAGCGGAGGACCCAGCTGTGCGACGACCCGGTCGCGGTCGGTGACGAGCACGGTTTCGCCGCGCGCGGCGATGCGCACGTATTCGCTGAGGCGATTCTTCAATTCCTTGAGGCCGACGGCGAGCATCGCCGGATGGTAGCTTCCAGAAGCTACCATCGTCCAGTCGTTGCCGACCAAGCCTCGCCCGACATCACCGCGCGCACGCCGTTGCTCACGTCCAGCAGGCGCATCGCGACCTCGTCCTCGAGCTGGCCGGGGCGCCTCCGGAACGCGGCGATGCCGCAGCATCAGCCCGTAGCCGATCCCCTCGGGCACGCGCCGCAGCGGCACGCCGGCCGAGTGACCGTGGGCGCGCCCCTCGCCGCACGACACGCAGACACCGCGCCAGCGTTTCCCGGATGCCCTCTGGCGCGCGCGGCCCGTCCATCGCCAGTCTCCCACCGCCGCGCGTGCGCCGCGTCGCCCGCCGGCAGCGCGCCGGGCTCGAGGTTACCGAACACCGCGGACCATGTATCGGTCCGACGCGGCCCGCCCGCTCGGGGCGGGCGGGCCGGTCCGGTCAGCGGCGGCGGCGGCTCCAGCCCCAAGTGCGTGAGGCTCTTCCCGATCACCGCACGCTCGAGGCTCGCCGCAATGATCTTCACCTGCCCGTCGCCGCACCTCGGGCAGCGCTGCATGTCGATGTCGAACACCTGCATCGAGCGGCCGACTCAGCCACGGCCCCTCGCGCGACGCGCCGGTGCAACCGACACCCGCTCGGCCGCCAGCTCGGCCTCGGCAGCGTCGAACTCGCGTTCGCGCGGGGCCGTCTACACCTCGACAGGCAGCGTGAGCGCCGCGCGCCGTAACGGGCCCTCCGGCGTCGTCTCGGCGATCAGGGGGTCATCGGCCTTGACGCCGAGCGCCTGGCTCAGCTCGACCGGCAAGGTGATGACGCGGCGGCTCGAGATGCTGACAGCGGTCGTCACGGTTGCGGCATCGCAGAACTGCAGCACCTCAGAGAAGCAGGTTCACAGCATCCGTCCTGGCCGCGATCGATCCGACTGAACCGACACCGTCACGCGCGCCGGGCCCGCAGCCGCCCGACCAGCAGGGTCGCGCCCGCCGCCAGCACGACCAGCAGCACCATGCCCAGTCCCCAATTCACCCAGACCACGGGCACCATCATCGCGAGGCTCCGCATGGCATCTGTACCTCGATTCCCGAGGTCATCAACGGCCTGCCCCGATCGGGGTGTCGGCGCGCCGAACACCGAGCCCCGCGAAGCGGTCGGCCCCCGGCGCTGCGGCCGTCCATCGGGTCGGATCGCGGTGAACGAACGGTCGCCTCTCCGCTCGACGGCTGACAAGGCGCGATCCGCGTGGTTAAATCCGCGCCTCCTCGCACGCCGGACTGGCTGAGCGCGCAGCGGCGGACGATCGGCTTCGGGAAAAGTCACCATGTCGACGTCGAACTCGCGCATGCGCCTGTGCATCATCGTCGCGTCGGGGCTGATCGCCGCCTGCGGTGGCACCGACGACCCGACCGGTGCATCCACGGTCACCGCGTCGTCCGGCGTACAGACCAAGGCGGTCGCCAGCCGGGGCGTGGATGCCGACGGTAACGGTCGTGCCGACGTCTACCAGATCAATGCGGCCGGCACGCTGCTGCGCTGGTCGATGAGCGGCGCGCAGATTGCCGCGCAGAACCAGTTCGACGTCGGGCCGGGCTGGCGCGTGATCGACACCAGCGGCGACTACAACGGCGACGGCCGCTCCGACATCCTCTGGCGCGACGTCGACGGCACGGTCGCCGTGTGGCTGATGAACGGCGGCACGCTGCTCGGTTCGGCCGTGCTGGGCGCGGTACCCGCCGACTGGACGATTCACGACGGTCGCGGCGACTACGACGGCGACGGCCGCTCTGACATCCTCTGGCGCAACGGCGCCGGCACCGTAGCGATCTGGCGGATGAACGGCACGACGATCGCGGGCACCTTCTTTCCGGCGACCGTGCCCGCCGAGTGGAGCATCGTCTCCGGCGGCGGCGACTACGACGGCGACGGCCGCAGCGACGTGCTCTGGCGCAACGCCAACGGCGTGATCGCGATCTGGCGGATGAACGGGGGCGCGATCCAGGGCGCCTCGTTCCTGCCGGGTGTGGGGCCCGAGTGGTCGGCGATCGACGGCGCGGCCGACTACAACGGCGACGGACGCAGCGACGTGCTCTGGC
>JBIKMO010000349.1:0-4565 GCA_044359175.1 Burkholderiaceae bacterium | reverse complement strand
GATCCGGTTCCGCACGCCTCTGCGCGTGCTCGCCGCAGGCCTTGCGGTCGCCTGCTCAGGCGCGCTGGCGCAGGGCCCGGCGGGCAACGCCGAGGCGGGGCGCGGCAAGGCATCGATGTGCATCGGATGTCACGAGATTCCTGGCTACAAGGCGTCCTTCCCCCACGTGTTCAGCGTGCCCATGATCACCGGTCAGACCGCGAAGTACATCGAGGCGGCGCTGCAGGCCTACCGCAAGGGCGATCGCAGTCACCCCACGATGCGCGCGATCGCGGGCAGTCTGACCGACCAGGACATCGCGGACCTGGCCGCGCACTACGGCACGAAGTGATTTCCGACATGCGCCCTCCGAACACCGCACCGACGATGTCCAAGTTGCTGTTGACGGTCGCGGTGGTCACCGCCGCGACGACCGGATGGTCCTCGGCTTACGCTCGCGACATCACCGCCGGCAAGGCCAAGGCCGACGGGGTCTGCGCGGCCTGCCACGGCAAGGACGGCAACACCCCGATCGATCCGTCGTACCCCAGGCTGGCCGGCCAGCATCGGGACTACCTCGTGCGCTCGCTGCTCGATTACCAGAGCGGTGCGCGTAAGAACGCCATCATGGCGGCGCAGGCGCAGGCGCTGTCCCGCGCCGACATCGACAACCTGGCCGCGTTCTACGCGAGCTTGCCGGGGTCGTTGCGCTCGCGTCGCTGAGGTTTCGCGCAGGTCGCGAACGTAACGGAGCGTACCGTGGATGCGCCCGTCGCACTGTCGACGACCGATCTGTGCGACCGCCACGAGGACGAGCTGCGCTCCGGCCTGCTTCAGGTCGCGCCGCCGCCATGGATCACGCTCGGGGCGGTCGCGCGATTCGCGGGTCCGTGCGTGACCCTGCGCGTGCCTGATGACAATTCGCTGGTGCGCAGGACGCTCGAGCAGCCAGGTGATGGTCGGGTGCTGGTGGTCGACGGCGGTGCGAGCCTTCGCTGCGCACTGCTCGGCGGCAACCTGGGCAAGCTCGCCGAACACAACCGCTGGTCGGGGGTCGTGGTCAACGGTTGCGTTCGCGACGCGGACGAGCTGGACGCCTGCCGCGTGGGGATCCGTGCGCTTCACCTGATGCCTCGACGCAGTGAAAAGCGTGGCTTGGGTGAGCTCGACGTCGTGCTCGGCTTCGCCGGGCTGACGGTGCACCCCGGGGACTGGATCTACGCGGATCGCGACGGCTGGCTGGTCGCCCGCCGCGCGATCCACCACTGACCGGGCGCCCGGCTCGCGCAGGCGGAGCAGCGGGCGTCTGTCCGCGTCGCCCTACAGCAGGCCGTCGAACGGGATCGCGTCGACCCAATCGCCCGCAGCCACGTCGCCCTGATCGTGGTGAAGCACGAGCAGGCAGTTGGCCTCGCTCATCGAGCGCAGAACGCCCGAGCCCTGCGAGCCGGTGACGCGCGCGAGCGGCACCCCGTCGTCATCGCGAGCGACGATCGCACGCTGGTACTCGGTGCGGCCGGGTCGCTTGCGCAGCCGCTGGGCGCTGCGTGCGCGGATCGGCAGCACCGGGCGCGGGTCGGCTCCGGACATCCGGATGAGCGCATCGCGCACGAAGAAGAGGAAGGTCACCATCACGGCCACCGGGTTACCCGGCAGCCCGAAGTAGCACGCGCTGCCGACGCGACCCACCGCCATCGGGCGGCCCGGGCGCATCGCGATCCGCCAGAATGCGACCTCGCCGAGACGGTCCATCACCTCGCGCGTGAAGTCCGCCTCGCCGACCGAGACGCCGCCGGAGGACACGATCGCGTCGGCGTGGCCGGCTGCGGTTCGCATCGCGGCCTCGAGTGCTTCGGGCGAATCTCGCACCACGCCAAGATCGAGCAGATCGACGCCCAGCCGGGACAGCATGCCGAACAGCGTGTAGCGGTTCGAGTCGTACACGCAGCCCGGATCCAGGGGCTGCCCGATCGAGCGCAGTTCGTCGCCGGTCGAGAAGAACGCCACCCGAAGGCGCCGCTGTACCGGCACCTCGGCCACGCCGAGCGACGCGAGCAGTCCGAGGTCGGCGGGGCCGAGCCGACGGCCGGCGTGCAGCGCGGGGCGCCCGGCGCGCAGGTCCTCGCCGCGCAGGCGGCGGTTCTGGCCGCGCTGCTGTCCTGCGGGAATCCAGACCCGATCGCCGTCGACGCGGACCACCTCCTGCACGACCACGGTGTCCGTCCCCTCGGGCATCACGGCACCGGTCATCACCCGAACCGCCCGTCCAGGTTCGACCCGACCCGGGAATGCAACGCCGGCGTACGCGGTGCCGACCGCGAACAGTTCGGTTTCGCGGTCGGTGACCAGGTCCTCGGCCCGTACGGCCCAGCCGTCCATCGCGGAGTTGTCGTGCGCGGGTACGTCGATCGGCGAGTCGACGTCGCGCGCGAGCACACGCTCGAACGAGGCCCGGATCGCGACACGCTCGACGCAGTCGATCGGCACCACCAGCCGTTCGATCACCTGCTGCGCGCGGGCGACTGGCAGCGCCCCTGGATCGTAGTCCGCCAGGCAGGAGACGATGTCGGCGAGTCTGGGCAGGTCGCTCATCACGGATCCGAAGTCGGAGCGGACGGGGACGCGGCGTCGGCCTCGAGCCGCCGCAGATCGTCCGGCGTGTTGATGTTGACGAACGCGCGTTCGTCCTCGAACAGTACCTCGGCGACACGCAGCGGCGCGTACCAGGCGTCGATCCGTCGCCGGCCCGACGCGAGGAAGCGCTCGAGATCCGCGGCGAGGGCGCGCTGAACCAGCGCGAACACCGGATGCGCACGACTGCCGGTCCGTGCAACCGCGACCTGCGCGTCTGCCGCGGCCACCGCCTGCGCCAGGCGGGCCACCAGATCGACCGGCAGCATCGGCGAGTCGCACGGCACGGTGGCGATCCAGGGCGTGTCGGCCCAGGTCATCGCGGCATGCAGCCCGGCAAGCGGCCCGGCGAAGCCCGCGAGCCGGTCCGGGATCACCGGCAACCCGTAGCTGCGCCACGCCTCGAGGTTACGGTTGGCATTGATCGCGAGCGCGCCGACCTGGGGCGCGAGGCGCGCGATCGCGTGCGCGGCGAGCGGCTGGCCCGCAAACGCCCGCAGCCCCTTGTCCTCGCCACGGCCATCGCCGGACATGCGGCGACCGAGGCCACCGGCCAGGACCACGCCCGCGATCGCGTCGCGCGAAGGAACCGCGGTCATCGGGTCGGCGCCACGCGCACGAATCGGTCTTGGCCGGTGAACAGCAGGTAGTGCCGCCCCTGGCAGCGTCCGATCATCGTGATGCCCACGCGGCGCGCGATCGCGTGGCCCATGCCGGTCAGGCCCGAGCGCGACAGCAGCACCGGGATGCCCATCTGAGCGCACTTGATGACCATCTCCGAGGTGAGGCGGCCGGTCGTGTAGAAGATCTTGTCGCCGCCGTCGATCCCCTCGACCCACATGCGGCCTGCGATCGCATCGACCGCGTTGTGTCGGCCGACGTCCTCGACGAAGTCCAGGATGCGGGGCGAACCGTCGGAGGGGTTGGTGCACAGTGCGCAGCCGTGAACCGCGCCGGCGACCTTGTAGACGGATTCGTGTCGCCGGACCAAATCCATCACCGCGAGGACCGCGACGTCGGTGACCCGGCCCCCGGGAGGCAGCGGCCCGGCGTCGAGGCTGTTCATCAGATCGCCGAACACGGTGCCCTGGCCGCAGCCGGTGGTTACGGTGCGCCGCGACAGTCGCGCCTCGAGCGCGCTGTCGCCGCGCTCCCACAGCGGGACACCGCGGTCGCGCAGGCTGCGCGAGGTGACCGCGACCGCACCGGTATCCCAGTCGACCTGAACCGACGCGAGCTCGTCGGGGGCGGCGACCAGGCGCTGGTTACGCAGCCAGCCGAGCGCGAGATGCTCGGGGGCGGCTCCGAGCGTCATCAACGTGACCAGTTCGCGCTTGTCCAGATACAGCGTCAAGGCGTGCTCGCCGGCGATCGGTGTCGCCAGCACCCGGCCGGTCTCGTCGATCGCGTCGACCACCGTGGTCGCCGGCCGCGCGTGGTGGGTCAGTTCGATCGGCGGCACGGACCGACGCGGCGGGTCAGCCGCCGATGTAGCTCATCTCGATCCGGCGCAGTCCGGCGGTCTGCGACGAGCGGATCTCCGAGTACCGGTCGCCCCGGTGCCGCCACAGCTGGGCGATCGCGCCCGACAGGTGGGCGTCGTCGACACCGCCTCGCAGCAGTGCGCGCAGGTCGTACCCGACCGCCGCGAACAGGCACCCGTAGAGCCGACCCTCGGTCGACAGGCGCGCCCGCGAGCAGTCGGCGCAGAACGGCTGCGTCACCGAGGAGATCACGCCGATCTCCCCGGCCCCGTCCCGGTAGCGCCAACGCTCGGCGACCTCCCCGGCGTAGTTCGGATCCAGCGGTTCGAGCGGATGGTGCGCAGCGATGCGGGCGATCACCTCGCGGCTCGGCACCACGTCGTCCAGGCGCCAGCCGTTGGAGGCGCCCACGTCCATGAACTCGATGAATCGGACGATGTGACCGGAGCCTCGGAAGTGGCGCGCCATCGG
>JBIKMO010000348.1:0-4569 GCA_044359175.1 Burkholderiaceae bacterium | reverse complement strand
CCGGTGCACTTCCTGATCGTGCCCAAGCGCCACCTCGAGAACCTGTACGACGCGGACCTCGCGCACGCCGACGTGCTCGGTCGGATGCTCGGAATGGCCGGGCGGCTCGCGCGGGAACAGGGGGCGGCCGACGGCTTTCGCAGCATCATCAACACGGGGCGGGTCGGCCGGCAGGAGGTGTATCATCTCCACATGCACGTGCTGGGCGGGCCGGAGCCGCTTCGCGGCGGGCTGAAGCCCGCCTGATCAGGAGAGCGACATGGGTGCGATGAGCATTTGGCACTGGCTGATCGTCTTGGTGATCATCATGCTGGTGTTCGGTACGAAGAAGCTGCGCAACATCGGCCAGGACCTGGGCGGCGCGGTGAAGGGGTTCAAGGACGGCGTCAAGGAAGGCACCGCGGATGCGGCCGCCGCCGCGGACGCGAAGAAGACCATCGACGTCGACGTCAAGCCCAAGGCCTGAGCGCGGGCGGGGCCGGCCCCGGCCCCCGAGCGATCCGATCGACTCGCGAGCGGCCCCGGCCGCTCGTTTCGTTTAGGGTGTCATGTTCGACATCGGCTTCTCGGAGATGATGGTGCTGGCGGTGGTCGCCCTGGTGGTGCTCGGCCCCGAGCGCCTGCCCAAGGTCGCCAAGCAGGTCGGCCAATGGATGGGCAAGCTGCGCCGCTACGTCGACGACGTGAAGACGGACATCAACCGGCAGATGGAGCTGTCCGAGCTGCGCGGCATCCAGACCCAGATCACCGACGCCGCCAACGACCTCAAGAGTTCGGTCGAGTCGACCGTCTCCGGCATGCAAACCCAGCTCGACGAGGTCAACCAGACGCTGTCGGGCACCGCCGCACAGCCGCAGACCGACTGGGACAAGGTCTATGCGGTGCGGCGACAGCGCGAGAAGATCAAGGACCGGCGGATCGAGCGCGAGAAGGAGCTCGGCATCAAGCGGCCTCGCCGGCCGCTGCACCGCTGAGGTCGGCCCGTGGCGCTGCCCAAGCTGTTCAGCCGCAAGGCCAAGTCGGACGTGGATCCGGCGCAGGACGAGAACTTCATCTCGCACCTGGTGGAACTGCGCGACCGGATGGTCCGCTCGCTGATCGTGGTGCTGCTCCTGTTCGGCGTGTGCTTCTACTTCAGCGGCGACATCATGAAGTTCCTGTCGCAGCCGCTGTACGAGGCGCTGCCGCCCGGGACGAAGCCGATCTTCACCGACCAGGCGGGCGCGTTCTTCACGCTGACCAAGGTCGCGTTCCTGACCGCCGTGCTGCTATCGCTGCCCTGGCTGCTCTACCAGGCCTGGGCGTTCGTCGCGCCGGGCTTGTACGAGCACGAGAAGCGCTTCGCGCTGCCGCTGATCGTCTCCAGCGTGTTCTTCCTGCTGGTGGGCATCTCGTTCGCGTACCTGTTCGTGCTGCCGGCCGCCTACAAGTTCTTCGTCTCGTTCTCGGCGCAGACTGGTGCCGAGACGCTGCAGGACCTCCAAAAGTACTGGGACTTCACGCTGGCGATCTTCTTCGGCTTCGGGCTGACCTTCGAAGTGCCGGTCGTGCAGATGCTGCTGGTCAAGCTGGGCATGGTCACGCCGCAGCAGCTGCGCGACGCACGCCGTTACGTGATCGTCGGCGCGTTCGTGGTCGCGGCGGTGCTGACGCCGCCGGACGTGCTCTCGCAGTTCATGCTCGCGATTCCCCTGGTCATCCTGTACGAACTCGGCATCTGGCTGTCCGGCTTCATCAGCGCGGTGAGCAAGGCACCGGCAGAGCCCTCCGAGTCCGAGGCATCGGGCGGTGTCGATCCGCGCTGAGCGCGGTCGCCCCCGGGCCGGGGCCTCACGGCTGCTGCAGCGTCTCGAGGTACTTGACCAGCGCGAGGATGCGGCCGCGGACGCTCCACTCGGGCGGCAGCGGCGAGAGCTGCGCGTCGGTCTGCTCGCGGTAGACCCGGCCCCAGATCGGCATCTCGCGGGTGCCGTGCGGGCCCGGGCCGACCAGGCCGCGACCGTCGATCAGATCGGCGAGCTGCGACGCCGGGAACCGGCCGCCGCGGCGGCGCGCCAGCGTCGTGAGGTCGCTGGGCTCGTGTGCGAGGAAGGGTTTCATCGGCCCGTCGCCCCGTGCGTCGATGCCGTGACAGGTCGCGCAGTTCGACTCGAACTCGCGACGGCCGAGTTCGGCCGGGGACAGGGGCTGCGCGGCCGCGTCGGCGGTCCAGGCGGTCGCGAGCAGCACTGCGGCGCAGATCGTGCGGAGGTCCATCGGACGGGCTCCCGAGATGCGGCGGCCCGCGGCGCGGACCGACGGGCTCGATTGTGGGGCCTTGGCGGGAACCGGGCTTGAGCGGCGTCAAGTGTGCGCTGCCCGCGGGGTCCTGCGGGTACCATGCGTCGGGACAGGGGCGCGGATCGTGCGCCGCACCGGGAGACGACCTTCGATGAACGCGCCGACCGACGGCCTGCGTCAGCTCGCCAGCCTGAGCGACCGATACACCGCCCCCGAAGGCTGGCTGTACCTGACCGGCACCCAGGCGCTGGTGCGCCTGCCGATCCAGCAGCGTCTGCGCGATGCGGCCCAGGGCCTGAACACCGGCGGTTATGTCTCCGGCTACCGCGGCTCGCCGCTCGGCCGGTACGACATGGAGCTGTGGGCAGCTCGGGACGTGCTCGAGCGTCATGGCGTGGTGTTTCGTCCCGGCGTCAACGAGGACCTGGCCGCGACCGCACTGTGGGGCGCGCAGTACGTCGGCGTGTTCCCTGGGGCGAAGGTCGACGGTGTCTTCGGCATCTGGTACGGCAAGGGACCGGGCGTCGATCGCTCGGGCGATCCGTTCCGCCACGCGAACCTGGCGGGCACCTCGCCGGCCGGCGGCGTGCTCGCGCTCGCCGGCGACGACCACGGTGCGAAGTCCTCGACGGTCGCCAACTACTCGGATCTGAACTTCGTCGCCGCGGCGATCCCGCTGCTCTACCCGAGCAACGCGCAGGAACTGCTCGATTACGGGCTGCACGGGATCGCGATGAGCCGGTTCAGCGGCTGCTGGACCGGCATGAAGGTGGTCACCGATGTGGTCGAGGGCGGGGGCTCGGTGCGGGTCGCGCCCGACTCGCCGCACATCGTGCTCCCGCCCGAGCCTCCCCCCGGCTCGCCCGGCGCGCCCGAAGGCGGCGTTCACGCGCGCGCCGCGATGGATACCGCGTTGCCGCAGGAGGACCGGCTCCATCATCACAAGCTGCATCGCGTGCTCGCGTATGCCCGCGCCAACCGACTCGACCGGCTGGGCGGGGCGGGCGACGGCGCCCGGCTGGGGATCGTCGCCGCGGGCAAGGCCTGGCAGGACGTGCAGCAGGCGTTCGTCGCGCTCGAGCTGGACGCCGCACGGCTGGAGTCGCTCGGCATCCGCACGCTCAAGGTCGGTCTGGTCTGGCCGCTCGATCCGACGATCGCGCGTCGGTTCGCGCTCGGGCTGTCGACGGTGCTGGTGGTCGAGGAGAAGCGACCGCTGCTCGAGGATCAGCTGCGCTCCGCGCTCTACGGCGTGCCCGGCGCACCGCGTCTGCTGGGCAAGCACGCCGACGGACCGCTGTTCGCCGAGGACCGCGGCGCGCCGGTGTTCCCCAACGCCGGCGAGATCTCCCCGGCGATGGTGACGGCGGCGATCGTCGCCTGCCTGCGAGCGATCGACCCGGGGTGCGGGATCGCGGCCCCCGCGGCCGCGGCGCCCGGCGGTCGGTCCCCGGTGCGGGCGCCGAGCTTCTGCTCGGGCTGCCCGCACGGGCGCAGCACCAAGGTGCCCGAGGGCAGCCGGGCGCTGGCCGGGATCGGCTGCCACACGATGGCGATGTTCCGCGATCCGGTTGCGACGACCACGGTCTCGCACATGGGCGGCGAAGGCGCGATGTGGCTCGGCCAGCAGCCGTTCACCGACGAGAAGCACGTGTTCGCCAACATGGGCGACGGCACGTACTTTCACTCGGGGTTCCTCGCGATTCGGCAGGCGGTGGCCGCGCACGTGCCGATCACCTACAAGATCCTGCACAACGGCTTCGTGTCGATGACCGGCGGCCAGCCGATCGACGGCGAGCTGTCGATCCCCGGCATCGTCGGCGAGCTCGCGGCCGAGGGGGTGCGCCGGATCGCCCTGGTCAGCGACGAGCCGGCGAAATGGCGAGGCGCGGCGTGGCCCGACGGGGTGACCGTACACCCTCGCGCCGAACTGGACTCGGTGCAGCGCGACTTCCGCGAGTATCCGGACGTGTCGGTGATCGTGTACGACCAGCCCTGCGCGACCGAGCGTCGCCGGCTGCGCAAGCGTGGCAAGTGGGTCGACCCCGACCGGCGCGCGTTCATCAACGCCGCGGTCTGCGAGGGCTGCGGCGACTGCGGCCAGGTCACGAACTGCATGTCGATCGAGCCGCTGGAGACCGAGTTCGGCCGAAAGCGGCGGATCAACCAGAGCTCGTGCAACAAGGACTTCTCGTGCCAGGAGGGCTTCTGCCCGTCCTTCGTGACCGTGCAGGGCGGCCGCCTGCGCAAGGCCGCGGGCGCGGGCGTCGGCGCCGATCCGCTCGCGGC
>JBIKMO010000347.1:0-4574 GCA_044359175.1 Burkholderiaceae bacterium | reverse complement strand
GCGGATATCGGACCTGGAACAGAAACGCCTCGCAGTCGGCCTCGGTCCGAAAGCGTTGGATGAACTCTCGCCACGATCCTGGCGGACTCAGCTTCGCGGTGAGGTGCAACGCTTCGGCATACGGCATCCTCGACACTACATCTAGTGTTGGCCGAAGCCAACCGGATAAGCATGTCCGCGGAAACGTCCCGAGCACGATGAAGCCCGGTCGGGCGCGCGCAGTCGGGCCTCGGTCGGGGGATGGCGCGCCGAGTGCGGCAAGGCCGCGCACCACGAGCCGTCGGCCCCGGCGCCGCCGGGATCAGAGCAGCTTCGTCGCCCCGAGCAGCAGCGCGGTCTGCGCGGTGAGCGCGGCCACGGCCCACTTCACCAGGTCGACCTTGCCGGCGGCGATCTCGCGGGAAAGGTCGGCCTTCACGCCCGCGATCTCGCGCGACAGCCCGGCCATCTCGCGCGTCAGCCGCGTCTCCAGCTCGGCCACGTCCCGCTTCGTGGCCAGCACCTGCGCATGCAGCGAGTACCGCTCGTCGACCGCTCGCTCGAACTGCTCGACCACCGCACGCGCGCGCTCCGGCGACACGCCGGCCGACAGCAGCGCCTCGAGCAGTGCGACGTGGAACGAGCCCATGGCGCGAGGATAGCGGCGCCTGCACGCCGCGCCAATCGGACGGAAGGCTTCGGCCGGAGGTGTCGGCGAGGCTGCGCGATGGCGGGGGCGGTCGCGCCGGTGGACGAGCCCATGGCGCAACCTGCGGTGCGATCACCCGACCACGGGGTCGTGCACCTTCAGCGCGGGAAACCGGGCGAAGTCGCGGTCGGCCGACCACGGCTCGGCCACGCCGTGCGCGAGGCAGATCGCCGCGATACGTGCATCGTGGACCACCGCCTTGCCGCGTTCGAGCAAATCGTCAGGCAGCTGCCGAGCGCGGGCCGAGCGCTGGATCGGGCAGCCGCTGGTCGCGATCCGATCACGCGGGCTGTCGTGGTTCAGCCGAGACGGGACGGGCGCGCCGCATCTCTTGCGTCGGGCCGGGTGTCATCGCCTCGAGGCGGGGGGCGCGGTACGGGACGCTTCCCGCGGAAACGTCCCGGGATGCGAGGACGGGAACGGTCCGGTGCCTCGAGCCCCGGTTCGCGACCGCTCCGACGGCGCCGGCGGCGCCGGGATCAGAGCAGCTTCGTCGCCCCGAGCAGCAGCGCGGTCTGCGCGGTGAGCGCGCCCACGGCCCACTTCACCAGGTCGACCTTGCCGGCGGCGATCTCGCGGGAGAGCTCTGCCTTCACGCCCGCGATCTCGCGCGTCAGCCGCGTCTCCAGCTCGGCCACGTCCCGCTTCGTGGCCAGCACCTGCGCGTGCAGCGAGTACCGCTCGTCGACCGCGCGCTCGAACTGCTCGACCACCGCACGCGCGCGCTCCGGCGAAACGCCGGCCGACAGCAGCGCCTCGAGCAGTGCGACGTGGAACGAACCCATGGAGCGAGGATAGCCGCGCCTGCACGCCGCGCCAATCGGACGAAGGACCCCGGACGAAGGACCCCGGACGAAGGACCTCGGACGGAAGACCTCGGACGGAAGACCTCGGACGAAGGCCTCGGACAAAGGACCTCGGGCGAAGAACCTCAGACGGAAAGCCTCGGACGGAAGACCTCCGACGGATGGCCTCGGCCACACGGCCGCGAGCCGGAGGTGTCGACCGCTCGCCCCCCCTGCCGGGCCCCCGTCACGTCGGTGGTGCGCACGGGAGCGCGGTCGCCTTGCCCCGGTCGGCACCGCGTGCACTCGCACTCCGGTGCGGCGCCATCGGCATCCCCGACCGGATCGGCGAGCCGCGGCCCGCGGTGCCGGTCGCTTGAAGTCACGCGTGTTCGGGAAGTCCGACCCTCGCCGTCGTCGTGCGGCATCGTCGATCGCTTCTGGCTGTGCGACGACGCGCCGGACCGCGCCTCGGACGACCGGTTTGAGGTGTGACCCTGCCCTGTCTCCAGGACCGAGCCCGCTGCCTCGAACGTCCGGCCGCGGCGGGCGGATCGACCCCGGACGGTCGCGGCGGCGAACGCCGCTGACCGGCCCCGCGGTCCGGCGCGCCGCCGGCGCGTGGCAGCGGCGCGCATCGCTGCTGGCGGCACGCGTGATCGCAGCGCGAAGGCGCGCGGACGCGGCTTCACGAGGTGGCGTGCAGCCGGGCCCGAGGCCGGCACCACGTGACGGTCGCGCTCCAGCACGAGGACGCCGCGAAGCTGCCGACCGAGGCGCAGGTCGCCGCGTTGCTCGACAGGGCGCTGCAGGGCCTGCCCTGACCGGGCTCGCGCCGCGCGGGCTGTGCCCATCGTGCGGTGTGCGTCGCGTCTTGCAGAGCGCGGCGCACCTCATGGAGCACGCGATTCCGCGGGGCGAGCCGATACCCGACCGCGGCGATCAGCCGCCCGCCCCCGCCGGACGCCACCGGTTCACCAGCCAGCACAGCGACAGCATCACCGGCACCTCCACCAGCACGCCGACCACGGTGGCGAGCGCGGCGCCCGAGTGCAGGCCGAACAGCGAGATCGCCACGGCCACCGCCAGCTCGAAGAAGTTGGAGGTGCCGATCAGGCACGCGGGCCCGGCGATCTCGTGGGGCAGCCGCATCAGCCTCGCGCCGATCCAGCCGATGGCGAAGATGCCGTACGACTGCAGCACCAGGGGCACCGCGATCATTGCGATCACCAGCGGCTGCGCGACGATCGTGCCGGCCTGCAGGCCGAACAGCAGCACGACGGTGGACAGCAGGCCGACCACGGACCAGGGCTTGAGCCGCGCGACCAGGCGGGCCAGCGCCTGCGGCCCGCCGCCCGACAGCGCGCGCCGCGTGGCCATCCCGGCCGCGAGCGGCAGCACCACGTACAGCACCACCGAAAGCAGCAGTGTCTGCCACGGCACCACGACGTCGGCCACGCCGAGCAGGAACGCGGCGATGGGCGCGAACGCGAACACCATGATCAGGTCGTTCACCGACACCTGCACGAGCGTGTAGCTGGCGTCGCCCCTCACGAGCTGGCTCCAGACGAACACCATCGCGGTGCACGGCGCCACGCCCAGCAGGATCATGCCGGCGATGTACTCGGCGGCCGACGCGGGGTCGACCCAGCCGGCGAACACGTGCTCGAAGAACAGCACGCCGAGCGCGGCCATCGTGAACGGCTTGATCAGCCAGTTCAGCATGAGCGTGAGCGCGAGCCCGCCCGGCCTGCGGCGGACGTCCTTCACCGCGGTCCAGTCGATCTGGACCATCATCGGGTAGATCATCACCCAGATGAGGATCGCGACCACGAGGTTCACGTGGGCGACCTCGATCGCGGCCACGGCCCGGAACAGCCCGGGCAGCGCGAGGCCCAGGCCCACGCCCGCGACGATGCACAGGGCGACCCACAGGGTCAGGAAGCGCTCGAACGGTCCCATGCGACGGGCGGTCGGACGGGGCCGGCGCGGACGGAAGGAGCCCGACCGCGCCGGCGGCCCGGGCTCAGCAGCAGCGGGCGCGCGGCGACGCGGCAGCCTGCGACGCGGCAGCCTGCGACGCGGCAGCCTGCGATACGGCAGCCTGCGATACGGCAGCCTGCGATACGGCAGCCTGCGACACGACAGCGGGCAACACCGCGGCCTGCGACACGACGGCTGGCGAACCGGCCACCTGCGGCACGACGACCGACGCGGCGGCCGCCGGCGCACAGCACGCCGCCTGCGGCGCCTCCGGCGCCCGCGCCTCGCGGAACATCGGGATGTCGCCCAGCGTGTGGAAGTGCTCCCAGGCGACGCCCTGGGGGTCGGTGACCCAGTGTTTCTCGCTGCGCGCGTAGCAGCAGGTGGTCGCGCCCTCGTCGATCAGCGACCGGTCCGCGGCCTCGGCGCGCGCCTTGAGCTCGCCCAGGCCCGCGGCGTCGTCGACCTGGATGCCGAGGTGGTCGATGCCGGCCTGCGCGCCGCGGGTGGAGATCGCGAAGTTCAGGGCCGGGTCGTCGAGCATCCACTTCGCGTAGTCGGGCTCGAGGCGCGCGGGCGCCGCGCCGAACAGCGTGGAGTAGAAGCCGATGCTGCGGCCGAGATCCTCGACGTGCAGGTGGACGTGGAAGCGCTTCATCGAATCCTCCGGGGTCTTCGGGCTTCGCCGGGCCGCGACGGCGACCAGGCTTTCACTGGGAATTCTATATTTCCAGACTACTTGAATTGATGAGGACGCGCAAGCCGCGCGCTCGGCGCAGGGTTCGCCCCGACGGATGGATGCGCAACGGGGCCGGAGGGCGGCGCGGCTGCAACGGGAACGGGCCGTAGGCGAGGCCGAGTCCGCGGCTCGTGACGTGGTGACGCGCCGTGCGCCGTGCGGATCCAAGGCCCGGCCCCGGCGCGCGCCGACACCCGCCGCCACCGCCAACGCCACACCCCCGCCCACGCCACCGCCCGGCTGCCGCCACCGCCCGGCTGCCGCCACCGCCCGGCTGCCGCCACCGCCCCGCTGCCGCCACCGCCCCGCTGCCGCCACCGCCCCGCTGCCGCCACCCCCGCCGCCACCCCCGCCGCCACCCCCGCCGCCGCCCCCGCCG
>JBIKMO010000094.1:0-15528 GCA_044359175.1 Burkholderiaceae bacterium | reverse complement strand
GTCGACCGCTCCGTCGACTGCGCGGCCATCGGCGCCGCGGCGACCGCCGCCGCGGGCGGCGCCGGACGCACCGCCCCGGCCGGACGAGGCGGGGTCACCGCTGCCGACGCCGACTCCGGCCGGAACGCGAACAGGCGCAGCAGCGCCATCGAGAAGCCCGCGTGCGGATCCGGGGCCAGCGGCAGATCGCGCGCACCGTGCAGCGCGATCTGGTACCAGACCTGCAGGTCCTCGGCCTGCAGGCGCGGCGCCCAGCGTGCCGGCGCGTCGTCCTCGTCGTCGGCGGTCACGCCGACCTGCGCGAGCGCGATGCGCGACAGCAGCGCGGCGAACTCGAGCAGCGTGCGCTCGAACGGAGCGTTGCCCGCCTGCATGTCGTCGGCCACCTGGATCAGCGCACGTCCGTCGCCGGCGACCAGCGCCTCGAGCAGCCGCTCCAGGTCGCGACGGTCGACCACGCCGAGCATCTCGCGCACCGGTTCGGCCTCGACCCGGCCGCCGCCGTGGGCGATCGCCTGGTCGAGCAGCGACAGCGCGTCACGCATGCTGCCGGCCGCCGCCCGACCGAGCTGCGTGAGCGCCGCCGGATCGAACGGCACGCCCTCGGCCTGGAGCACCGTGGCCAGGTGCCGCGCGATCAGCGGCCCCGGCAGGTTCTTCAGGTTGAACTGCAGACAGCGCGACAGCACCGTAGCCGGCACCTTCTTCGGATCGGTCGTGGCCAGGATGAAGACGACGTGCGCGGGCGGTTCCTCCAGCGTCTTGAGCATCGCGTTGAACGCGTGCCCGGTCAGCATGTGGACCTCGTCGATCGTGTAGACCTTAGTGCGGCCCGCGACCGGTGCGTAGACCACCTGCTCGAGCAGCTGGGCCATCTCGTCGACGCCTCGGTTCGACGCGGCGTCCATCTCGACGTAGTCCGGGAACCGGCCCTGCTCGATCGCGACGCACGCGCCGCAGCGCCCGCACGGCGTGGCGGTGACGCCGGTCTCGCAGTTCAGTGCGCGCGCGAGCACGCGCGCGACCGTGGTCTTACCCACGCCCCGGGTGCCGGTGAACAGGTACGCGTGATGCAGCCGACCGCTGGACAGCGCGTGCGACAGCGCACGCACGACGTGCTCCTGCCCGACGAGCGAGGAGAAGTCCCGCGGGCGCCATCTGCGGGCGAGAACCTGGTGCGACATCGCGGCGGGCGTGCCTACAGACGGCGTGCGACAGGGGGGTGGACGAGCCTGACCCTCGGCACTCCCGGTGAGCAGCCTTGGCTGCTTCCTTCCGGACCTGACCAGGTGGACCGCGCCGGAATGCGAGGAGGCCCGTCCGTCTCGATTGTATCAGTCGACCCCGCCGGGCCCCGCCGCCGGCGCCGCGTCGAGGTCCACGTCCCAGTCGCAGCGGCCCGCGCGCGCGTCGACCAGCACCGTGCGCAGGGCGCCCGAGCCGCCGAACGGGCGCGGTTCGAGCGCGGCCACGAGGGCCCGGTACGCGGCAAGCTGCAGCCGGTACTCGGGCAGCCGGGCGCCGTCGACCGACCACTTGTAGTCGAGGATCCAGGTCTCGTCACCGACGCGGACGATCCGGTCGAGCCGCCGCGCACGCCCGTCGCCGTCGAGGATCTCGAACTCGGCCGCCGCCGGCGCGTCGGGCGCGAACGCGGGGGCGAGCTCGCCGAGCGCGAGCACCGCGCGGGCACGCCCGAGCGCGGCGTCTCGTTGTGCGTCGGTCAACGCGAACGCACGCAGCGCGGCACCGAGGGCCGCGTCGTCGGCACCGGCCGGCAGCAGCTCGAGCGCCCGGTGGAGTGCGTGGCCCAGCTCGGTGGCGAGCCGACCGGCCGGCGTGTCGGCCGGACCCTTGGCACGCGCCGCGCCGACGTCCAGCGGCGGCAGATCGAGCAGCGCGAGCGTGAACGGGGCGTCGTCGGGCCCGGTGCACCCGTCGTGCCGGACCGCGATCGCGGGCGCCGGCGGCGCGGCGTCGAGCGCCGTGTACCACGAGGTCTGCGGCGCACGGTCGCCCGCGGCGCCCGAGACGATCACCCCGTGTCGCGCCCGAGTCAGCGCCACGTACAGCAGGTTGCGGTCCTCGCGTTCGCGCAGCTCGGCGTCGCGCTCGAAGCTCTCGCGTCGCGACGGCCCGGCGAGCGTCGCGTCGAACACGAACGAGACCTGCGTCGGGCGCGGCTGGTCGGGCGCCCAGTCGACATGCAGCCGCGCGCCCTCGCCGCGCGGGCGCTGATGCGCGTCGGCGAGCACGACCAGGTCGGCCTCCAGGCCCTTGGCGCCGTGGATCGTCATCAGGCGGATCGCGTCCAACCCGTCGCTGCGCCCCTCGTCCGGCCCCTCGCGCTCGGCCAGCGTGTCGAAGCCGCGCAGCCGGCGCAGAAATCGCGCCAGGCTGGGAAACCGACCGGCGTCCACGTCCAGCGCGAGCCCGAGCATCGCCTCCAGGTTGGCACGCGAGACCGCGCGCTGGGCGGGCTCGACCGCGGCCGGATAGCGCGCGAACGCGTCGACCTGCGCGAGCACCGCGTCGAGGAAGTCGTGCACCGGATAGCGGGACGCGGTGTCGATCCACGCCGCAAGCTTCGCGACCAGGGCGGGCGCGTCGAACGGCGCCGGATCGCGAGCGCGAGGCGCGATCGCGAGCGTGCGCAGCCGCGGCCACCAGCGCGTCGGCGCGGCCGTCGCGCCCTCGGCGCTCTCCCGGTCGGTCGCCGCCGCGCTTCGGGCCGCGATCCACCCCAGGGCCTGCGGCGACAGGCCGACCAGCGGCGAGACCAGCACCTGCGCCAGGGCCGCATCGTCGTCCGGCCGACGCACGAACGCGAGCAGGGCCCGAAGGTCGTCGCCCTCGAGGGTGTCGAGCAGCCCCCCGCGACGGTCCGAGCGCACCGGCAGGCCGCGCTCGCGCAGCGCGCGCTCGTACTCGGCGAACCCGGTGCGGCTGCGGGCGAGCACGAACACCGACCCCCATCGCAGCGGCCGCCCCTGCGCGGCGAGCGCATCGCGTGCGGCGAGCAGCGCCTCGGCGATCGCAAGCCCTTCGCGACGACGCAGCGGCTCCTCGTCCTCCCGCGCCGACGCGAGCCAGTCGAACCGCGACGCCGCGGCCTGCGACGCGTCGCCCGCGGCGCGCACCAGCGGCAGTCGCCAGAACAGCCCTTCGCACGCGTTGGCTGCGCTCGCCTGCGGCCGATAGTGCGGCATCACGGCGGGCAGGCAGCGGTTGAGCACCTCGACGATCGCCGGGGCGTTGCGCCACGTGGTGTCGGTGCCGACCTCGCGGGCGGAAAACCCCTCGCGCAGCAGCTGCCGCGCAGCGTCGAACACCCGGGCCTCGGCGCGACGGAACCGGTAGATCGACTGGCGAGGATCGCCGACCACGAACACCGACGGACGCTCGCCCGCACCGGCGTACGCCTCGAGCCAGTCGGCGATCAGCCGCCACTGCAGGCTGCTGGTGTCCTGGAACTCGTCGAACAGCAGGTGGCGGTAGCGCCGGTCCATCCGGCACTGCAGGTAGGCCGCGGTCCCCGGGTCGCGCAGCAGCCGCCACGCGATCGACTCCAGGTCGGCGAAGTCCATCGCCCCCTGCCCCCGCTTGACCGCGCGGAAGGTCGCGAGCAGGTCGGCACCGCAGCGCATCGCCGCGGCGTTCAGGCCGACGCCGCGCCACTCGTCGATCAGCGAGTGCGCGGTCGCGACGCGCCCGGCGAACGCGTGCCAGCGATCGGTCCAGAGCGCGCTGCCACCGGCCGCCTCGAGGGCGGTGGTCAGCGCCTTGCTGGCGCGCCACTGGCGCACCGCGCCGGTATCGGTCAGCGCCGCCCGATGCACCGACTGCAGCCACAGCAGCGCCTCGGCGTCATCGGCCACCGACCGGCCCGCGAGCTCGTGCAGCCGCTCGGACAGCTGCCGGGACGTATCCGAACCACCGGCCAGGACCGCCGCGAACGCAGCGAGCTCACGCCGCAGGGGCCCGTCGTCGGCCATGATCGCAGCCAGCAGGTCCAGCCCCGAGGCGGGCGCGGGCGCCGCCGGGTCCGGCACGCGCACGAACGCCGCCGCGGCCTTGCACCAGAGGTCGCGGTACCGGCGTGCGGCGAGCTGCGCGGCCTCCTGCAATCGGTCGGCAGGCCCCTCCGGATCGGCGTCCAGCGCGACCGCCCAGTCGGCGCGCTGCTCGACCAGCGACTCCAAGCAGCGCCGCACCGCGGCCAGCCCGACCGCCGCGACCAGCGCCTCGAAGTCGGCGCGCAGCGATCCCCGGGCCGGGTCGCGCAGACCGTCCAGCCAGACGAACCAGGCCTGCTGCAGCAGCGCGGCCGCGTCCTCGGTCAGCTCGCCGCCGTCGCCGACCGCACCGGCGAACGGCCCGATCAGCGACAGCGTGCGGAACCAGCGGTGGAAGGTGGTGATCTCCGGCCCGCGCGGATGACTGAGCACCGCCTCGTACAACCCGCGGGCTCGCGCGGCGAGCACGCGCGCCCGGTCGGGTCCCAGCCCGTACCAGCCGGCCAGCCGCTCGTGCAGCGCCGCATCCTCGGCGAGCGCGAGCCAGCGCAGCTCGCCGGCCAGACGCTCGCGCATCTCGTGGGCGGCGAGCCGGGTGAAGGTCACCGCGAGCACCTGATCCGGCTCGGCACCCTCGAGCAGCGAGCGCACGATCCTCGCGACCAGCAGCGTGGTCTTGCCGCTGCCGGCGCACGCGTCGACGATCACGCTGCGTCCCGGGTCGATCGCCGCGAGGCGGAACGCGTCCGCGTCCGCCGGGCGCCGGTCGACCTGGAACGCGCCGCGCTCGACGCTCACGTCCAATGGCCGCGGCGGCACAGACCGCGGCTTGCGCAATGCGTGCACTCGCCGCCGAGTGCGGCCAGCGCCTCGCCGGCGTCGATGCGCGCGAGCTGGGCCGGCAAGGCCTCGCGCCAGGTCGCGACCACGTCGGCCGCCGCGCCGTCGAGCCGCACCCAGGTGACCCGGGCGCGGCGCAGCGACAGGTAGCCGCTGTCGACCACCTCACCCTGATCGGACGCGATCCACGCGTACAGCGCGAGCTGCGCGGCGCGATCGGGCTCGCGTGCGATCCGGCGCAGGCGATCGGGCGAACCGAGCTTGTAGTCGACGACCCGCAGGCCCAGCGGCCCACGGTCGATGCGGTCGAGCCGTCCGACGATCGCCACTTCGCGGTCGCGTCCGTCGGCATCGCGCCAGCGTGCCCGCAGCGCCCCATCCTGCTCGCCCGCAACCCAGCGCCAGCCGTGCGCAGCGGCCTCGAGCGCCCAGTCGAGGTAACCCTCGAGCGTGGCGCGCCACTCGGCGAGCTCGCCGAGCGTGCCACCGCTGGCGGCAAGCTCACGTTCGCCCACCGCGTCGGTCACCGACTCGAGCAGCGAACGCAGCCGCACCCGGGCCTCCGGCTCGAACGCCCATCCCTCGTGCTGCGCACGCCCGTGAAAGTGCAGCAAGATCTCGTGGACCAGTTCGCCGCGTTCGCGTACCCCCGGCACGTCGATCGGCTCGGCCGGCTCGCGCAGGCGCCAGCCGTCCTGGGCCAGGAAACGGTAGGGGCAGGCGATCAGCCGCTCGATCGCGCCGACCGACAGCCGCGCGGGCAGACGGCCGAGCGGCACCGCGGGACGCCGGGCACGCTGGGCGAGCACCGGACGATCCCGACCGGGGTCATCCGCGCGTCCGGCGAGCGGCGAGTCGTCCAGCACCGCGTGCAGCCGCTCGACCCACGGCGCGGGCCGCGTGCCGTCCCCCGGGTCGGTCCGGCAGGTGAGCGCCGCCCGCCGGGGCAGCGCCAGCAACAGCGCGAGTTCGCGCTGCTGTCGCGCCGCGTCGGTGACCGCCGTGGGCAGCTGGAGCAGCGCGCGCAGCGGCTCATTGACCAGCGGCAGCGGTGCAAGCGGCGCCGGCAGCGCGCCGTCGGCCGCACCGAGCACGATCACCGCATCGAACGGCCGGGCCACGGCGTCGCCGGACGCCAGCATCTGCACCGGACTGTCGACCGCGCCGGAGAACCGATGCCGCTCGAGGAGCATCGCGAGCAGCGCGCGGAACTCGCCGAAGGCGAGGGCGCGAGCGTGGACGGGGGCCTGGGCGGCGGCGCGCAACCCGTCGAGCAGCCCGAGCAGCTGGCGGCCCGCGGCGTCGGTCGCCAGCCGCCGCGGCGCCCGCGCCCAGCGCATCGCCTGCTCGAGCGCGTCGATGTGCGCGGCCAGTGGCTGCGTTCGGCGCTGCGCGGCCGCGTGCGCGAGAAGCGACGTCAGGCCCTCGGGCGGCTCATCATCGCCGACCGGCCGCAACACTCCGTCCCAGCCCCTCAGGTAGCGCCGTGCGGTGGCGGCGCGGTCGATCCACGCGCGCAACCGCGCTCGGCCGATCGGGCGGACGTAGCGCGAGTCCAGCCATCCGAGCAGGTCGTCGTAGTAGCCGTCGCTCGCGACCGCATCCAGCCAGCCCATCGCCGCGGTCGCGGCGACCGTGGTCGACAGCAGCCAGCCCTCCCGATCGTCGATCAGGATGCGCGCGCGCTCGAGCAGTGCCCGTACCCGACGCGCGAGCCAGCGATCGAGGACGACGATCGCCACCGACGGCGGCGGCTCTCCCGCCTGGCGGGCGGCGGCGAGGCGACCGTGCACCCAGGCCGCGGCGAGCTGGGCCTCGCGCTCGCGGTCGGCGGCGTGCAGCAGCTCCGGTCGCGGTCCGACGGGCGACGCCCGCCACCGCTGCCTGCGCTCGCGCAGCGGCTGCACCGGCTCGCCGAAACACTCGGGCCACGCACCGCGCAGCAGCGGCGCCTGCGCACCGATCGCCGCCCAGTCGGGTTCCAGCCGCAGCAGCCGGTCGGCCGGCAGCGCCCGGGCGAGTTCGGCAAGCGTCATCGCGTCATCCGCGCCGGGCGGATGGCACGCCACCCAGGCGACGCGCACGCGCCCGTCCGCCCAGCGCTCGGCCAGCCGGCGCAGCCGCTCGGCCCGGGGCGCGAGGACCGAACCGCAGTCGCTCGCGACGCGCGCCACGCGCGCGAGCGCGCAGAGGTCCTCTGCGATCCGGGGCGCCGCACCTGCGGGGCCGAAGACCGCCCCGATCCTGTCGATCCAGGCGGGGTCGTCGAGGCGCCCCGCGGCACCGATCCGCTCGAATGCATCGAGCACCTCGAGCACACCCGACGCGTAGCCGAGCCGTTCCGCCGGAGCGCGCGCCGCAAGCGCCTCGGGTCGTGCCTGCTCGAGCGCCTGCAGCATCGCCAGCGCCCGCGCGAGCGGATCGGGCGTCGGTGCGGGGGCGAGGTCGGCCAGCCACGGGTCCACCGGCCGCACCGGCGGCGGCACCCACGGCCGGCCCGCCGCCACCGCGACCGCGTGCATCGCCCGCTGCAGGGGGGCGACCAGCGCGCCGTGCGGCACCACCACCGCGGCGGGCGACGGCTCCGCACGCAGCCATCCGAGCAGCATCGAGGCCGCCGCGCTCCAGAATGCCGCAGTGCCGGGCGCCTCGGGCGCGAATCGCACCGGACCGGGCGGATCGACCGCGGGTGGCGGGCCGGTGATCATCCGGTGTTCCGGTGGCGTACGGCGAACCCCATCGGGCTATGGTAAGTTAGCTGCAGGAGAGTTCCGCCATGGCCATCAAGCACACCACCGACGCGCAGTTCGACGACGACGTCCTCAAGGCCGACGGCCCCGTGCTGGTCGACTACTGGGCCGAGTGGTGCGGACCCTGCAAGATGATCGCCCCCCTGCTGGACGAAGTCGCCAAGGACTACGACGGCAAGGTGCGCGTGGTCAAGGTCAACGTCGACGACAATCCCACCGCGGCCCAGCGCTTCGGCATCCGCGGCATTCCCACACTGAAGCTGTTCAAGAACGGCTCCGAAGTCGCCACGAAGGTCGGCGCGATGTCGAAGTCGCAGCTCACCTCGTTCCTGGACAGCAACCTCTGACTTCGCGTATCCTCTGACGCGCGTCACCGCGCGCCCGCCCGCTGCGGGCGGCCTCCGCCACAGCGGCAGGCCCCTTCCCGCAGCGCCGGTCGTGCCGGCCTACGAGCCGGCGGTCCCTCTGCCCATTGCGGGCCTTCCAGACAGCGCGCCCGCGGCTCCCGCGGGCCCCAGACGGCGCGCCGCCCGGTCCGGGCGGACGGCCTCTCTCCATCGACCCGACGATGCACCTGTCCGAACTCAAAGCCCTGCACGTGTCCGCTCTGATCGAGATGGCCGCCGGCCTCGAGATCGAGAATGCCAACCGCCTGCGCAAGCAGGAACTCATGTTCGCCATCCTGAAGCGTCGCGCCAAGACCGGCGAGGCGATCTTCGGCGACGGCGTGCTCGAGGTGCTTCCCGACGGATTCGGGTTCCTTCGCACGCCGGAGACTTCGTACCTCGCGAGCCCGGACGACATCTACATCTCGCCCTCGCAGATCCGCCGCTTCAACCTGCACACCGGCGACAGCATCGAGGGCGAGGTGCGCACGCCCAAGGACGGCGAACGCTACTTCGCGCTGGTGAAGGTCGACAAGATCAACGGCGAGCCGCCCGAGGCCAGCAAGAACAAGATCCTGTTCGAGAACCTCACGCCGCTGCATCCGGACGTGCCGCTCACGCTTGAGCGCGACATCAAGTCCGAGGAGAACTACACCGCGCGGATCATCGACATGATCGCGCCGATCGGCAAGGGCCAGCGCGGGCTGATCGTCGCGCCCCCGAAGGCCGGCAAGACCGTGCTGATGCAGCACATCGCGCACGCGATCACCGCCAACCACCCGGACGTGGTGCTGATCGTGCTGCTGATCGACGAGCGGCCCGAGGAGGTCACCGAGATGCAGCGCTCGGTGCGGGGCGAGGTGGTCGCCTCCACCTTCGACGAACCGGCCACGCGCCACGTCACCGTGGCCGAAATGGTCATCGAGAAGGCCAAGCGGCTGGTCGAGCACAAGAAGGACGTGGTGATCCTGCTCGACTCGATCACCCGGCTCGCGCGGGCCTACAACACGGTCGTGCCGGCCTCGGGCAAAGTGCTGACCGGCGGCGTCGATGCGAACGCTCTGCAGCGCCCCAAGCGCTTCTTCGGGGCCGCGCGCAACATCGAGGAGGGCGGGTCGCTGACGATCATCGCCACCGCGCTGGTCGACACCGGCAGCCGGATGGACGAGGTGATCTTCGAGGAGTTCAAGGGGACGGGCAACTCCGAACTGCACCTGAACCGCAGGATGATGGAGAAGCGCGTTTACCCGGCGATCGACATCAACAAGTCCGGCACGCGGCGCGAAGAGCTGCTGATCCCGAAGGAGCAGCTCACCAAGATCTGGATCCTGCGCAAGCTGCTGCACGACATGGACGAGCTCGCGGCGATGGAGTTTCTGCTCGACAAGGTCAAGCAGACGAAGTCGAACCACGAGTTCTTCGAGCTGATGCGCCGGGGCGGCTGAGGGCACCCGCGGGCCGGTCCCGGCGGACGGCCGAACGCAGCCCCGCGCGCATTTGCTATACTCAAGGGTTACGTTTTCGGGCTTGCAGACGCTGCGCCCATCCAGGCTCGGCACCCGGCGACCCCCCCCAGAGGCGACACGATGAAGCAAGGCATCCACCCCGAGTACCGCGAGGTCGTGTTCCAGGACATGTCCAGCGGCTTCAAGTTCGTGACCCGTTCGTGCGTGAACACGCGCGAGAAGATCACGATGGACGACGGCAAGGAATACCCGCTCTTCAAGCTGGACGTGACCTCCGAGTCGCATCCGTTCTACACCGGGGCGCAACAGCGGATCAGCGAGACCGGCCGCGTCGAGAAGTTCCGCCAGAAGTTCGCCCGCGGCGGCAAGCCGGCCGCCTGAGGCGTGCGGACGGCGACGCGGCCGCCGCGCGTCGCCATCGGAAGGGGCAGCCCGCGGGCTGCCCTTCGCGCTCTCGGGCACCGCACGCTCGTGCGACCGGGCACGCTCTGCTCTAATCGTGTGCCAGCGTGAAGCCCTTCTTCGTCACCACCCTGCAGGCCGCCAAGATGCCGCGGTGGCTGCTGCTGGTGATGTGCGCCCTGTACATCGTGCCGGGCCTGGTGCGACGGGACCCGTGGCGGTTCCAGGACGCGGCCGGGTTCGGCATCGCGTGGACGATGTCGTTGGCACCCGGCGGCGCGTTCGACTGGCTCGCGCCGAACGTGCTCGGCGAACCCGTGTCCGGGGAAGGCCCGCTGCCGTTCTGGATCGGCGCGGTCGCCATCCGGATGCTGCCCTTCCTCGCGCCCGACGGGGTGATGCGCGGCGTGGCGATGGCGTGGCTCGTGCTTTTCCTCGTATGCCTGTGGTACGCCGCCTACCTGCTCGCGCGCCGGCCTGAAGCCCAGCCGGCCGACCCCTTCGGTGCCTCCGCCTCGCGTGCCGACTACGGCCGCGCGATCGCCGACAGCGCGCTGCTGGTCGCGCTCGCGACCTTCGGCCTGATCTCGCGGGCCCACGAGACCACCGCCGAGTCGGCGCAGGTCGCCTGGGTCGGGGTGTTCCTGTACGGCTGCGCACTCGCCACCGAGCGCCCACGCATGGGCGGCGCGATCGCCGGTCTGGCGGTCGGCCTGTCGCTGATGTCCCGCGGTCTGCCGGCCGCGGTGCCGCTCGCGCTGGCGGCGCTCGCGCTGCCGGCGCTGGTCGGGGCCTACCGGCTGGTCGCGCGACCGATGCTCGCCGGCTTCGTTCCGGCGGCGATCGCGGCCGCCGCGCCGTGGCCGGCGGCGCTGTGGGCCGCCGGCCCGGACGCGCGCGACGTGCTGTCCGACTGGCTGCAGTGGAACCAGTCCCAGGTCTCCGGACCGGACGTACCCGGCCTGCTCTACCTGGCGGAGACCCTGCCATGGTTCTTCTGGCCAGCGTGGCCGCTCGCCGCATGGGCGGTCTGGCGCTGGCGGGAGCGGCGTCTGGAACCGGTGGTGGCGGTGCCTGCGGTCACCGCGCTGCTGCTGGCGGTGCCGGCGATGCTCTCGCCGCGCGGCGGCGACTCGATGCTGCTGCCGCTCGTACCGCCGCTCGCGCTGCTCGCCGCACTCGGGCTGCCCACGATCCGGCGCGGCCTGACCAGCCTGATCGACTGGTTCGCGGTGATGACCTTCACGCTGATCGGGCTGGCGCTGTGGGCCTACTGGATCGCGTTCCAGACCGGCTGGCCACCGCGCATGGCCTTCCGCGCCCAGCAGTCGGTGATCGGCTTCGAGCCCGAGGTTCACGCGATCGAGCTGGTGCTCGGACTCACCGCCACGCTCGCCTGGATCCTGCTGGTCGCCTGGCGGGTCGCCCGGCACCCGAAGGCGCTGTGGCGCACGATGATCCTGTCGGCCGGCGGCCTGGTGCTCACCTGGTCGCTGCTGATGACGCTGTGGCTGCCCGCGGGCAACTACCGCAAGACCTACCGTGACGTCGCACAGCAGGCCGGCGCGGTGGTGGCCGCGAAGCCGGGGTGCGTGCGCACCGTCGGGCTCGATCTGGCCCATCGCACCAGCTTCGCGTATTTCGGGCGCCTGGGGATCGACGACGCGAACCCCGAGTGCCCGTGGCTGCTGCTGGCCGAGCGGCCCCAGGCGCCGATCGACGTCGAGCGGCGGGTCGGCGGCCGCTGGCAGGTCGCCTGGAGCGGCCAGCGCCCCGCCGACCGTCAGGAGCGATTCCGGCTGCTGCAGCGAGTGCCGGAACGGTGACCGCGCCGGGCACGACCCGGGCGATCGTCGCGCTCGGCTGGCCGATGTTCGTCGGCCAGATCGCGGTGATGGCCAATGGCATCATCGACACCGTGATGGCGGGCCGGCTGTCGTCGGCCGAACTGGCGGCGGTCGCGATCGGCGCGAGCATCTACCAGATCGTGTTCGTCGGCCTGATGGGCACGCTGCAGTCGATCTCTCCGGTGGCGGCGCAGCACTACGGCGCCGGACGGATGGCCGAGGTCGGCGAGGCCTGGCGCCAGGGGCGCTGGCTCGCCCTCGGGCTGCTGGTGCCCGGAGCGATCGCGCTCGCCTACCCCGGAGCGCTGCTGGCGTTGGCCGACGTCGACCCATCGGTGCGATCGGGGGCCACCGCCTACCTGAACGCGCTCGCCCTCGGACTGCCGGCCGCGCTCTGGTTCCGCGCATTCGGCACGTTCAGCGTGGCCGTGTCCCGGCCGCGGACCGTGATGGCGATCAACCTGCTCGGACCGCTGCTCAAGGTGCCGCTGAACGCGCTGTTCATGTTCGGTACCGACGGGCAGCCCGCGCTCGGGCTGCCCGGGGTGCCCGCGATGGGCGGCGCCGGCTGCGGGCTGGCGACCGCGGTCGTGTACTGGCTGTCGGCGGCGATCGGCTGGGCGCTGATGCGCACCGATCGCGGGTACGGCCGCTTCGCCCCGCGCGGCTGGGGACGCCCCCGCGCCCGAGCGATCGCCGAGCTGCTCAGGCTCGGACTGCCGATCGGCGGCACGTATCTGGTGGACGTGACCGCGTTCAACCTGGTGACGCTGCTGGTCGCACGCCTGGGTACCGAGATCGTCGCCGGCCACGCGATCGCGGCCAACGTCGCCGTGACGCTGTACATGCTGCCCCTGGCGATCGCCAGCGCCGCCGGCGTGCTGGCCGCACAGACGCTCGGTGCGGGCGACGCGCGCACCGCGCGCCGCATCGCCTGGCGAGGCGCCGGACTGGCGTTCGGGCTCGCGCTCGCGGCGGCGAGCGCGCTGCTCGCGCTGCGCACGCCGATCGCCGCGGCGTATGCGCGCGATCCCGCAGTGGTCGCGGTCGCGGTCGCGCTGCTGCCCTGGGTCGCCGCCTATCACGTCTGCGACGCGCTGCAGGTCGCCTTCGCGTTCGCGCTGCGCGCCTGGAAGGTCGCGTTCGCGCCGATGCTCGTGTTCGTGGTTGCGCTCTGGGGCGTCGGGCTGGGCGGTGGCGCGTGGCTCGCGTTCGGCCTCGGCGCGGGCGTCGCGGGCTTCTGGATCGCCGCGGCTGCCGCCCTCGCCTGCACCGCCGCCTGCCTGGCCGGGATGTTCGAGCGGGTCGCGCGCCCGGGCCGCGCCTGACGTCACCGCGCCCGCCGGGGCGCCGCCGCCCGCGCGGCGTCACGCGAGCGCGAGCGCCAGTCCCAGCGGTACGAACACGATCGACAGCAGGTTGCCGACCAGCACGATCGCCGCCACCTTGCCCGGATCGCGGCCGTAGCGCTCGGCCACCATGAAGTTCAGCACGGCCGGCGGCAGCACCGCGAAGATGAACATCAGCCCCCGCTGGGTATCGGTGAGCGGCAGCAGCGGCTCGATCGCGAGCGCGACCGCGAGACCGGTCAGCGGGCAGACCACCGCGCCGAGCAGCCCGATGCGGACGCTCGCGCGGCTGACCGACACCATTCGAACGCCCAGGGCGAACAGCATCAGCGGGATCATCGCCCGCCCGAGCAGTTCGAGCGAGTCGCGGATCACCTCCGGACGCGGCGGATCGACGAGGGCGACCAGCACGCCGGCGACGGTCGCCAGGTTCATCGGCGTGGCGAGCAGCCTCGCCACGGGCGCGCGCGGATCGACGATCCGGGCGCCGATCGTGAAGTGGATCGCGTTGCTGACCACGAACATCGCGACCATCGGCGCGAGCCCGGGTCCGCCGAACGCGAGCACAGCCAGCGGCAGCCCCATGTTGCCGCAGTTGTTGAACATCATCGGCGGCACGAACGTGCGCGGCGGCAGCCGCAGCGCCGCCGCCAGCGCCCAGGCGAGCAGCCCCGAGCCGAGCACGATCAGCACCGAGGCGAGCATCAGCCATCGGTTGTCGTGGAGGTTGAAGTCCCGGCTGGCCAGCGCCGAGAAGATCAGCGCCGGAGCGAACAGCTCCATGTTGATTCGATTGATCTCGGACATGTCCGGCGCGTGCCGCCGCGCGTACAGGTAGCCCGCCAGGACCATCGCCAGCACCGGCACCATGACGCCGGCGATCCGCTCGATCAGCGCGAGGCTCACGCCGCGCTCGGGCGTAAGAAGTGCTCGCGGTAGTGACGCAGCTCGTCGATCGACTCCTCGATGTCGGCGAGCGCGGTGTGCGCGCTGCGCTTGACGAACGACCGGGCCACGTCCGGACGCCAGCGCCGGCACAGCTCCTTGATCGTCGACACGTCGAGGTTGCGGTAGTGGAAGAAGGCCTCGAGCTCGGGCATGGTGCGGGCCATGAACCGGCGGTCCTGGCCGATCGAGTTGCCGCACATCGGGGACTTGCCGCCGGGCACCCAGGGCCGCAGGAACTCGAGCAGGATCCGCTGGGCGTCGGACTCGGTCAGCGTCGACGCGCGCACCCGTTCGACCAGCCCGGAGCGGGTGTGGGTCGCGGTGTTCCAGGCGTCCATCGCCGCGAGCACCGCGTCGGGCTGGTGAATCGCGAGCACCGGCCCGGTCGCGAGCCGGTTCAGGCTGCTGTCGGTGACCACGACCGCGACCTCGATGATCCGGTCGACCTCCGGCCGCAGCCCGGTCATCTCCATGTCCACCCAGACCAGGTGGGTTTCGTTCGGCGCCGGCACGGAGGGCTGTGACATACTCTTTTCCACCGGTCGATTGTCTCATGAGCCCCGAGCCGTCCCTGCTCGAGCAGCCCGCGCTGCAGTTCGCGCTGCTGTTCCTCGCCTCGGTCGTCGCAGCGACCGCCACGCGCGTATGGCTCGCCACGCGCCAGGTCCGGCATGTCGCGCGTCATCGCGGCGCGGTGCCGCTGCAATTCGCCGAGCGCATCCCGTTGCCGGCGCACCAGCGCGCGGCGGACTACACGGTCGCCCGCGTCCGGCTGGGCCTGGTGGAGACCGCGGTCGGCACCGCACTGCTGCTCGGGTTCACGGTGCTGGGTGGCCTCGAGGCGCTCGCCGGGCTCGCACGATCGCTGCTGCCCGACTCCCCGTTCTGGCGTCAGCTGCTTCTGGTCGGGGCGGTCGGGGCGATCGCGTCGCTGATCGATCTGCCGCTTGCGTGGTACCGGCAGTTCGGGCTCGAGAAGCGCTTCGGTTTCAACCGGATGACCCCCGCGCTCTTCGCGGCCGACCTCGCCAAGGGCACCGGGCTCGCGCTCGCCTTCGGGCTGCCGCTGGTCGCCGCGGTGCTCGCGCTGATGGAACGCGCAGGCGCCGCGTGGTGGCTGTGGGCGTGGCTGGTGTGGGTGAGCTTCAACCTCGTCGTGCTGCTGCTGTACCCCACGGTGATCGCGCCGATGTTCAACCGGTTCGTGCCGCTGGAGCCGGGGCCGGTGCGCGAGCGGGTCGAACGGCTGCTCGCTCGCTGCGGCTTCGGCTCCAAGGGCCTGTTCGTGATGGACGGCAGCAAGCGCTCCGCTCACGGCAACGCGTACTTCACGGGCTTCGGGCGCAGCAAGCGCATCGTCTTCTTCGACACCCTGCTCGCGCGGCTCTCGCCGGACGAGGTCGAGGCGGTGCTCGCCCACGAGCTCGGCCACTTCACGCACCGGCACATCCTCAAGCGGATCGTCGCGAGCTTCGCGATCAGCCTCGTCGGTCTCGCGCTGCTCGGCTGGTTGTCCCGACAGCC
>JBIKMO010000346.1:0-4585 GCA_044359175.1 Burkholderiaceae bacterium | reverse complement strand
CGGCAGCAGCACGAAGGGAACCTCGCGAAGCGCCCCCGCGAGATCGCGCTGGTGCAGGCACGGTGCAGTCAGCAGCAGCAGGCACGCCGACATCACGAAGTTGCCGGCGAAGAAGGTGCGCGGAAACAGCGTGAGCACCGCGGCGGTGGTGCCGACCAGTCCGAACGCCACCACGCCACCGGCTCCGACGCCCCAGGCCGCGAACATCTCCAGCATATGCGGCTTGCGCTGGATCATCGCGGTCCCGTGATCGATGCCCATGAAGGCGCTGACCCCAAGGAGCACGGTGTTCAGGAGGATGAGAGCGGACTGCATCGAGGGTCTCCCGCAAAGGGCGAGGTTGCGGTCATCCGCCGATCAAATCGGCCGGCGGCCGGGCGATCCGCGCCCAGGGTTCATCGCATGACGCGATTGCAACCCGTGCGTCGAATGCCGCCGTGCAGCGGGCCGGGACGAGTCCGCCCTCGCCGACGAGGCCCCGTCTCGCCGGCCTCGACCGAGGACCACGTGAAGCCGCCCTGATGCAGGCGACGCGCGCACCGCCAGATGCGGATGCCGTCGTGCACGAGGGCCTTCAAGCGGTTGGCGCGCCGATTCGCAAACAGGTACACATGATGTGCGCGGGCCTCCCCGAAGACGTTGACGATCCGCGCGAGCACGGTGTCGGTTCCGGCTCGCATGTCGAGCGGCTCGACCGCGAGCCGGACCGCGTCGATGCGGATCCTCGAAGCAGTTCCCACAGCCACGACGCGCACTCGGAGGCCGCGCTCGTGGGCCACGCCACGTTGATGCTCGTCGTGCCGCGCTTGAGCTCGATGCGGACATCCGTGCGCGGCGGCTCGATCGGGGCCGCGATCGGCAGCGACACGAACTGCGCCGCGACCGGCTTCGCATGCGTGCCCCGCTCGCGACCCTCGGCGACTCGACGCCAGCGATGCACCAGGTTCGCGTTCAACCCGTGCTCGAGCGCGACACGCGCCACCGACGCGCCAGGCGCCTCGCACTCGGCAAGGGCCTTGCCCTTCGACTCCACCGTGTGCGTGCGACGCACCACCTGCTTGGCTCGTCCCATGGTGTCCACCTCCTTGGCGGGTGGACACCCTCGTTGCGATCGGGACCGACGCGTTCAAGATGACTTCGCGGGACCGTTACCATGGGCGGCCTGCTCGGGACGGTCGACGACGGTACCGCGCGGCTCGGGCGGCGTCGATCGGCGGTTCCAGCGTGTCGGCAGTTCCAGCGGCGACACCTCCCGCGCGCTGCCGCCGCCTACCCTTCGTCCAGATCCAGGCCGAGCTGACGGTCGTCGCGCGCCGCGGGCGCGGTGCGCCGCACCGGCTCGCGCTGCGGGTGCCGGCTGCCGTGGCGCATCCAGACCGCCTGCGCGACGCGCCGCGCCTGCGGATCGCGGCGCACCGCCCACACGCGATCGCGCGCCTCGCGGGACGCCTGCGCCCAGTCGACGATCGGCGGCGGGTAGTCGGCGGTGCCGAGCTCGGGCAGCCACGCGCGCACGAAGCGGCCGTCGGGATCGTGGTCGTGCTGCTGGCGCGCCGGGCTGTAGACGCGCGTCGCGTTGATACCGGTCACCCCCGACTGCATGTGCAGCTGCGGCCAGTGGATGCCCGGCTCGTAGTCGACGAAGCGGCGTGCCAGCACCAGGCCCGGCTCGCGCCAGTGCAGCCACAGCGGGTACGCGGCGACGCTCGCGAGCATCGCGCGCATCCGGAAGTTCAGCCAGCCGGTGGCATCCAGCATCCGCATGCACGCGTCGACGATCGGCCAGCCGGTGCGCCCGTCGCGCCAGGCCTCGAAGCGGCGGCGCTCGGCCGCATCGAGCTCGCCCTCGTTGCGCAGTCCGTCGAAGCCCGGGTGCGGGTTGTGATGCTCGATCCGCGGCTCCGACTCGAGCTTCTGCACGAAGTGGCAGCGCCAGTGCAGCCGCGACTCGAACGACTTGAGGCCGGCGCGACGCGCCGCATCGGTCTCGCCGCGGCGCGCCGCCCAGGTCGCGTGCACCAGCTCGCGGACCGACACCGTACCGTGCGCGATGTGCGCCGACAGGCGCGAACAATCGTCCGGTGCGGTGAGCGGCGAGGCCATGCCCGCGCGGTAGCGCGCGAGGGGCTCGCCCAGAAAGCGGTCCAGACACGCGAGCGCGGACTCGCGCCCGCCGCGCTGGCGCAGCGGCGCGTCGGCGTCGTCGGGGTACGACGCCCCGGGCTTGGGCACGGCGTGCAGACCGGGCCCCGGGGCGAGCGGCGAGCCGGTGTCGACGCGCCACGCGCCGTCTTCCGCGCGCCGGTCGCGGTCGGCGGGCCGCTCCGGAGGCGGTCGCACCGACGCCGGAGCGGGCAGCGGCGCGGCCTGCATCCGGTCCATCCAGATCCCGCTCCAGCGATCGCGGTCGGCGAGCCGGCGAACGACGCCGCCGGACGGCCACTCGCGCCAGCGCAGGTCGTTCTCGCGGACCCAGCGCATCACCGCGCGATCCCGTGCCCAGCTCGCCCCGTTCCCGGTCTCCTCGTGCGACAACAGCTCGAACGGGCCGAAGCGCCGGTGCAGCGCGGCCAGCACCTGCACCGCCTCGCCGCGGCCGGTCCACAGCCTCGTGCCGCGCGCGGCGAGCGCGGCGTCGAGCTCGGCCAGACACTCGCGGGCGAAGCCGAGGTGGCGCGCCGATGCGTCCGGCCCGCTCAGCAGTGCAGGCTCGGCGATCCACAGCGGCAGCACCGGGTCGCCGCTCGCCGCCGCGTACGCGAGCGGGGCGTGATCCGCGACCCTCAGGTCGCGCTTGAACCAGACGATGCGCAACATGACCGTACGCAGCTTGCCAGCCGGGTCGCGGGACGCCGCCCATGCCCGGGCCGCTCGCCGGGCCGGCACCGGTGATCAGCCGGCCCGGATCGCCCGACCCGGCTCACCCGGCCTGGACCACCGTGCTCCTCGCGCCGGTCTGCGCCGGAGCGGGCGCGTGATGGAACTCGATCGCGAAGCCATCCGGGTCCCGCACGATCAGCTCGTCAGGCTCGCCGCAGGCCACGCTCGCTTCGACCCCAGCCGCGCGCAGGCTCGCGGCGGCAGCCGCGAGGTCGGTCGGCTCGGCCAGCTGCAGCCGAAAGGTCCGCAGCCCGGTCGGCTCGTCCGGGGCGGCCTCGGCCAGCCGCAGGTCGACCCGGCCGGTCGCGCCTGCGAGGCGGACCTCGCGCACCGACCCCTGCGCGCGCTGCACCGCGTCCAGGCCGGCGATCCGCGTGAAGAACGCGACCATCTCGTCGAACCGCCGCGTCGTGAAGCGCACGCCGCTCAGGTGGCTCGGATGCAACCGCGCGCGCTCGACGCGCTGGATCGGGGGCTGGAGGTTGTAGTGAGGCTCGTGCGAAGGCTCGCCGGCCAGCGGATCCCACGCACCGGTGACCTCGTCCTCGACCTCGAGGTTGTAGATGCGGCGCCAGTCGTTCATCTGATCGGCGTAGAACTCGTGGCCGTTGCCGTCGGGGTCGGACAGGTACACGCTGTGCGAGATCAGGTGATCCACGGTCCGCTGCACCGGATACCCCAGCTCGAGCGCGCGTCGGTAGGCGGCCACCAGCTCGGCCTCGGTCTCCATCTCCCAGCCCAGGTGGTTCAGGCCGGGCGACAGCCCCCGAGTCTTGGGGATCTGCAGCATCCCATCGCGCCCGTAGCGGTCCCTGCCCCGCGAGACCTCGATGATCCCGAGGTCGTGGTGGGTGTTGCCGTTCGAATGGAACGCGATCAGCAGCTCGCGCTCGCGGCGCACGAGCTCCAGGCCGCAGACCGACTCGTAGAACGCCACCGAGCGCTCCAGGTCGTCGACCCAGAGATTGACGTGGCCCAGCCGCCGGGGGCGGAATCGGACCTCGATGGGACGGACGGCGGTCTGGGCGGCGGCGGGGGTCATGGGGCGCTCCTTGCGCGGGCGGTCGGCTCGACACGCCGCATCTGCGACCGAACTGTATCTCGACGCAGACGTCGTCCGGATCGACGACGAACGGCTGGCGGATGTGAGCGCACGCAATCGTCGATTCCCGAAACTGCGCCCGAAGTGCACGCGGGCGGGTACCCGCGCCGAACATCCTCGATCATCGCGACCCGCGTGCTGCGAACTGGGCTCGATCGCCTCGACGACGCACGGATCGGTGCCGTACCGGGCCCGCCCCAGGCGAAGGTCACCCGACGCGGTCCGTCGCGCAGTCTCCACGCTCTCCGAACTGCTGCGCGAGCCAGCGCTCGATCGCAACGCGGACCTGCTCGGGGCGCTCGGTGAGCGGCCAGTGATTGCAGGCGACCTCGACCACGGTGGTGCCCGGCGCAGCGAGGCGTTCCCGCATCCGGTGCGGGTCGGCGAAGTGGGCGGCGCTCGACAGCAGCGCGAGCGTCGGCGGCGCCGGGCCGAGGCGCGACGGCACCGCGCGGAACATCTCGACCAGGTCCTGCAGGTACACGGCGGTGGCGGTGGTGCGCAGGTCGGCGCGGGTCGAGCTGTAGCGCCGGATGAACTCGGCCTCGGCCTGCGGCGAGCCGAGCGCTTCGCGCGCCGCCCGATCGAGCGCGCGCAGGTCCA
>JBIKMO010000345.1:0-4605 GCA_044359175.1 Burkholderiaceae bacterium | reverse complement strand
GCCTGGTGGAGTTCGACCACGCGGACTGCCTGCGGCGCCTCGCCGACTCATGGAGGAACGCATGCAAGTTCTCTACGAGCGCTGCGCGTCGCCGCCCGCGTCGAACGTACGACGCCCCGCCCCGACACGCCACCGGCCGCGATTCTGCGTACTGCCGTCCGCAGCGGACGAAGGGCTCGCGCGACTGATGGCCGTCCGGCCGCCCTGGCAGCCCGCTTCCGCGGCCGCGAAGCGCACGTGGCGGCGCAGGCCGGAGTGCGTGCGCTGCTGGTGCACGCGCTGAACGAATCCGCCCGCGGGTTCTGCGAGCACTACGGCTTCCGCGCGTCGACGCTTCACCCGATGACGCCGTCGCTCCGGTTGCCCTCGCCCCGCTGAACTGCGGTTGGATCGAACGAACGCGGTCCACCCCGGTGCGGGCGACCCGACCCCGGCCGCCAGCGGCCGCCCGTCAGCGCGTGCCCGTCAGCGCGCGCCCGCCGCGCGCCCCGCCGCGCTCCTCATGGCCGCGATCGCCTCGACCGCGCCGGCCAGCGAGAAGCGGGAGACCAGGATGCCGTCGCGTTCCAGCGGAAACGCGAACCCGATGCGCCGCGAGTGCCTGACCTGGTGATCGACGGACGCGAAGTTCAGCAGCACGTAGCGGTACAGCGCTCGACCGTCCGCCGCTCGACGACCGAACGGTCCGTCGCAGACCACCTCGACCACGTTGGCGCTGCTGTCCGAGTTGGCGAGCAGCGGGTAGGTCTCGCCGTCCTCGCAACGCGCGGGGATCGCCAGCACGTACGTGCAGCGGCCGTCGCCCGCGTGGCACTGCTGGCCGAACACGTGGCCGCTGCGGTTCGAGGCCGACGCGAGGTGGCCTGGCCGGCTCGAGTGCGACCAGGTCTCCGCCGCATGCGCGGCGGCGCCGTGGGCGAGGAGGCCCGCGGCCAGCGCCGCGAACATCGTGAACATCGCAAGCGTCGTCTTCGCGCGCATCGGGCGGCCGGGGCGTGGGGGGAACGGCCGAGGCTACCGCCCCGCCCCCAGCGGGTCATGACCTCGATCAAGGGTCGGGCCGCGACCTCGCCCGCCCGCAGCGTCCGACGCCTCGCCTCACCCTGCCCCGCGATGCGCCTCGAGGAACGGCCGCAGCACCCCGAGCGTCTGCTCCAGCTGCTCGAGCTGGACGTAATGCCGGGAATCGCGGATGACCGCCGCGGTGGCATCGGGCCGCAGCCGCACGATCTCCTCCTGGGCCGCGAGCGCGCGGTTCGCGGTGATCGGGCTGTCGTCCCCGTCGGCGGCCAGGGTCAGCAGCGGGAACGTCGTGCGCGCGAGCCGCTCGCACCCGCTCCAGCGCGTCATCGCGCGCATCGCGCCGGCGTAGACCACCGGGTCGTCCTCCAGGAACTGCCGGCGGTACTCGGCGGTCTGCGCGGCGCGATCGCGCACGTACCACGCGGACAGCACGCGCGCGATCCCCTGGTCCACGTAGACCGCCATGCCGTCACGCTGCACGCGGTCCGCGCGCGCGAGGTAGTCGGCGTGGGTCTCGGGCCGGGTGCCGCAGGTGGTGCACATCAGCGTCAGCGACGCGACGCGCGAGGGCTCCCGGAACGCGGCTTCCTGCACGACGAGTCCGCCGAACGAGAAGCCCACCAGCTGGGCCCGGCGGATGGCGAGCGCATCCATCACCGCGATCAGGTCGGCCGCATGCCGCTCGATGCTCTGGTCGCCGAGCGTGTCCTTCGAGCGGTGGCAGCCGCGCTGGTCGTAGACCGTCACGCGGAAGCGCGCCGCGAGCGCCGGCACGACCTCGCGCCAGACGCGCGCGGAACTCTGCCCCCTGCCGTGAACCAGCACGACATCGGGCCCGGTGCCCTGCTGCTCGGCGTGCAGCCCGGCGCCGTCGACGGGGATCGTCATGGTCGTTGCTCCTCGATCGGTCGGATTCATTCGAGTGCCTGCTTCGCCGCCTCGGTCTCCTCGAGCACGAAGGCCCGGTACGCGTCGGACGGCGCGTGGAACGGCACGGTGCCCACCTTGGCCGCCGCCTCGCGGAAGGCCGGGTCGGTCGCGGCCTCGGCCAGCACCTTGCCCCATGCGGCGATCACGTCGGCCGGCAGCCCGGGCGGTCCGCTCACGCCGACCCAGGCGGTCGCGTTCAGCTGCGGATAGCCCTGCTCGGTGGTCGTCGCGACGTCGGCCAGCTGCGGCACGCGCGCGGGCATCAGCACGCCGATCGCACGCAGCTTGCCGGACTCGATCAGCGGCAGCGCCGCATTGATCGCGCACGCGCCGAACTCCACGTGGCCTCCCGCGAGCGCCTGGGCGACCGCCGGGCAGCCGCTGGTGACGACGCGCCGCGTCGTGGTGACCGGGACACCCACCTGCCTGAAGAACTGGCTGAGCGAGAGGTTCAGGACGGTGCTCGGGGCGGCGGTCGCCCAGACGAACTTCGTCGGCTCGCGCTTGACCGCGGCCTCGACGTCCTTGAGGGTCCGGTACGGCGAGTCGGCCTTCACGATGTAGGCCATCGGCAGCGCGAGGCTGCGCCCGACCCAGCTGCGGTTCTCGAGCGTGTACGGCAGGTTCTTCACGAACACGCTCTGGATCGAGCTGGACGCGCCGCTGTCGATCAGCAGCGTGTAGCCGTCGGGCTTCGCGGTCAGCGCCTCGAGCGTGCCGGTCGCGCCGCTCGCCCCGGGCTTGTTGATCACGTTGACCGGCACCTTCCACTTGCGGCCGACGTACTCGGCGATCACGCGCCCCGGCACGTCGATGCCGCCGCCGGCGGGGAACGGCACGATCAGGTTGATCGGGCGGTCGGGGTAGCCCTGCGCCTGCGACGCGAGCGGCACGAGGCCGGCCAGGGCCACGAGCGCGGCGCACGCCCGCCTGCGCACGGCGGGCAGCGTGCGTGTCTCGACCTTCGTCTGTGCTGTGGTGGACATGGAATCGACCCTCCTCGTTGGCGGACGTTGACGTCGGTGTTCAGGCCCAGTCGGGCGCTTCGGCGGCGGCCTGCCGGGCTCGCCGGCGGTGCGAGAGCCACACCGCGGCGACCACGGCCGCGGCCCCGACGGCCAGCAGCGCGGCCGACAGCGGTCGCTGCACGAAGATCGCGAGGCTGCCGTCGGACATCGCGAGCGACTGCCGCAGCGACGACTCGAACAGCGTGCCCAGCACCAGGCCCAGGATCAGGGGCGCCGGCGGCCAGCCGATCTTGCGCAGCAGGTAGCCGAGCAGGCCGAACGCGATGACCACCCAGACGTCGAACAGGCTGTTGCGCGAGCCGTAGGCCGCGGCCAGCGCGACGATCAGGATGAGCGGCCCGAGCAGCCGGTACGGCACCGACGCGATCCGGGACCACAGCCCGACCAGCGGCAGGTTCAGCACCAGGCAGATCACGTTGCCGACGTACATCGCCGCGATCACGGTCCAGGTGAAGACCGCGTGCTGCTCGAACAGCAGCGGCCCGGGCTGCAGGCCGTAGATCTGCAGCGCAGCGAGCATGATCGCGAGCGCGGGCACGGTCGGGATGCCGAACGCCATCAGCGGGATCATCCCGGAGATCGCGGTGGCGTTGTTCGCCGCCTCGGGCGACGCGACCCCGGCGATCTCGCCCTGGCCGAACCGCTCGGGCGTGCGCGAGACGCGCTTCTCGAGGTCGTAGGCGATCCACGTGGTGACGCTGCTGCCCATGCCGGGCAGCAGCCCGAGCACGAACCCGACCACGCTCCCGCGCGCGATCGGCCCGGCGCTGGCGGCCAGTTCGCCGCGGCTGGGCATCGGGAACCAGCGCGAGAGCCGGCCGACGAACACCGCCTTGAGGTTCGACTCCATGTTGCGCAGCACCTCGCCCACGCCGAACAGGCCGATCAGGACCGGCACGATGTCGAAGCCCGTCGCCAGGTTCACGCTGCCGAAGGTGAATCGCGGGATGCCGTCCAGCGGATCCAGCCCCACGGTGGTCAGCAGCAGCCCCAGCAGCGCGGCGAGCGCACCGCGCACCGGCGACGGCCCCGAGAAGCCCGCCAGCGCGAGCAGGCTCACCAGCAGCAGCGCGAAGTACTCCGGGGGACCGAACAGCAGCGACAGCGAGGCGAGCGGCGGCGCCACCCAGCCCAGCAGCGCGATGCTCGCCGTGGCCGCGGCGAACGAGCCGATCGCGACGATCGCGAGCGCCGAGGCCGCCCGGCCCTGCCGCGCGAGCGGATAGCCGTCGAGGCAGGTCGCCACCGACGACACCTCGCCCGGCACGTTGATCAGGATGGCGGTCGTCGAGCCGCCGTACTGCGCGCCGTAGTAGATCGCCATCATCATGATCAGCGCGGCGTCGGGCGGCAGGTGCAGCGTGACCGGCAGCAGGATCGACAGCGCCGAGGCCGGCCCGAGTCCGGGCAGCACGCCGATCAGCGTGCCGACCAGCGATCCGAGCAGTGCCCATCCGACGTTGACGGGCGACAGCGCGTTGGCGAATCCCTGCAGCAGGCCGGCATCCATCGCGCGTCAGATCCCGAAGCGGCCGAGGGCCGGGAACGGCACGCCCAGGGCCGCGACGAACAGGCCGTGCAGCACGGCGGTGATCGCCGCCGCGGCCGCGAGGGCGACGGGCAG
>JBIKMO010000344.1:0-4610 GCA_044359175.1 Burkholderiaceae bacterium | reverse complement strand
GGGATAGCCGGTGACGATCCAGCCCTCCGGCGCCTCGTCGCGCAGCGGATCGAGGTACTCGGGTTCGCCCGACAACAGCGACACGACCGGCCGGTCCTTGAACAGGCCGCGGGTCTGCCCCTCGCGCACGAAGCGCGCGAGATCGGCACCGAAGGTCACGTTGAAGATCGCATCCGGCTTGGCGTCGATCAGCGCCTGAGCGACCGCGCCGGCGTCGATGCGACCCAGCGCGGGCGCCTGTTCTGCGACGAACTCGACGTCGGGCTGCGCCGCGCGAAGCAGCGCCTTGAAGGTGGCCGCGGCCGACTGCCCGTACTCGTAGTTCGGGTACACGATCGCCCAGCGCTTCTTGCGCAGCTTGGCGGCCTCGGGCACCAGCATCGCCGACTGCATGTAGGTGCTCGGGCGCAGCCGGAACGTGTAGCGGTTGCCGTTCTCCCAGGTGATCTTGTCGGTCAGCGGCTCGGCGGCCAGGAACAGGATGCGCCGCTGCTTCGCAAAGTCCGTGACCCCCAGCCCGATGTTCGACAGGAACGTGCCGAACAGCACGACCGCGCGCTCGCGTGAGACCAACTCTTCGGCGACCCGGACCGCGTCGCCCGGATTCGCGTTGTCGTCCCTCGAGATCACCTCGACCTTCTGGCCGAGCAGTCCGCCGGACGCGTTGATCTCCTCGAGCGCGAGCTCCCAACCCTTGCGGTACGGCTCGAGGAAGGCGGGCTGCGACTTGTAGCTGTTCAGCTCGCCGATACGGATCTGCGCGACGGCGGGTGCCGCGTACAGCACGGCGGTGGCGAGCGCCGCCGCGAGGCCCGCACGAAGCGAACCGGCGGGGCGAGGCTGGGATCGGGTCATGCGCGATGCTCCCTGGGGGTGGCTGAGCGATGGCGACGGCGCTGCACTAGCGCAGGCCGTCCTCGCCCCGGATGTCATTGACCTGCAGGCCGCCGATGCGCGGATGCGGCCGGCCGCCGTCGGTGACCGCGACCGCGACCACGATCTCGTCGGCCCGCGGTGCGTCGGGCACGCGCGCCTCGATCGCGTCGAAGTGGCTGCGTACGTAGGCGGCGTCCTTGTGACCGAGCGGCACGTCGATTGCGGTGCCCGGGCCGCCGCACTTCTTCGCCGACGGCACCAGCGCCGCGCCACGGCCGACCGCGCGGCGCAGCGGCGCGCCGAGCTTCGGGTGGAGGATCGCCGCAGCGTGTTCGAGCTCACCGCGTTCGCCGACGATCGCCGCCTTGCCGTAGCCGTGCGCATCGTCCGGCAGGATGCCGAGCGCCCGCACGCAGCGTTCGCCGAGCAGGCCGCCGAGTTCCTCGCCGATGTCGACGAGTGCGTCCAGCGCGTCGGACCAGCGGCCGGCGTACGGATTCGCGATCACCGCGATCGCCAGTGCGCGGCGCACCGGGGGATCGACCGGACGACCCATCTCGGTCCGGGTCTCCTCGACGCTCACGAGCAGCTTGCGGATGTCCGCGGGCATGGCGCTCTCCGGTCAGTACGGACGGCCGAGGCGGGCGGCGCCGGCCGTGGGACGGGGATCGGGACTCCGGGATCGGGACCGACGGCTCGCGACGGCCTGCAGCGCCGCGACCCGAGCGGGGTCTCCATCATGCCGCATGACGCAGTCCCGGTCGAAGCGGATGGCCGACCGCGCGCCATCGGCCGGCGAGCACCAGCAGTGCGCCCGCGGCGAGTCCGCGGGAGATGCACCCCCGGGCCCGGGCCTGGCCGGCGTTCAGCGCGCGCTCGATCGCGTCGTCCGGCAGCGGCCCGACGCCGACCGTGACCGGCAGCGTCCCCAGATCGGTGTCGTCGCGCACGTCGCATGCACGCGCACGCCGCACCGCCGGGTGATCGACGTCGATCGCGTTCGCGATCATCGTCGCGGCCGCGTCGGCGCGGGCGCCGTCGGCAGCGACCACGGTCACGCTGTCGGCGATGCCAAGCGACAGGCTGCGGCCGCGCCAGCCGCTGGTGGCGACGCCTCGCCAGGGATCGTCCGCACGGATTCGCAGCACCCAGGGCACCGGCACCTCGCGGGTCGACCGCGGTCCGCCGGTGTCGATCGCGACGCCCACGGTGTAGTCGCCAGCCCCGGGCGCGACATGCAGCGCGATGTCGCCGCCGTTGTCGACCGCAGCCCGCGCGATGCCCGGCCGCACGAACGCCTGCAGCACCGTGTCGGCGACCGCACCCGCGACCGCGGCCATCGGCGTGATGAACGTCGGCCGGTACGGCAGCACCGCCGCGTGCATCCGCCGCGCGCAGTCCCCTGCCGGAACCGCGTCCGACCCCGCACAGGCGCGCAGCAGCGCGAGCTCGCCGACCAGCTCGCCGAGCAGCGTCCCGAAGCGCCGCCACGCGGCGTCGATCCCAGCGGCGCAGGCCGCGGCGTCGCCGTCGGCCGAGATCAGCAGGTCGATCGGCCCGTGCGGGAAGTGCCAGCGCCCGTCGGCCAGCCGCGCCCGGTGCGGCCCGCTCACCGGGCGTCTCCGGCCGGCGCCCCCGGCCACGGCCGACCCGCGTCCCACGGCAGCTGCCGGACCGCGGCGCGCGCCAGCGCCTCGGTCACCGGTACGATCCGATCGACGTGCCCGCCGAGCGCCGCGTAGTCCGAACGCCGCATCGTGAACTCGATCGGTGCGACGATCGCGGGCGTCGGCACCCAGCCGAAGCTGCGCGCCGGCAGGTTCGCGACGTCGACCATCACCGTGATGCCGCCGCCCGGCCACACGTACGCCGGTTCGCCGCCGACCGTGACCCGCGTCAGCAGGTCCTTCACCGACCGGGTGAGAAGCACCGGGTTCTCGGTGACGCCGGCACGCAGGCTGCCGCCTGCGCCCGCAACGAACAGGACCGTCGCGACCGCCGGCTCGCAGTTCTCGCCGATACGCTCGACCACCCGTGCCACCGCGGCGGGCATCGGTGCGGACGCCGGGCGCAGCGCCTCGTCGAGCACGTACCATGCGCTGTGGTCGCCCGTGGTCGACACCATCAGCAGCCGCAGGCCCGGTCGGGCGACCGCCGGGTCGAACGCCTCGACGATCGACAGCGGATCGGTGACGTCCGTGCCACCCCAGCCGGTACCCGGGCGCGCGACCTGGAAGTAGCGCCCCGGGGTCGATCGGCGGCCTCGGATCCGGATGCCCGACGGCGGCATGTCCAGGCATTTCCCGGCCTGATGCTCGGTCAGCACGCCGGTGATGTGATCGTCGACCACCACCACCTCGTCGACGTGTCCGAGCCACTGCCGTGCGAAGATGCCGATGGTCGCCGAGCCGCAGCCGACTCGCATCCTGCGCTCCTCGACCCCGTCCACCACCGGCGCGCACCCGGCCTGTACGCGCAGCTGCGCACCCCCGTCGACCTGCAGGTCGACCGCCTCCCGGTTGCCCAGCGCCATCATCAGGTCGCAGGTCACGCGGCCCTCCTTGCGACTGCCCCCGGTGAGGTGGTGCACACCGCCGAGCGACAGGAATTGCGAGCCGTACTCGATCGTGGTCACGTGACCCACCGCCTCGCCGCGGTGACGGACGGTCGCGCACTCGGGCCCGAGGAATCGGTCGGTGTCGACCTTGATGCGGTAGCTGCAGTAGCTGAAGATGCCCTCGGTCACCACGGTGACCAGGTCCACGCCCTCGTGCCGGCTCGATACGATGAACGGCGCAGGCTTGTAGTCCGGGTAGGTGGTCCCGGCGCCCACGCCGGTCACGAAGACCGGCCCGCCGACCAGGTCCCCGTCCCAGTCGTCCTGCCGCTGCGCGAACGGGACCTGCTGGGGCGCTCGGGACATCACCACCACCGGATCGACGCGGGTGAGCACGCCGTCGACGTTCGCGTAGCGGTCGCACGCGCCGCTGCGGCCCTCGGTGATCTGGCACAACACCGGGCAGGCGTCACAGGTCACCTTGCCCGCCGCGGGTGAGCTCATGACGTGCCCCCAGCCGCCCGCAGCGCCGCCCGCAGCCGATCGGGCGTGACCGGCAGGTGGGCGGCCCGCACGCCGGTCGCCGCACGCACCGCGTTCAGGATCGCCGGCGCGGTCGCGATCAGCGCGGGCTCGCCCACGCCCTTGGCACCCCACGGTCCGAGCGGCTCCGGGTCCTCGATCAGGTGCACGTGGATCGGCGGCACGTCGCCCACGGTCGGGATCAGGTAGTCGTGCAGGTTGTCGGTGCGACCGGCGTGGTACTCCTCCATCAGCGCCATGCCGAGCCCCTGCACGATCCCGCCGTGGATCTGTCCCTCGACCTGCGTGGGATTCACCGCGCGGCCGACGTCGTGGGCTGCATGAACCGAGGTGACGCGTACGGTGCCGAGCGCGAGGTCGACCTCGACCTCGGCGAACTGGGCGGCGAACCCGTAGGTCGCGTAGGGCACGCCCTGGCCGTTGGCGTCCAGCGGCACCGTGGGCGGATCGAAGCGGCCGCGGCCCAGCGCCACCACCCCGAGTGCGTCCGACCGCAGTTCCGGCAGCGTGAGCGAACGATCGTGGAGCCGCAGATCCAGGCCGCCGTCCCGCGGCACGAGCCGCACCTCGTCGAGCCGATCTTCCGGCGCGCCGGCCAACCGCGCGAGCCGCCGGCGCAGGTCGACACCCGCCG
>JBIKMO010000343.1:0-4639 GCA_044359175.1 Burkholderiaceae bacterium | reverse complement strand
AGCGCCGCTACCTCGAGTCGCTGAACGCCTACGCGCGCCAGTTCGTGCAGCCCTCGTCGCGCCCCGACGTCGATGGCGTCTACGGCATCCCGCCCACGGTCGCGATCGAGCAGCGCACCAGCCGCGGCGGACGCAAGAGTACGGTCGCGACGCTCACCGAGATCTACCACTTCCTGCGCCTGCTGTACGTCAAGCTCGGCACGCAGCACTGCCCGCGCTGCGACGTGCCGATCGAACCGCAGCCGTTCGAGACGATCGTCGCGCGCGTGATGCGCGAACACCGCGGCTCGCGCATCGGGCTGCTCGCGCCGCTGGTCGTGGGCCGCAAGGGCGTCTACACCGACCTCGCCAAATGGGCGGCCGCGCGCGGCCACACGCACCTGCGCGTGGACGGCACCTTCCTGCCCACCGCCGGATTCCCGAGGATCGACCGCTACGTGGAGCACGACATCGACCTGCCGGTCGCCGACCTGCAGGTCGCGCCCGAGCGCGAGCCCGAACTGCGCGACGCGCTGCGGACCGCCCTGCACCACGGCAAGGGCGTGGTGCGCGTGGCGACCGGCCTGGAGGCACTCGCTGCGGCGATCGGCCGCGGCGACCCGCAGGGTTGCGGCACCCCGTTGCAGACCGCGATCCACTCGACCCGCCGCGCGTGCGGGCGGTGCGGCACCAGCTACGAGGAACTCGACCCGAGGCTGTTCTCGTTCAACTCCAAGCACGGCTGGTGCACCGGCTGCCTGGGCACCGGGTTGCAGCCGATCGGGCGGATCGACACCGACGAGCTGACCCCGGGCATGGAGGGCGAGACCGACGCGGGCGTACGGTTCTCGGATCAGCCGTGCACCGCCTGCGCGGGCCGGAGACTCAACCCGGTGGCGCTGGCGGTTCGGCTGCGCGGCGAGTCGATCGCGCGGCTGACCGAGCGCTCGGTCGACCAGGCGCGCACCTGGATCGACGGGCTGGGCTTCACCGGACGCGACGCGGAGATCGCCCGCGACGTGGTCGCCGAAATCGGCTCGCGGCTGCGGTTCCTGGCGGACGTCGGGCTGGGCTACCTGTCGCTCGCGCGCAGCGCCCCGACGCTGTCCGGCGGCGAAGCACAGCGCATCCGACTCGCCGCCCAGCTCGGCTCGAACCTCCAGGGCGTGTGCTACGTGCTCGACGAGCCGACGATCGGCCTGCATCCGCGCGACAACCAGGTGCTGCTCGACACGCTGGAGCGGCTGCGCGACAAGGGCAACACGCTGCTGGTCGTCGAGCACGACGAGGACACGATCCGGCGCGCCGACAACGTCATCGACATCGGCCCGGGCGCCGGGCGCCTGGGCGGACGCATCGTCGCCACCGGCCACCACGAGACGCTCGCGCGACATCCGGACAGCCTGACCGGGCGCCTGCTCGCACAGCCGCTGCGCCACCCGCTGCAGCCGCCACGCGAGGTGACCCCGGCGACGCCGTCGGTGGTGGTGCGCGACGCGACGCTGCACAACCTGTGCGGCATCGAGGTCGCGGTGCCGCTGGGCCGGCTCACCGTGGTCACCGGCGTGTCCGGATCGGGCAAGTCGACGCTCGCGCGCGACGTGCTGCTCGCGAACCTGCAGGCGATCGTGACGGCGCGCAACGCCGGGCGCGAAGGCCGGATGCGCGCACAGGCGCTGTCGGCCGCACCGGTCGGCTGTCGCGCGATCGAGGGACACGAGGCGATCGGACGCGTGCTCGAGGTCGACCAGACCCCGATCGGCAAGACCCCGCGCTCGTGCCCGGCCACCTACGTCGGCTTCTGGGACACGATCCGGCGACTGTTCGCCGACACGACCGAGGCGCGGGTGCGCGGCTACGATGCGGCGCGCTTCTCGTTCAACACCGGCGCCGGCCGCTGTCCGACGTGCGAGGGCCAGGGGGTGCAGACGATCGAGATGAGCTTCCTGCCGGACGTCAAGGTGCCGTGCGACACCTGCCGCGGCAGCCGGTTCAACGCCGAGACCCTGCAGGTTCCGCTGCGCGGCCGCTCGGTGGGTGACGTGCTGGCGATGAGCGTCGACGAGGCGGTCGACTTCTTCGCCGCCCACCCGTCGGTCGCGCACCCGCTGCGGCTGCTTCAGCAGGTCGGCCTGGGCTACCTGACGCTCGGGCAGCCCAGCCCGACGCTGTCGGGCGGCGAGGCGCAGCGGATCAAGCTGGTGACCGAACTCGCGAAGGTCCGCGACGCCGCCGGGCCGCCCGCGCGCGGCGCGCCCGCCCACACGCTGTACGTGCTGGACGAACCGACCGTGGGCCTGCACATGGCCGACGTCGAGAAGCTGATCCGCGTGCTGCATCGGCTGGTCGACGCGGGCAACACGCTGGTGGTGATCGAACACGACGTCGACCTCTGGGCCGAAGCGGACTGGATCCTCGACCTCGGTCCGGAAGGCGGCGACGGCGGCGGCCGCGTGGTCGAAGCGGGCCCGCCGCTCGCGCTCGCGCAGCGCGCATCCAGCCACACTGGCCGGGTGCTGCGCGACTTCTACGCCGCCCGCCAGGCGCGGCCCGCAGCGTGAACCGTGGTCGCGCGGCCCGGCCGGCGCTGCACGCTCAGGCCGTCCGGGCGGCGGGCCGCAGCCTTCCGTCGGCGTCGACCGCGCCCTCGATCCGCAGCAGCTCGAGCTTGCGGGGCACCCCCCCCGCGTAGCCGGTCGGCGCACCGTCGCTGCCGACCACCCGATGGCAGGGCACGACGATCGAGACCGGATTGCGGCCGATCGCCGCGCCGGCGGCCCGGACCGCGCGGCCGGCGCCCGCACGGCGTGCGACCTCGGCGTAGGTCAGGGTCGCGCCGCGGGGAATCGTCCGCAGAACCGCCCAGACCGACTGCTGGAACGCGGTGCCCGCGAGACGCAGCGGCAGCGTATCGGCGACCGGCTCGCCACCGAAGTAGCGCGCGAGCCAGTCGGCCGCCGCCACGGCCCGCGGATGCGCGGAGTCGCACGGCGAACCGTCGTCCGCCGGCGCGTGTCGCTGACCGACGAACCACAGGCCGCGGATCGCCTGGTCGTCGTACCTGAGCAGGATCGGGCCGAGCGGACTCGGCAGCAGGGCATGTCGGTTCATCGGCGCTCCGGTTCGGCGAAGGATGCGAGCTGATGCCACAGGTGAATCACCGCGTAGGCGCGCCAGGGCCGCCAGCGCTGCGAGGCGAGCTCGGCCTGGCGCGCGGTGCGCACCCCGAGCGCGCGCATCACGCCGACGTCGCCCGCGGGGAAGGCGTCGGGCCAGCCGAGCGCGCGCATCGCCAGGTACTGCGCGGTCCAGTCGCCCACCCCGGGCACGGCCCGCAGCCGTTCGACGGTCGCCTGCACGTCGGCGCCGGGTTCGAGCCGCAGTTCGCCGCCGGCGAGCATCCGCGCGAGCGTCACGACGCAGTCGGCGCGGCGGCGGGTGACGCCCAGGGCGGCGATCGCCGCGGGCGCCGCCTCGGCGAGCCTCGCGGCCGACGGGAACGCGTGGTGCACGCCGTCGAACGGCGTGGCCACCGGCTCGCCGAACGCGGCGGCGACGCGCGCGGCGAGCCGGTGCGCCTGCCGCACGGTGACCTGCTGACCGAGCACCGCACGCACGGCGATCTCCAGACCGTCGAACGCACCCGCCAGCCGCAGCCCCGGCGAGCCGACGGCGAGGTCCCCCAGCGCCGCGGCGACCTCGTCGGGCCGGCAGCCCAGATCGAACCCGCGGCGGACCCGGGAGAGCACCGCCGGGATCGCCCCCACGAGCGCCGCGTCCATCCGCACCTCGAGCGCGTGGACGGTCGCGCCGCGGGCGACCGCCCGGGCGACCTCGATCCAGCCCAGCCGCTCCCCGCCGCCGGGCGCGGGCACCCGGATCACGCGCCGATAGACCGGGTCGGCCCGGACACCGCGGCGTCGCGGCCAGACGACCGATTCGACGCCCTCGATCGCGCGCCGGGCGAGAAATCCGGCGAGCGCGGGCCAATCGAGCGGCGGACGGTACGCGAGCCGGAACCGCAGGCCCGCGTCGACGTCGCCCGCGGTCGCGCCGGCCCGCGCCGCGCGGCGCATCGCGCCGGGCGCCAGCCGATAGCGGGTCGCGAACGCATCGTTGAAGCGCCGCAGGCTGCGAAACCCGGCGGCAAGCGCGATCTCGGTCACCGGCAGCGGCGTGTCGGTCAACAGCCGCTTGGCGAGCAGCAGGCGCTGGGTCTGCACCCAGCCGACCGGCGACACGCCGAACTGCGCCCGGAACACGCGGCGCAGGTGGCGGTCGGTCACGCCGAGCCGATCCGCGAGTCCGCGCAGACCGCCCTCCAGGAGCGCGCCCGCCTCGACCGCCTCGGCCGCGGCCTGCGCCAGTCGTACCGTGGCGTCGACGCTCGCAAGCCCGGGCGCGAGCTCGGGGCGGCAGCGCAGGCACGGACGGAAGCCGTCCCGCTCGGCGACGGCGGCGGCCGGGTAGAACCGGCAGTTGTCGCGCCGCGGCGTGCGTGCCGAGCACACCGGCCGGCAATAGATGCCGGTGCTGGTCACGCCGAAGAAGAACCGGCCGTCGAAGCGCGCGTCGCGCGAGCGGACCGCGGCCCAGCACGCGGCCGGATCGAGGGTTTGTGGCAGCATCGGTTCCACGCCGGGATTATGCCGGCCGCCCC
>JBIKMO010000342.1:0-4669 GCA_044359175.1 Burkholderiaceae bacterium | reverse complement strand
GCGTTCGCCACCGCCTCGGTGCCGATCGCCCGAGTGCGGGCGGTCGCCGACCGCCACGAGGCGACCGTGAACGACGTGGTGCTCGCGGTCTGCGGCGGCGCGCTGCGCGACTGGCTGCGGGCACGCGGCGAACTGCCGCGAGCGTCACTGCTGGCCGCGGTGCCGGTGTCGCTGCGCGCTCGCGGCGACGGACTCGCGAACACCCAGGCGATGATGGCGCGCATCACCCTGGCGACCGACCTCGACGATCCGCTCGCGCGCCTGTGCTCGGTGCGCGACGCATCGCGTGCGCTCAAGGGCGCGATCGCGGGCGTGAAGTCCGCGCTGCCCACCGACTTCCCGTCGTTCGGTCTGCCCTGGCTGGGGGCGCTGCTCGCGGCGCTGTGGGCGCGTGGCCTGGCCGAGCGGTTGCCGCCACTCGCGAACGTGGTGGTCTCCAACGTCTCGGGGTCCCCGGTACCGCTGTACCTCGAGGGCGCCCGGCTGCAGGGGTTCTGGCCGGTGTCGATCCCGTTCCACGGCCTGGCGCTCAACGTCACCGTGCAGAGTTACGCCGGCTCGCTGGACTTCGGTCTGATCGCGTGCCGGCGCACGGTGCCGGACGTCGCGGCGATCGCTGCGGCGATCGAGACCGGGTTCTGCAGCCTCGAGGCGATCTCGGCGGCCTCGACGACGCCCGCATCGGCCCCGCCCGTCACCCCCGAGACGGTCCGGCGGCCGCGTCGCCGCGCGGCCGGGACGCCGCGCCGCCCGACGGCGCGCGGCACGAGCGACCGATGACCGGGCGGCGCGACACCGTCGGCTCGCCGAGCGTGCTGTACACGCTGCTCGAGTATCGTGCGCTGCTCGAGGCGGCGATGCTGCCGTCGTCGCTGCCGCTGCTGCTGACCGCCCCCCGCGGCGACGGCCACCCGGTGCTGCTGATCCCGGGGTTCGTCGGCGACGCCGGGTCGATCGCGGTGCTGAAGTGGTACCTGCGCCAGCGCGGTCACCGGGTCGACGACTGGGGGCTGGGTCGCAACGTCGGCTTCCAGCGCAAGCACCTGAATGCGCTCGAGCAGACGATCCGCAGGCTGCATCACCTCAGCGGCCGGCGCGTCAGCCTGGTCGGCTGGAGCCTGGGCGGGGTGTTCGCGCTGCTCGCCGCGCACCGGGTGACCGAGTGCGTGCGCAGCGTGATCACCCTGGGCAGCCCGGTCAGCGGCAGTGCGCAGCGCAGCGACTCGCCGGCGCTGGTCAAGGCGCTGTACCGGCTGGTCGCGCACCCGATGGGGCCGGTCGCGCACTCGGCCCACATCGACGCGCGGCTGCTGAGGCGGCCGCCGCCGCTGCCGGTCACCTGCCTGTATTCCGAGACCGACGGCGTGGTGCCGCCGCACGAGGCGACGCTGGACGGCGACCCGGCACTGCACGAGAACGTACGGGTGCCCGGCAGCCACCTCGGCCTGGGCTTCAACGCGCTGGTGCTGTGGATCGTGGCCGAGCGGCTCGCGCAACCCGAGGGCGAGTGGCGGCCGTTCGAGCCGCAGGGCCTGCCGGGGCACCTCTACCGAGTGCTGACGCCCGCGTCGCTGCCGACCTGACCGCAGCCGGTGGCGAGCGCGGGGGCTTCGCGTCGGCGATCGCCAGGTACTCCTGGAAGCTGTCGCGCAGACACTGGGCGAAGAACGCCGGGTCGGGCAGCTGCTCGCGACACGCGGTGGGCGACACGATCAGCATGCCGTCGTAGCTGCTGACCGCGAACACCAGGCCCATCCCGTCGTAGACCGGCATGATCGCGGAGAAGTACGTCATCCGCGCCCCGTCCAGGTACTGAGGTCCGGTCGGGCCCGGCACGTTCACGATCGAGCAGTTCGCCAGCGGCGCGAGGCGACCGGCGCCGGTGGCGGCCCCCGACAGCAGCTTGGCCGCGGTCGCCAGCGTCGCCGGCGGGGGCCGCGACGGGTCGGTGAGCTCGCGCACGCGCAGCATCCGGGGCGTCGCCTCCGACTCGGCCGCCTGCCGACGCAGGTGGCGCAGCCGATCGAGCGGATCGGCGAGGTGCGTGCCGAGCTCGAAGTGCATCAGCGCCATGGTCGGGCCGGCGCGCTCGTCTGCGCCTCGCAGCGTGGCCGGCGACAGCGCGGTGAGGCTGGCGGCCGGCAGCTCGTCGGTGTGCGTGAGATAACGGCGCAGTCCTCCGGCCGTCACCGCGAGCACCGCCTCGGTCACGGTCGCGCCGCGCACCAGCCTGCGGATCCGGCGGAAGTCCGCGAGCGGGAAGCGACGGGTCTCGAACACGCGGTGCGGCGAGACCACCGCGTTGAATCGCACCACCGGCATTGGCGCGTCGCAGTGGAGCGCTTCGGTCAGCACCCCGGCGGCGGCCGGAGCGAAGCGGGCTGCGAGCCGCCCCAGCGGCCGCACCAGCCGCGCGGGCGAGCTCGCGCTGCGCACCAGGCTGCGGCGCAGCAGCGCGAGCGTCCCCGGCGGCGACTCGGGGAACCAGGGCTCGGGCGGCTCGGGCGGCGGCGGCTCGGGCGTCGGGTCGTGCAGCGCCATGGTCAGCTCGGGTCCGGCGTCCAGGTCGATCGCCGCCTGGTGGATCTTCGTGAGCAGCGCGAAGCTGCCGCGCGGCAGGCCGAGCAGCCCGTCCAAGCCCTCGATCACGTGGATCTCCCACAGCGGACGCGACAGGTCGAGCGGCCGCGCGTGGATCCGGGACGCCTGGATGCAGAACTGGCGCCAGTCGCCGGGCGCCGGCAGCGCGATGTGACGCACGTGGTACTCGAGATCGAAGCGCTCGTCCTCGATCCAGTACGGGTCGTCGAGCTCGAGCGGCACCCGAAGCAGCCGGCGCCGGAACACCGCCGAGCGGTGCAGGCGGCGCTCGACGTGCGCGAGGATGTGCTTGAAGCGCACCTTGCCGCCCGGCACGGTCGACGGGTCGTAGACGTGGATCAGCGTGACGTTGGCGTTCGCGTTGCCGGTGTCCGCCTCCAGGATCCGCGCGTCGCGCCCGAGCAGCTGCTGCATGATCGCGGTAGGATGCCGGCCGGCCGCGGGGCTGTCCACCCGTGCACGTCGGGCGCCGTCGGCCGCGCGGCTGCTACACTGCGCGCCGCCCATGGACACCGCTGCGGAGCTCGCGCGCGAAGTCGCCCGCCGGCGCACCTTCGCGATCATCTCCCACCCCGACGCCGGCAAGACCACGCTCACCGAGAAGCTGCTGCTGTTCGGCGGCGCGATCCAGCTCGCCGGCACGGTCAAGGCGAGGAAGAGCGCGCGCCACGCCACCTCCGACTGGATGGAGGTCGAGAAGCAGCGGGGCATCTCGGTGGCGAGCTCGGTGATGCAGTTCGAGTACGCCGGCTGCGTGTTCAATCTGCTCGACACGCCCGGCCACCAGGACTTCTCGGAGGACACCTACCGCGTGCTCACCGCGGTCGACTGCGCGGTGATGGTGATCGACGCGGCCAAGGGGGTGGAACCGCAGACGATCAAGCTGCTCGAGGTGTGCAGGCTGCGCGACACGCCGATCGTCACCTTCGTGAACAAGCTCGACCGCGAGGTGCGCGAGCCGATCGAACTGCTCGACGAGATCGAGTCGGTGCTGAGGATCCGGTGCGCACCGGTGACCTGGCCGATCGGCGCGGGCAAGCGCTTTCGCGGCGTGTATCACCTGCTGCGCGACGAGGTGCTGCGCTTCGCGGCGGGCGAGGAGCGTGCGAACCAGGAGGTCGAGGCGATCTCGGGCGACGCGCTCGCGGCGCTCGACGCGGGCTTTCCGCTGGAGATGGCCGCGATGCGCGACGAGATCGAGCTCGTGCGCGGCGCGGGCTCGGGCTTCGCGCTCCCCGAGTTCCTCGCGGGGCGGCAGACGCCCGTGTTCTTCGGCTCGGGCATCAACAACTTCGGCGTGCGCGAGATCCTGCGCGCGCTGGTCGACTGGGCGCCGCCGCCGCAGCCGCGCGACGCCGGCGTGCGCCACGTGCAGCCGACCGAGCCCGCGTTCAGCGGCTTCGTGTTCAAGATCCAGGCGAACATGGATCCGAAGCACCGCGACCGGATCGCGTTCCTGCGGGTGTGCTCGGGCCGCTACGACCCGGGCATCAAGGTCTGGCACCGCCGGCTGGGCCGCGAGATGAAGCTGCAGAACGCGCTGACCTTCATGGCGAACGAACGCTCGCTGATGGAGGTGGCGTACGCCGGCGACATCATCGGCCTGCACAACCACGGCCAGCTGCAGATCGGCGACACGCTGACCGGGGCCAACGAGCCCCTCGGGTTCACCGGCGTTCCGTATTTCGCGCCGGAACTGTTCGCGCGCGCGCGGCTGCGCGACCCGCTGAAGTCCAAGCAGCTGCTCAAGGGCCTGCAGCAGCTCGGCGAGGAGGGCGCGGTGCAGGTGTTCGAGCCCTTCGTCGATGCGACGCCGCTGCTCGGCGCCGTCGGCCCGCTGCAGTTCGAGGTGGTCGAGCACCGGTTGCGCACCGAGTACGGCGTGGAGGCCGCGTTCGAGCGCGCGTCGATCGACGGCGCGCGCTGGGTCACCTGCGACGACGAGCCGGTGCTGCGGGAATTCACGCGCGCGCAGCAGGCGCGGCTCGCCCGCGATGTCGACGGCAACCTGGTGTACCTGGCCGACAATCCGGTGAACCTGCGGCTCACGCTCGAGCGCTGGCCGAAG
>JBIKMO010000341.1:0-4670 GCA_044359175.1 Burkholderiaceae bacterium | reverse complement strand
CCGGACCGTGGTGCACGCAGGCGCTCGCCGATCTCGGCGCCGAGGTGATCAAGGTCGAGCGCCCGGGCGAGGGCGACGACACGCGGGGCTGGGGTCCGCCGTTCCTCAAGGCCCGCGACGGCGCCGACACCGAGGACTCCGCCTACTACCTGGCTGCGAACCGCGGCAAACGCTCGATCGCGGTCGACCTCTCTACCGACGCGGGCCGTTCGATCGTGCAGCAACTGGCCGACGCGAGCGACGTCGTCGTCGAGAACTACAAGGTCGGCACGCTCGCCCGGTACGGCCTGGACTACGCGACGCTGTCGACGCGCAACCCGCGGCTGATCTACTGCTCGATCACCGGCTTCGGGCAGACCGGGCCCTGGTCGCACCGCGCCGGCTACGACTTCATCATCCAGGGCCTGGGCGGACTGATGTCGGTCACCGGCGAGGCGGACGATCGGCCGGGCGGCGGGCCGCAGAAGGTCGGCGTGGCGGTGGCCGACCTGTCGACCGGCCTGTACGCGACCCAGGCGATCCTTGCGGCGCTGTTCTGGCGCGAGCGCAGCGGGCTGGGTCAGCACCTGGATCTCGCCTTGCTGGACGTGCAGGTCGCGATGACCGCGAACATGAGCTCCAACTACCTGCACGGCGGCGCGCCGCCCCGACGCTGGGGCAACGCCCACCCGAATCTGGTGCCTTACCAGACCTTCCGCACCGCCGACGGCTGGATCATCGTGGCGGCCGGCAACGACGCGCAGTGGCGGCGCTTCTGCGAGATCGGCGGCCGTGCCGACCTGGCCGACGATCCGCGTTTCGTGCGGGTACGAGACCGGATCCGCAACCGGCCCGAACTGCTGCCGCTGCTCGAACCGATGGTCGCTGCGTTCACGTCCGCGCATTGGCTGCAGGCGATGGAGGCGGCCGGGGTGCCCTGCGGACCGATCAACGATCTGCGCCAGGTCTTCGAGAACCCGCAGGTCCGGGCCCGCGGCATGCGGATCGACGTCGAGCGCGAGGACACCGGCCCGGTGGCCCTGGTGGCCAACCCGATCAAGGCCTCGCGCACCCCGCCCGCATATACGCTGCCGCCGCCGCGGCTCGGCGAGCACACCGATGCGGTGCTCGCCGACGTGCTCGGATGGGACGCCGCGCGGATCGATCGCGCCCGCGTGGCCGGCGCGATCGGCGGACCGCACGACGCCTGAGGCTTGCGGCGCCATGCCCGCGCACCGGACGGGTGCTCAGGCGCCCCCGACCGCACGCGGTACGGATGCGGCGCACCGCGTCGGTCGCCTGCGCGCCCCTATTGCCAGCCGATACGGCTCGGGTAGACTTCGCCCACTGCGCGGGGCCGCCCGCGCCCGCCTGACCGGCGCCTCGACGCCGGCAGGCGCTGGCTGAACCGGGAGGAGACCGATCCATGCGCATCCGCAATCACCGCGACTTCTGGTCCGGCGTGCTGTTCATCGTCACCGGCCTGTTGTTCATGGTGCTGTCGCGTCAGTACACGATGGGCACCGCGGCGAAGATGGGGCCGGGGTACTTCCCCACGGTGCTGGGCGGGATCATGGCGGTGCTCGGGGTGCTGATCCTGCTGCCCGCCTTCAGCATGAAGTCGCCCGAGGCGCGCGTCACCAACGTCGACCTGAAGTCGAACGTCCTGGTGCTGCTCGGCGTCGCGGTGTACGCGTACACGCTGCCCAAGCTCGGCTTCCTGATCGCGGCGGGGCTGCTGATCTTCATCGCCTCGTTCGCGCACCACGAGTTCAAGATCAGGCAGACCGCGCTGCTCGCCGTCGGTCTGGTGATCTTCTCGTGGCTGGTGTTCGTCAAGGGTCTCGAACTGCAGTTCCCCTTCCTGCCGCCCGCACTCACCCGCTGAGCCGCGCTGGCATCGGCACCCACCAGAGATCCGCGCCATGGAACTGCTCGGCAACCTCGCGCTCGGCTTCAGCACCGCCGCCACGCTCGACAACCTGCTCTACTGCCTGATCGGCGTGGTGCTCGGCACGCTGGTCGGCGTGCTGCCCGGGATCGGCCCGCTCGCGACGATCGCGATGCTGCTGCCGGCCACCTACAAGATGTCCGATCCGACCACCGCGCTGATCATGCTCGCGGGCATCTATTACGGCGCGCAGTACGGTGGGTCGACGACCGCGATCCTGGTGAACCTGCCGGGCGAGTCATCCTCGGTGGTCACCACGCTGGACGGCTACCAGATGGCGCGCCGCGGGCGCGCCGGACCGGCGCTCGCCACCGCGGCGCTCGGCTCGTTCTTCGCCGGTACGATCGCGACCTTCATGCTCGCCGCGTTCGCGCCGCCGCTGGCCGAAGTCGCGTTCAAGTTCGGCCCGGCCGAGTATTTCTCGCTGATGGTGCTCGGACTGATCGGCGCGGTGGTGCTCGCCCACGGCTCGGTGCTGAAGGCGCTCGCGATGGTGGTCTTCGGGCTGCTGCTCGGCATGATCGGCACCGACGTCAACTCGGGCGTCGCCCGCTTCTCGTTCGACGTCCCCGAGCTGTCGGACGGCATCGAGTTCGTCGCGGTCGCGATGGGCATGTTCGGGTTCGCCGAGATCATCTTGAACCTGGAGCAGCGCGAGAAACGCGAGGTCTTCACCAGCAAGGTCACCAACCTCTTCCCGAAATGGGAGGACATCAAGGCGGCCTTCCCGGCGTTCGTGCGGGGCACCGCCATCGGCTCGCTGCTCGGCATCCTGCCCGGCGGCGGCGCGGTGCTCGCCTCGTTCTCCGCCTACGCGATCGAGAAGAAGATCTCGAAGCACCCGGAGGAGTTCGGCAAGGGCGCGATCCAGGGCGTGGCCGGGCCCGAGGCTGCGAACAACGCCGGCGCGCAGATGTCGTTCATCCCGATGCTCACGCTCGGCATCCCGACCAATCCGGTGATGGCGCTGATGGTCGCGGCGATGATGATCCACAACATCCAGCCTGGCCCGCAGGTGATGAGCAGCAACCCGAAGCTGTTCTGGGGCCTGATCGTGTCGATGTGGATCGGCAACATGCTGCTGGTGATCCTCAACCTGCCGCTGATCGGGCTGTGGGTCAAGCTGCTGTCGGTGCCCTACAAGTTCCTCTATCCGGCGATCCTGGTGTTCTGCTGCATCGGCGCGTACTCGATCAACAACAACGTCTTCGACGTGTTCATGACGATTCCGTTCGCGATCCTGGGCTACGTGTTCAAGAAGCTCGACTGCGAGCCCGCACCGATGCTGCTCGGGTTCGTGCTCGGCAAGCTGATGGAGGAGTACCTGCGGCGCGCGATGACGATCTCGCGCGGCGACCCGACGGTCTTCTTCACGCGGCCGCTGTCAGCCACCCTGCTCGCGCTCGCGGCCATCCTGCTGATCATCGTGTTCCTGCCTGCGATCGCGAAGAAACGCCAGGAGGCGTTCGCGGGCGACGACTGATCCGGAGCCCCGGGCCCCAGCCGCTTCGACGGGCCGCTCGTGCGGCCCGTCGGCTTTCCGGGCGCGCCGCCGCCGCGATCAGGAGAGCAACGCGCGCAGCATCCAGGCGTTCTTCTCGTGGACGTCCATCCGCTGGGTGAGCAGATCGCAGGTCGGCTGGTCGTTGGCCGCGTCGGCCGACTTGAACACCTCGCGCGCGGTACGGGCGACCGCCTGCTGACCCTCCACCAGGTTGCGGACCATCTCCTGCGCGCCCGGCACGCCGGCATCTTCCGGAATCGACGACAGTGCGGCGAACGCGGTCGAGGTGCCCGGCGCGAAGACACCGAGCGCACGGATGCGCTCGGCGATCAGGTCGAGCGCGTTCCACTGCTCGGTGTATTGGGTCATGAACATCGAGTGCAGCGTCTGGAACATCGGCCCGGTCACGTTCCAGTGATAGTGGTGCGTCTTCAGGTACAGCCGGAAGCTGTCGGCGAGCAGCCGTGACAGGCCCTGTGCGATCGCCTGGCGTTCGTCGTCGTCGATGCCGATGTCGATTCGGGGGGGTGCGATGGTCATGCGAGCGCTCCTGGTGTGCGCGGCCGGCGTCCGATGCCGGCAGGTCGGCCGAAGTCGCGGCGCGCCCTGGTCCCTGGGCCCGGCGCAAGCGCGCGCGAGCCCGGATGATAGCCTCGACCGACGTGCCGGACCGACCCGCGGCTCGGCGCTGGGATCAGCAGTCGACCGGGAACCGCCGGCGCAACGCCTCGCACTGGTCCGCGTCCAGGCAGCGACAGGCGCGGCCGTTGAGCGCGAGGACGATCCGGGCCGTGGCCTCGAGCTCCTCGACCGCATCGGTGGCGGCGGCGAGGTCGCGCCCGGCGACCACCGGACCATGGTTGGCGAGCAGCAGCGCGTGGTGACGAGCCGCGAGCGAGGCGACCGCGTCGGCGAGCGCGAGGTCGCCCGGCGGGTGGTACGGGACAAGAGGCAGCGTCCCGATGCGCATCACGTAGTACGCGGTCAGCGGCGGCAGCACGTCGCGCGGGTCGACGTCGGCGAGCACCGAGACCGCGACCGAATGCGTCGCATGCAGGTGCACGACCGCGCCGGCCCGAGGCCGGTGCCGGTACATCGCGAGGTGCAGGAACGCCTCCTTGGACGGCGGGTCGCCGCCGAGCGGCGCACCGTCGGGGGCCAGCAGGCTGATCCGCGCAGGGTCCAGCGAGCCGAGGCTCGCGCCAGTGGGGCTCATCAGCACGCGGCCGTCGGCCA
>JBIKMO010000093.1:0-15826 GCA_044359175.1 Burkholderiaceae bacterium | reverse complement strand
ACGCCGAGCTTCGGGCTGATGGGGGCCGAGTCGCTGATCCTGCAGGCCTCCGACATCGGCGGCATTGCCGACTCGATCAAGGACTGCCTGCGCTGTGGCAAGTGCAAGCCGGTGTGCGCGACCCACGTGCCGCGCGCCAACCTGCTCTACAGCCCGCGCAACAAGATCCTGGCGACCTCGCTGCTGATCGAGGCGTTCCTGTACGAGGAGCAGACCCGGCGCGGCGTGTCGGTACGGCACTGGGACGAGTTCGGCGACGTCGCCGATCACTGCACGGTGTGCCACAAGTGCGAGAGCCCGTGCCCCGTGGACATCGACTTCGGCAACGTGTCGATGGCGATGCGCAACCTGCTGCGCAAGATGGGGCAGAAGCGCTTCAACCCGGGCGCGGCGGCTTCGATGCTGTTCCTGGACACGACCCACGCGGCCACGATCAACGTCGCGCGCAAGGTGATGATCGACTGGGGGTACCGCGTCCAGCGCGTCGCGCACGAGGCGCTCAAGCGCCCGGCGAAGGCCCAGACCGCGGCGCCGCCGGCCACGGTGGGGCGGCCGCGGCTCACCGAGCAGGTGATCCACTTCGTCAACAAGAAGATGCCGGGCAACCTGCCCAAGAAGGCGGCGCGCGCGCTGCTCGACATCGAGGATCCGCGCTACGTCCCGATCGTCCGAGACCCGGCCGGCGGCGTCGACGCCGAGGCGGTGTTCTATTTCCCGGGCTGCGGCTCGGAGCGGCTGTTCTCTCAGGTCGGGCTCGCCACCCAGGCGATGCTGTGGCACGTCGGCGTGCAGACGGTGCTGCCGCCGGGCTACCTGTGCTGCGGCTATCCGCAGCGCGGTGCCGGCCGGTTCGACGTCGCCGACAAGATCACCACCGACAACCGCGTGCTCTTCCACCGGGTCGCCAACACGCTCAACTACCTCGACATCCGGACGGTCGTGGTGTCCTGCGGCACCTGCCACGACCAGCTGCAGCAGTACGAATTCGACCGCATCTTCCCCGGTTGCCGGATCGTGGACATCCACGAGTTCCTGATGGAGCGCGGCGTGCAGCTGCAGGGCGTGACCGGGTCGCGTTACATGTATCACGACCCCTGCCACAGCCCGATGAAGCAGCATGCGCCGCTGAAGGTGGTCAACGCGCTGGTCAACGCCGAGCTCAACGGGCGCGTCGATCGCAGCGAGCGCTGCTGCGGCGAGTCGGGGACGCTCGCGGTCACGCGGCCCGACATCTCCACCCAGGTGCGCTTCCGCAAGGAGGAGGAGGTCCGCCGCAGCGCCGAAGCGATCCGCTCGGGCCGCCAGGCCGCACCCGCGGGCACGGGCGCGACCGCGTTCGACGGTCCGGTGAAGGTGCTGACCTCCTGCCCGTCCTGCCTGCAGGGGTTGTCGCGCTTCGAGGGCGATGCGGCGATCGAGGCCGACTACATCGTGGTCGAGATCGCACGGCACGTGCTCGGCGCCGACTGGATGCCCGACTTCGTGCGGCGCGCGAACTCGGGCGGCATCGAGCGCGTGCTGCTGTAGCGCGCAGCGGCGGGCGTAGGATGCCGGCCCGCCGCGGTCCGTACGACCCGCAGCACGCCCGATGAGCACGCCGCCCCCGTTTCGCCGGATTCCCTGGCCGGCCCGCGACGTCGCGCTGGAGCGCCGCGACGACGGTACGCTGCTGCTGCGCTCTCGACTGCCCCTGGGCCCGATCCCCGAGCACGTGCCCGGCCTGCTGCGGCGCTGGGCCGCCGAGGCGCCCGAGCGGACCTGGCTCGCACAACGCCGCGGCCCGCAGCGCGCGTGGCTGCGGCTGTCGTACGGCGAGGCGCGGGTCGCGGTCGACGCGGTTTCGCAGGCGCTGATCGACGCGCAGGCCGGCGCCGACCACCCGGTGATGATCCTGTCGGGCAACTCGCTCGAGCATGCGGTGCTGACGATGGCGGCGATGCAGGTCGGCGCACCGGCGGCACCGATCTCGCCGGCGTACTCGCTGGTCAGCCGCGATCACGCGCGGCTCAGGCACGTGGCCGCGCTGGTGCGTCCGCGGGTGGTCTTCGTACAGGACGGCCCGCCGTTCGACGCCGCGCTCGCCAGTCTGGATCTTCGCGACGCGGTGGTCGTGCATGTCGAGCGACCGCCGACGCGGGTGCCGTCGGTCGCGTGGGACGCATGGGTCGGCGCACGGCCCACGCCCGAGGTCGAGCGGCGTCTGGCGCGCGTCGGCCCGGACACGGTCGGCAAGCTGCTGTTCACGTCGGGTTCGACCGGCACCCCCAAGGGCGTGCCGAACACGCAGCGGATGATGTGCGCGAACCTGCAGATGTACCTGAGCTGCCGGCCGCGCGAGCCGTCCGATCCGCCGCCCGTGCTGCTCGACTGGCTCCCATGGAACCATACGATGGGCGGCAACGCGGTGTTCCACCCGGTGCTCGCCGACGGCGGCACGCTGCACATCGACGACGGCCGGCCGGTGCCCGGGGCGTTCGACGAAACCGTGCGCAACCTGCGCGAGATCTCGCCCACGTACATGAGCAACGTGCCCGCCGCCTGGGCGATGCTCGCCGCGACGCTCGAGCAGGACGACGCGCTCGCGCGGCGGTTCTTCTGCCGGCTGCGGCTGATGGGCTACGGCGGCGCGACCCTGCCGGAGGACCTGTACCGTCGTCTGCAGGCGCTGGCGGTGCGCCACACCGGCGAGCGCATCGTGATGGTCACCGGCTGGGGCGGTACCGAGACCGGCCCCACCGCGACCTCGACCTACTGGGACACCGATCGGGTCGGGCTGATCGGCCTGCCGTTCCCGGGCGTCGAGCTGAAGCTGGTGCCCGCCGGCTCGCGCTACGAGGTGCGCGTGCGCGGCCCGATCGTGATGACCGGCTACCACCGGCAGCCGGAGCTCACCGCGGCCGCGTTCGACGAGGACGGGTTCTACCGGATCGGCGATGCGGCCACGTTCGTCGACCCGGATCGGCCGGCCGAGGGCCTGGTGTTCGCCGGGCGGGTGGTCGAGGACTTCAAGCTGGACACCGGAACCTTCGTGCAGGTCGGCACGCTGCGGGTGGCTGCGCTCGCGGCGGTCTCGCCGGTCGCGCAGGACGCGCTGGTCACCGGGCAGGACCGTCCGTACGCGGGCCTGCTGGTGTGGCCGAATCTCACCGCCTGTCGGCAGGTGGCCGGACTGCCGCACGCGGATCTCGCCGAGCTGGTCGCGCACCCGGCGGTGGTCGCGCGGCTGCGCGACGGGCTGCGCGCGCTCAACGCGCAGGCCGGCGGCTCGTCGGGTCGGATCGGGCGCGCGCTGTTCCTGCTCGAGCCGCCGTCGGTCGACGGCGGCGAGATCACCGACAAGGGCTACGTGAACCAGCGTGCCGGGCTCGAGCGCCGTGCCGCCGAAGTCGCCCGGCTGTACGCCGAGCCGCCGGAACGCGACGTCGTGGTGGTCGGCTGAACCCGGGGCACGCGCCGCGGCGATCGGTGGTGCTCGATTGCGCCGAGCGGCAGCCCGGCGATCCGGCGCCGAGATCGGGCGCGCCCGCCCCGATCGGCGCCGGTATCATCACCGCCGACCCGGGCACTCCGCGACCCGGGTACCGCAACGGATGAGCGACATGGATGCTGTCTTCGACCTCACCGGCCGTACCGCGGTCGTCACCGGCGGCAACGGCGGCATCGGCCTGGGCATGGCGCGCGGGCTGCTCGCCGCCGGCGCGTCGGTCGCGATCTGGGGCTCGCGAGAGGACAAGACCGCGGCGGCGAGGGCCCGGCTCGCGGCCGACTGCGGCGACGCGTCCCGCGTGCACGCGTTCGTCGCCGACGTCGGCGACGAGGCCCAGGTGGAAGCGGCGTTCGCCGCCTCGGTCGCCGCGCTCGGTCGGGTCGACGCCTGCTTCGCGAACGCCGGCGTGAGCTCCAAGGGCGTGCCGTTCATCGAGATGTCGCTCGATGAGTTCCGCCGCATCCAGCGCATCAACGTCGACGGCGTGTTCCTGACCTTTCGCGCGGCGGCGCGTCACATGGTCGCCCGTGGCGGGGGCGGCGTGCTGGTTGCGACCGCCTCGACCGCCGCGCTCGAGGGCGCAGCGCGCAACGGCCACTACGGCGCCTCCAAGGGCGCGGTCACCTCGCTCGTGCGCGCGCTCGCGGTCGAACTCGCCCGTCACCGCATCCGCGTCAACTCGATCCTGCCGGGCTGGATCGCCACCGAGATGACCGAGCGCTCGATGGCGAACGACACGTTCGCCGCGGCGGTGATGCCGCGGATCCCGGCGCGGCGCTGGGGCACGCCCGAGGACTTCAGCGGCATCGCGGTCTACCTGGCGAGCGATGCGTCCGCCTACACGACCGGCGAACAGTTCACGATCGACGGCGGTTACACGAAGTTCTGACGGGCGGTGCCGGCGATGCGTCTGCTCGTGCTGTCGGACCTGCACGTCGAATGGGCGCCGTTCGAACCGGTCGCGCCGTCGCGCGGGTATGACGCGGTGGTGCTCGCCGGTGACATCGGTCAGGCGACGCTGGCGTTGCACTGGGCGCGCCGTGCGTTCGCCGACGTGCCGATCGTCTTCGTGCCGGGCAATCACGAGTACTTCGGTACGGTGCGCGAACGCGCTCTGGACGCGATGCGCCGGCTCGCGCGCGGTCTCGAGGTCACGCTGCTCGATCAGGACGAAGCGAGGCTCGACGGCGTGAGCTTCCTCGGCTGCACCGCATGGACCGACTACCGGCTGCACGAGCCGCCGGGCCGCCCGGTACGCATGTCCGCGACCGACGCGATGGCGGTCGCGCGGCGCGTGATGCTCGACTACCACCACGTGTCGGTCGCCGATGCGTACGCCCCCGGGGGCTCGCGCCGGTTCACGCCCGAGGACTCGGTCGCGCTGCACCACGGCGCGCTCGAATGGCTGCGCGCGGCGCTGACGCGCCCGGCGAATGGGCCGCGGGTGGTGATCACCCACCACCTGCCGAGCTGGCACTCGGTGTCGCCGGCCTTCCTGGCCGCACCCTCGAACCCGGCGTTCGCCAGCGACCTGGACGCGCTGTTCGCGGGCGCGGACCTGTGGATCCACGGTCACACGCACAGTTCTCACGACTACCTCGCCGCCGGCTGCCGCGTGGTCTGCAACCCTCGCGGTTACCCGATGCACGGTGGGGGCTTCGAGAACCCGCGCTTCGACCCGGGGCGGGTGGTCACGGTCGCCGGTGCCGGGTGAGCCGCATCGGCCGCGCCGGAGCGGGCCCGCGGACCCGCGGCGCGTGCCGGACGCGAACGGTCGACCAGCGGTCGCCGGTGCGGCGAACGAATCGCGCTACCATCGGGCGATCATGTCGTAGGGACACGCGCTGATGGCCGGCCTGGACTCGAACACGCCCACGCCCACCGAGATCGTCGTTCACAAGCAATCGCGCGTCGTCGAACTCGGCTATGCCGACGGCCGCCGGTTCCGACTGCCGTTCGAACTGCTGCGCGTGTACTCGCCGTCGGCGGAGGTCCGGGGCCATGGGCCCGGCCAGGAAGTGCTCCAGGTCGGCAAGCGAGAGGTCGACATCGTCGCGCTCGAACCCGTGGGTCACTACGCCGTCCAGCCGCGCTTCTCCGACGGTCACGATACCGGCATCTACTCGTGGGACTACCTGTACTGGCTGGGCGACCGTCAGCAGGCGCTGTGGCAGGACTACCTCGCGCGCCTCGCCGATGCCGGCGCGAGCCGGGATCCGGCGCCCGGCGACGCGCTGCGCGCGACGCCGGTGACGAGGCCGCGCGGATGACCGGGACCGAAGGCGCCTCCCGGCACGCCGACGCGCCGCTCGCCGGCGGGGCGCCCGAGACCCACTTCGGCTACGCGACCGTGCGCGAGGACGAGAAGGCCCGCCGCGTGGCCGGCGTGTTCGACTCGGTCGCCTCGAGCTACGACCGCATGAACGACCTGATGTCCGCCGGGCTGCACCGGGCGTGGAAGGCGTTCGCGGTCCGCCAGGCCGCGCTGCGGCCGGGCATGCGGGTGCTGGACGTCGCCGGCGGTACCGGTGACCTTGCCCGCGCGTTCGCGCCCCGGGTGGCGCCCGGCGGCGAGGTCTGGCTCACCGACGTCAACGCGGCCATGCTCGCGATCGGCCGCGACCGGCTGCTGGACGACGGCCGCCCCCAGCCGGTGGCGCAGTGCGATGCCGAGTCGCTGCCGTTTCCCGACCGCTACTTCGATCGGGTGATCGTTGCCTTCGGACTGCGGAACATGACCCGCAAGGACGCTGCGCTGCGCGAGATGCACCGCGTGCTCGCGCCTGGCGGCCGCCTGCAGGTGCTCGAGTTCTCCCGGGTGTGGCAGCCGCTCGCGCCCGCCTACGACGCGTATTCGTTCGGCGTGCTGCCGGCGCTCGGCAAGGCGGTCGCGGGCGACGCGGACAGCTACCGTTACCTGGCCGAGTCGATCCGCATGCATCCCGATCAGCCCACCCTTGCCGACATGATGCGCGACGCGGGATTCGAGCGGGTGCGGTGGTTCAACTTGAGCCTGGGGGTGGTGGCCCTACATGAAGGGGTGAGATTCTGAGGGGGTCCCGTGACGGCGGGCTACCCTGATGGGCTGTTGCGGGGCGACGTTCCCGCGCCAACGATGTCGATCTGAAGGAGATGACGACCATGCGTACGTTGTGGCTCGGACTGATGGCCGTGTTCGCCTCGGTAACGATCGGTATGTCCGACGCCGAGGCCCAGAAGCGTCTCGGCGGCGGCAAGAGCGTGGGCAAGCAAGCGCCCTCGAACGTGATCCAGCGTGATTCGACCCCGTCCGCGCCCGCGGCGGCCCCGTCCGCGCCGGGCGGCGCCTCGGCGGCTTCCGGTGCGGCTGGCGCGCCCGCGGCCGCTGCGGCGGCGCGTCCTGCCGCGGCAGCGGCCCCCGCCGCCGCCGGCAGCCGTTGGATGGCGCCGCTCGCCGGCATCGCCGCCGGCCTGGGATTGGCCGCGCTCGCGAGCTGGATGGGCTTCGGCGAGGAGCTCGCCACGATCCTTCTGATCGCACTGGTCGCGGTGGCCGTCCTGGTCGCGGTGAGGATGGTGATGGCGCGCCGCGCCGGCGCTGGCCGTCAGCCCGCCTACGCGGGCGGCCACCAGTACAGCGGCCTGGGCGCCGAGGCGACGGTGCCTCGGCCGCCGGTCGGCGTGCCCGCGTCCGCCGCGCCCGCGGCGGTCGCGGCCGCCCCGGTCGCGGCTGCGGTCGCCCCCGAGGCGGTCGCGCATCTGCCGGCCGGGTTCGACGTCGACGGCTTCGTGCGCAACGCGAAGGTCTATTTCGTGCGGCTGCAGGCGGCCTTCGATGCGGGCGACACCGACGACCTGCGCGAATTCACCAGCCCCGAGATGTTCGCCGAGCTGAAGCTGCAGATCGACGAGCGTCAGGGCGCGTCGCACCAGACCGACGTGGTCTCGCTCGATGCGCGTCTGCTGGGCGTGGAGACCGCCGGGACCGACTGGCTCGCGAGCGTTCGATTCAGCGGCATGCTGCGCGAGCAGGCCGGTGCGGCCGAGGCATTCGACGAGGTGTGGAACTTCGAGCGTCCGGTCGAAGGGAAGGGCGGCTGGGTGCTCGCGGGCATCCAGCAGCTGAACCGCGTCTGACGGATGGTCCCGGTCCCGCTGCCGCTCGCGCAGACGGCGCTGTCCGCGCTGAACCACGTGCTGCGGCAGCAGGACTGGGCTCGCGACCGGTTGCGCGCGCACGCCGGCCGGTCGGTACGCATGACCGTGGTCACGCCGCTCGGCGAGGTGTCTTCGGATGCCCGGATCGCCGAGGAGGGGGTCCTCGAGGCGACCACGGTCGCCCAGCCGACGGTCACGCTGCGGCTCACGCCGTCGATCGACGCGGTGTTCGGTCTGCTCCAGCGCGGCCCGCAGGGGTTGGGCGGCGCGCTGAAGGTCGACGGCGACGTGATGCTCGCGGCGGCGGTGGGCGAGATCGCTCAGCACCTGCGCTGGGACGTCGAGGAGGATCTCAGCCGCGTGTTCGGGGACCGGGCCGCGCACCGGTTCGGGGAGGCCGCCCGCGAGGGCGCGCGTCAGGCGGGCGATCTGCGCGGACGCGTCGAAACCGGCGTGCGGCAGTACCTGGTCGACGAGGACCGGCAGCTGGTGGCGCGCGCCGAGATGCAGGCGCTCGCCGGCGCGATCGCCTCGCTGGAGGCGGTGGTCGGCCGGCTCGAGGCGAAGCTCGCGAGTCCGCGGCCCGCGGGCTGAGGGGCGAGTGACCGGCCGGGCCGCCCTGCCCGGCGCGACACGATCAGCAGCGGTCGAACAGCGACTGGAGCGCGGCCGCGTCCAGTTGGGCCGCGAGCGCCGCGCAAGTCATCGCGCGGGCCTTGTGGGGCGTCACTGACCCGGCCGCCACGAACCCGTGCGCATCGTCGTCGACGCCGGCGTTGCGCAGCACCGCTCCGCCGGCCAGCCGGGTCGCGCGGACCACCAGGCAGCCTCGCGCGGCCGCCGCGGCGAGCGCCTGCTGCAGATCGCCGGCCATCGTGCCGTGTCCGGTACCGGCGACCACCAGCCCGCGGGCGCCGCGCTCGAGCGCCCAGTCGACGATCGACGGGTCGCCGTCGACCTGCGCGGCGATCAGGTCGACCCGGGGCAGCGCCGCCGGAAGCACCGCGAGGCGCGTCGCGAGGCTCGGCCGGCGCGCGGCCGCCTGGGCCGCGGGCTCGCGCCACCGGCACCGTCCGTCGAGTACCTGGGCGATCGGCGCGGCGTCGCGGGCGACGAACGCGCCGAGCCGAGTGGTGTGCGCCTTGGCCGCGCTGAGCGGGTCGAGTACCTGCTCGTCGAACACGACCACGGTGCCTGCGCCTCGCGACGCGGGGTCGGCCGCGAGCAGCGCCGCGCACAGCAGGTTCATCGGTCCGTCGGCGCTCGCGGCGGTAGCCGGTCTCATCGCGCCGGTGACCGCGACCGGCAGGCGCCTGGGGCAGACCAGATCGAGCCACAGCGCGGTCTCCTCCAGCGTGTCCGTGCCGTGCGCGACGACCACGCCGTCGAGGGTGGGGTCCGACTGGGCGTCGCGCACCCGCCGGGCGAGCGCCAGCCAGTGCTCGGAGCGCAGGTGCCGGCTGTCGATCGCGTAGGGCTGTTCGGCCTCGATGCGTGCGATCCCGGCGAGCGCCGGCACCGCCTGGAGCAGCGCGGCGGCGGGCAGCGCGCCGGACGCGTAGCCCTGCGTGCGCAGCGCCGACGCGGCGGTGCCGGCGATCGTGCCGCCGGTGGCGATCAGCAGCAGGCGGGGTTGGTCCATCCGCGCATGCTAACCGCGCGGCCGGGGAGGGCGTCGCGCGCCGGTCGCACGGCGACGGTATGATCGTCCGGGAACCATGCACGGGTCGATTCGGGAATGCACGACATCCTGGCCCTCGACATTGCCGGCACGCCGGTGAGGTGGATCGATTTCGAGGCCGCCGCGGCGTACTACGCCGCCGGCAAGGTACGGTGGGAGCTCGGCTCCGACCGTCTGGTGCTGCGCGGCGGCATCAACCGAATGCACGGTCGGCGCTCGACGCTGGAGATCGCGGCGATCATCGCGATCGACGGACCGCGCTGGCGGGTGCGCGGCGCCGAGGACCGCCCCCCGCTCACGCGCACGATGGTCTTCGCGCGCGACCGCCATGTGTGCGCGTACTGCGGCGGACGCTTCGGCCAAACCACGCTCGAGATGGAGCACGTGACGCCGATGTCGCGCGGCGGGTCCACGGTGTGGCAGAACGTGGTGTCCGCGTGCCGGGCCTGCAACCAGCGCAAGGGCAACCGCTCGCCGGAGGCGGCCGGCATGCCGCTGCTCTACGTGCCCTACGTGCCGAACCGGCACGAGGCATTCATCCTCGCCAACCGGCGCATCCTGGCCGACCAGATGACCTTCCTGCTCGCGGGCGTGCCGCGCCACTCTCGGCTGTGGTCGCCCGATCCGGCGGCTGCGCCGGGTCAGCCGGCCAGCTCGGTGGCCGGGGCCGGGGCCGGGGCGAAGAGGCGCCCGCCGAGCGCCTCGGGCGGCAGGGGTCGGGAGAACAGGTAACCCTGCATCCGGCGGCAGCCGAGTGCGAGCAGCGCCCGGCGCTGCTCGCCGGTCTCCACGCCTTCGGCGACCACGCCTGCGCCCAGGCTCTGAGCGATCGCCAGGATCGCCGGGACGATCGGCTCGTGCCGACCGGTGCGGCCGAGGTCGACCACGAATGCGCGGTCGACCTTGATGCAGTCGATCGGGAACTCGCGCAGGTAAGCGAGCGACGAGTGGCCGGTGCCGAAGTCGTCCAGCGCGATCCGAACGCCCATTGCGTGAAGCTCGCCGAGTACGCGCGCGGCGTGGGCCGGGTCGGCCATCACCGTGCCTTCGGTGAGCTCGAGCTGCAGGCGCATCGGTGCCAGATCGGTGCCCGCGAGCATCGCCCGCAGCTCGCGCACGAACCCGGCCTCGCGCAGCTGCACCGGCGACACGTTGACCGACAGGTAGGGCGCCGTCGCGTCTTTGCGCGCCTCGCCGCGCTGACGGTCCCAGGCACGAAACTGCGCGCAGGCGAGCGCCAGCACTTGCGTGCCGATCGCGCCGATCAGTCCGGTCTCCTCGGCCAGCGGCACGAACCGTGACGGCGCGACCGGCCCGCGATCGGCGTGGGTCCACCGGGCGAGCGCCTCGAGCCCGACGATCCGACCGTCGTGGCCATCGACGATCGGCTGGTAGTGCACGCCGATCTCGCCATGCGTCACCGCCGCACGCAGGTCGTTGATCAACGCGAGCTTCTCGAGCAGCGACGCGTTGATCTGCGACGCGTAGAAGGTCAGCGCGTTGCGGCCGTTCTGCTTGGCCTGGTACATCGCCGCATCGGCGTTCTTCAGCAGCCGCTCGGGATCGTCGCCGTCATCGGGGAACAGCGCGATGCCGACGCTCGCGCTGATCGTTGCCACCAACCCGTTGAGTTTCAGCGGCGTGGCGACCGCCTTGAGGATCTTGCGGGTGACCGTCTCGACGTCGCGGCGCCGCCGGATCGGATCGATCAGGATCAGGAATTCGTCGCCGCCGAAGCGGGCGAGCAGGTCGGCCTGGCGCAGGCAGTCGCGGATGCGCTGCGCGACCTGCTGCAGCAGGTCGTCGCCCGCATTGTGGCCGAGCGAATCGTTGATCTCCTTGAAGCCGTCCAGGTCCAGGAACAGCAACGCGAAACGCGAACCCCGCACGCGGGCCTGCTGCTGGGCGTGGGTGAGGCGTTCGATGAACGCGGCGCGATTCGGCAGGCCGGTGAGCGTGTCCTGGAAGGCGAGGCGGTGCACCCGACTCTCGGCGAGCCGGCGCGCGGTGATGTCGAGCATCGCGCCGCGGATCCGGGCGACCGGTCCGGGTTGGTCGGCCTGCGAGGCGATCGTCCAGTGGAACCAGCGCACGTCGCCCCGCGCGTCGCGCAGCCGCACCTCGAGCGCATGCCGCCCCGGTGCGTCGAGTGCGGCCGCCAGCGACCGTCGCGCAGCACCGCGGTCGTCCTCGACCACGTGGTCCAGCAGTCCCTCCAGAGAGTCGGGGGCGTCCGGGCGCTCCATCCCAAGCATCCGGAGCAACTGCTCGGACAGCTCGAGCGAGCCGTCGTCGGCGCGGTACGACCAGCTGCCCAGCCCGGCGAGCTGCTGCGCCTCGATGAGATCGAGGCGGCTCTGCTGGAGCTGCGCGGTGCGCTCGCGCACGTGCGATTCCAGGTTGTCGCGCTCGTCGCGCAGGCGCGCGGCGGCGGCGGCGAGCGCTTCGGCCGCCTGCCGGCGCGAGCGCCGGCCGCGGTCGATCGTCCCCGCAAAGCGCCGGTAGCTGCGGTCGACCACGGCGAGCAGATCGCCGAAGCCGCGTGCGTCCGGCGCGACGTCGGTTGCATCGACGCCGATCCGCCGCAACTGGCGGCGCAGCAGTGGATGCAGCGGGTCGGTCATCGGGCGCGACCGGGGCACCGGGACGGTCCCGGCGGATCGAAGGCAGGCATCGCGGGCGGGGGTACGGCGTCGACGGTGCCGTGAGGGTAGTGAACCTGGGCGTCGGCAGCGCCGTGCGTCCGGCGTCGCACCGACCTGCGGTCGGCGAGGCACGCCCGGCGGCGGCACGCCCGACGGCCGCGGCCGGTCGGGCGGTCCGCTCAGCCGGACCGCCTCGATGAACGCCGACGGCACGCTTGCGCGCCGCACGGTCGCCCGAGGTCGCTGCCCGGAGCTCGAGCGACGCCGCTCAGCTCGGCCTTGCCGACCTCGCCGGGTCACTGGTCGGCGGCGGCTCGCCGATCGGTCCGTGATGCGCGTCCTCCGGCGGACGTGCCGCCGGGTCGGGCACCCGAGGGCGCAGCGCCGTCTCGCGCCCGAGCGCGGCGCGCACCAGCAGGTGCGCCGAGATCGGCGCGGTCATGAACACGAACAGCGTGACCAGCAGCTCGTGGATCACGAGCCGTCCGCCGGTCCAGCCGAAGTGCAGCATCGAGGCGATCAGCAGGCCGCCCAGCCCGAGCGTGCTCGCCTTGGTCGGCGCATGCAGGCGCATGTAGAAGTCGCGCAGGCGCAGGAGCCCGAGTGCGCCGACCAGCGCGAAGCCGCCGCCGGCGAGCAGCAGCGCACTCACCAGCAGGTCGATGGCGAACGACAGCGGGGACACGTCCATCGCGGCAGCCTCAGTCGTGGTCGATCACGTCGCCGCGCGACACGAATCGTGCGGTGATCACCGTACCGACGAAGCCGAGCATCGCGATCACGAGCGCGACCTCGAAGAACACGTCGGTCCCGAACCGGATGCCGAGCAGCACGACGAGCCCCAGAGCGTTCACGTACAGGGTGTCCAGCGCGAGGACTCGGTCGAGGACGTCCGGGCCGACCAGCAGCCGCCAGCAGGTCAGCAGCAGCGCCAGCGTGAACATCGCGGTGGCCAGGTCCAGCGCATGATCGATCATTCGAGCAGCTCCTTGATCGGCGTCTCGTAGCGGGCCTTGATGTCGGCGACCAGCCGTTCGGCATCACCGACGTCCAGCCCGTGCACCAGCAGCCATCGGTGGTCGTCGCTGAGCTCGACCGACAGCGTGCCCGGCGTCATCGTGATGATGCCGGCGAGCAGCGTGATCGAGGCGGGCCGCTGCACCTCGAGCGGCACCCAGACGAAGCGCGGCGTCAGCCGCGCCTGGGGACCGAGGATCCGGGCCGCCACCTGCAGGTTCGCGACCACGATGTCCTGGAGCACGGTCACCGACAGGCGCCCGGCGATCGCAGCGCGACGTCGCAACGCGTCGCGCGGGGCACCCGCCGGCGCTCCGGCGGCGACCGCGCGCGGCAAGCGCGAGAGCACGACGGCGAGCAGCGCACCGAGCAGCAGGTGGCCGGGCGCGAGCGTCTGGTTCAGCAGCAACCAGGCGAGCAGCAGCCACAGCGCGGTCCACGGGCGCGGCAGCAGCCGATGCACCCACCCGCCGGCTGCAGCCCGCGGCTCGGGCACGTCGTCGATGCCGATCGGCGCATCGGGCTCGCCGGAGCGGTCGGTCGCGCTCATCGGAACGACTCCGGCGACCGCTGGTGTGGACCCGGCAACGGCACCGTGCGCAGCACCTGGTCGATGAGCGGCTGCGGCGCGAGGAGCTCGGCGGCGGTCGCCTGCGCGTAGCGCTGCATCGGCGCCGCGCCGATCACGATCGCGGCGAGGGCGGCGATCGCGAGCGCGATCGGCGCGAGCTCGCTGCGGCGCGGGCCGACCGCGCCGGGGGCTTCGCCGTGCGACTGCCAGAACAGCAGGCCGCCGGCCCGGGTCAGTGCGAGCATCGCGATCAGGCTGCCGGCCAGCACCACCATCCACAGGGCGACGATCGCGCCGGTGGGCACCGGGGGCGCGGCATCGCCCGGCAGCATCGCCGACAGCAGCATCGCCTTGCCGATGAAGCCGCCCAGCGGTGGCAGCCCCGCGAGCGCGATCGCGAGCACGACGAACACCGCCCCAAGCAGCGCAGGCGCGGGCGGCACCGGCCCGACCGCGAGCGCATCGCCGGCGCCTGCGCGGCCGCGGCCCACCAGGTCGGCCAGCAGGAACATCGCCGCCGCGGCGAGCGTCGTATGCGGCAGATAGTAGATCGCCGCGGCGATCGACCGCTCGGTCGACAGACCGACCCCGATCAGCAGGAAGGCGGCCGAGGCGATCACCATCATCGCGGCCAGCCGCCGCAGGTCGGCGCTCGCGAGCGCTCCCAGCATTGCGAGCACGTACCCGGCGGCGGCGATCGCGACCAGCCACGGGAACGCGGCGTTCGCCACCAGGCCCGCCTGCGCGCCGAACACCAGCGTATGCACGCGCAGCACCGAGTACACGCCGACCTTGGTCATCACCGCGAACAGCGCCGCCACCGGCGGACTCGCCGCCGCGTAGGTACCGGGCAGCCAGAAGTACAGCGGCAGCAGCGCGCCCTTCAGGCAGAACACCACCAGCAGCAGCCAGGCCGCAGCGCGTGCCAGCGTCGCATCCGGCGCGGACAGGCCGGCCATCCGGGCGGACAGATCGGCCAGGTTCAACGTGCCGGTCACGCCGTACAGCAGCGTGGCTGCGATCAGGAACAGCGACGAGCCGACCAGGTTCAGCGTGACGAACCGCAGGCCCGCGGCGACGCGCGCGCCACCGCCGCCGTGCAGAAGCAGCCCGTACGAGGCGATCAGCAGCACCTCGAAGAACACGAAGAGGTTGAACAGGTCGCCGGTCATGAATGCGCCGTTCAAGCCCATCAGCTGAATCTGGAGCAGTGGGTGGAAGTGCTCTCCGCGCCGGTCCCAGCCGCCGTGCGCGGCCGCCAGCGTGATCACCGCGAGCAGCGCGGCGACGGCGACCATCAGCACGCTCAGGCGGTCGGCGACCAGCGCGATGCCGAACGGCGCCGCCCAATTGCCCAGCAGGTAGACGCCTCGCCAGCCGTCGTCGGCGAGCAGCACCAGCCAGACCGCACAGCCGGCCAGCAGCAGCGTCGAGGTCCACGCGAGCAGCCGCTGGCTCGCGATCCGCCGGTCGAGCAGCATCAGCGCCGCGGTGAGCGCCGGCAGCACGATCGGAACGATCGGCGCGTGATTCACCGTGCCGTCTCCGCAGGCCCGGCGGGCGAGGCGGTCGCGTCGCGTTCCGAGACGTTCGGCGGCTCGCCGCCGTCCACGTCGTCGTCGCCGTGCTCGGCGTGCGCCCGCAGCGCGAGCACGAGCAGCAGCGCGGTCATCGCGAAACTGATCACGATCGCGGTGAGCACCAGCGCCTGGGGCAGCGGATCGGCGTAGCCGCCACCGCTGGCGTCGACGATCGGCGCCGCGCCGACCCGCAGCCGGCCCATCGCGAAGATGAACAGGTTGACCGCGTACGAGATCAGCGTGAGTCCGAGGATCGCATCGAAGCTGCGCGGCCGCAGCAGCAGGTACGTGCCGGTGCCGGTCAGCAGGCCGATCCCCGCGGCCATCAGCAGCTCCAACTCAGTCGCCCCGGGAGAGCCGGCCGATGCCGGCCAGTGCGAGCACGGTCGCCCCGACCACCGCGAGGTACACGCCCAGATCGAACAGCGCGGCGGTCGCCAGCGGCAGCTCGCCGAGCACCGGCAGGACCGGGTGGCCGAACGTGCTCGTGAGGAACGGGTAGCCGAACGCCCAGCTGCCCAGTCCGGTCAGCGTCGCGACCAGCAGGGCGAGCCCGAGCAGCCGCACCAGCGTCCACAGCCGGTCCTCCGAGTCCGCCTCGCGCGCGAACCGCGATCGGTGCGGGCGCTGCCCCGAGGCCACCGCCTGCAGCAGGATCGCGATCGCGGTCACCAGTCCGGCGATGAAGCCGCCGCCCGGCAGGTTGTG
>JBIKMO010000340.1:0-4683 GCA_044359175.1 Burkholderiaceae bacterium | reverse complement strand
GTGAGTTCACCGCCGAGGAGAAGGCGCAGATCGAGGCGATGGGCGGCCTGGACAAGCTGCTCGAGCGGCTCAAGCAGCTGCTCGAGGAGCAAAAGGAGCGCCACGAGGGCGGCCGAAAGTGGATCGGAACCAACGGCACGTCGCCGTTCGGCAACGGCGGCTTCAATCCCGAGGGCATCCGCGTGGGCGGTCCGTCCGGGGGCAACCGCACCGCGGTCAAGGTGTGGGAACAGCGCGCCTACCGCGACTACGACGACCAGGTCGAGCTCGGCACCCGCAACATCAAGATCGCGCTGCGCCGGCTGCGCAAGTTCGCCCGGGAAGGCGCCGAGGAAGAACTCGACATCGACGACACCATCCACAGCACCGCGCGCAACGCCGGCTGGCTGGACATCAAGATGGTCCCTGAGCGCCACAACACGATCAAGGTGCTGATGCTGCTCGACGTGGGCGGCACGATGGACGACCACATCAAGCGCACCGAGGAGCTGTTCTCCGCTGCGCGCTCCGAGTTCAAGCACCTCGAGTTCTACTACTTCCACAACTGCGTCTACGACTTCGTCTGGAAGAACAACCGCCGGCGACACTCCGAGCGGCTGATGACCTGGGACCTGCTGCGCAAGTACAACCCGGACTATCGGCTGATCCTGGTCGGCGATGCGACGATGAGCCCGTACGAGATCCTGCAGCCCGGCGGCTCGGTCGAGTACAACAACGAGGAGCCGGGCGCGATCTGGCTGCAGCGGCTGGCCGAGCGCTTTCCCAAGTTCGCGTGGCTCAACCCCGAACCCGAGGGGGTCTGGGAGTACCGGCAGTCGATCTCCGTGATCCGGCAGGTGATGTCGAACCGGATGTATCCGGTGACCCTCGCGGGGCTGGAGAAGGCGATGCGCGAGCTGTCGAAGTAGGCACCGCCCGCGGTCCGGCGTCAGAACCGCAGCACGATGCCCGCGCCGGGGCCGCTGAACCGGTAGCGCACTTCGCCGCGCCAGTCGCCCCGCTCACCCTCGACACGGTACTCGACCAGACGCCAGCCCAGGCTGAGGCCGAACTGGCTCGTGGCTCGCCAGTGCAGACCGGCGGACACGTTGACCAACGAGCCCCGCCATCCGTCTCCGGACAGCGCGAACCCATCGAGGCGCCCGGCTGCGTCCCAGCCCTCGGCGATCGTCAGCCTGCCCTGCAGACCGATCGTGGGCAACGGCACCAGCACCTGCTGGCGCTCGGTGGACGCGGCGGCGGACGACGCGCCGGAGGCGACACGCCCGGACAGCTCGACCTCGAAGCGCGTGACATGCAGGCCGAGCACCGCGCCGATCGCGTGAGACGGTCCGGACAGCAGCGTCGCACCGACCGATACGCGCGCGACGTCCGATTCGAACCGGCTGTCCAGGGACGCCGACACCGGATACACGGTGTCCTCCCAGACGATCTCTCGCTCGAGGCGGCGGCTCGCCGCGCGCCGCAGCGTCAGGTACTCGAACTCGACCCACCCGCGTTCGCCGAGACGCGTGCCCAGCAACACCGCGGGCAGCGTCTTGTTGTCCCGCAGCCCCAGGTCGCGCTCGAGATCGACCGAAGTCCCCGGTCGTTCCGCGGCAACCCAATCCGCACGGGCCGAAGAGCTCATCGCGGGCCGAAACGTCGATACCTCCAGCCAGGTGCGATGCCCATCGCCGGGGGCCGGCGCGGGTTGCGACGCCGCCTGCCGACCCGCCACCATCAACGTGAAGGCGACCGAGCACACCACGACCCGCCGGCGGCGGGTCGACGTACGCAGGCTGCCGGCACGCCGGCTCACGGCTGCGCCTGCGGGCTGCGATTCGCTCGGCAGTACGGGTCGTTCATCCACCGTGAGCCCTTGCACAGCGTCCAGTACGTACGCTGCTCGCAACCGATGCGTTGCCACGGGTTCAGGCGCGAGCACTGGATGCAGATCTCCCGCTCCACGCCGGCCAGCGGGGTACAGGCGGACTCCGTTGCGGACGCGGGGCGCGTCGGGGCGGTCTGCGCGACCCCGGGGGTCGCGGCCGACGCCATCACCGTCACGGCCAGGACGCCGAGGCGAGCACGAATCGAGCACCCGGCCATCGTCGGCAGCCTGTACCGGCTCAGGTCAGCTGGAGCCCGGCCAGCCGGGCATACAGACCCGCGTGGGCAAGCAGCTGCTCGTGCCGGCCCTGCTCGACGATCCGACCCTGGTCCATCACGACGATCAGATCGGCCCGCTGCACGGTCGACAGCCGGTGGGCGACGACGATCGTCGTGCGGCCGCGCATCGCGGTCTCCAGCGCCTGCTGCACGAGCCGCTCGCTCTCCGTATCGAGCGCGCTGGTCGCCTCGTCCAGCAGCAGCAGCGGCGCGTCCTTGAGGATCGCACGGGCGATCGCGATCCGTTGCCGCTGGCCGCCCGACAGCCTCACCCCGCGCTCGCCAAGGAAGGTGCGGTAGCCCTGCGGCAGCTCGCGCAGGAAACCGTCCGCCTGCGCGGCCGCCGCCGCGGCCGTGACTTGCGCGTCGTCGGCCTGCGGACGGCCGTAACGGATGTTCTCCATCGCATCGGCCGAGAAGATGACCGCATCCTGAGGAACCAGGGCGATGCGGGACCGCAGCGCATCCAGATCCCAACGCTCGATATCCAGCCCGTCGACTCGCAGCGTGCCCTCGCTGCGATCGTAGAAGCGCAGCAGCAGCTGCAGCACCGTACTCTTGCCGGCGCCACTGGGGCCGACCAGCGCCACCGTGCCACCGGGCGCGATGCGCAGCGTGAAGTCGTGCAGCGCGGGGCGATCGGCCCGCGACGGATACGCGAAGCGCACGCGCTCGAACTCGATCGTCGCGCCGCTCTGCGAGCCCGGCGGGGTTGCCGAGGGCCGATCGGGCGAGCGGATCGCCGGACGTGCGCGCAGCAGCTCCTCGAGACGCTCGGAGGCGCCAGCCGCCCTGAGCAGGTCGCCCCACACCTCGGCGAGCACCGCCGCGCTCGAGGCGACCATCGCGAAATAGATCAGCGTCTGGCCGAGGTGGCCTGGCGTCATCTCACCGCGCAGCACGGCGAGCGAACCGCTGTACAGACCGAAGATCGCTGAGCCGAAGGCGGCGACGATCACGAACGCGGTGAGCCAGGCGCGGGCTCGGGTACGCCGGATCGAGGCGGCGAAGGTTTCTTCGCTCGCCCGCGCGAAGCGCGACGCCTCGCGGGCCTGCTGGCCGTGGCTCTGCACGATCGGAATCGCATTGAGCACCTCGGCCGCGATCGCGCTCGAATCGGCGAGGCGATCCTGGCTCGCCCGCGAGAGCCGGCGGACACGGCGTCCGATCCACAGCGTGGGCAGCACCACGAACGCCAGCAGCGCAATCACCGTGACCGCGACTCGCGGCACCGACCAGACCAGCATCGCGAGGCTGCCCACGAACAGCACCGCGTTGCGCAAGCCCATCGACGCGCTCGATCCGATCACGGTCTGCACCAGCGTCGTGTCCGCCGACAGCCGCGACAGCACCTCGCCGGTTTGCGTGGTTTCGAAGAACACCGGACTCTGCTGCAGCACGTGCGCATAGACCGCGCTGCGCACGTCGGCGATCACGCGCTCGCCAAGCCAGGTGACCATGTAGTAGCGGGCCGCCGTGAACCCCGCCATCGCGACCGAGGCGCCGAACAGCCACAGGAAGCTCTGCGCGAGCTGTTGCTGGCGCTGCGCGGGGTCGCCGCCGAAGCCGGCGTCGATCACCCCCTTCAGCAGCACCGGTACGATCAGGGTCGCCGCCGCCGCCGCCAGCAGGAACAGCGTGGCGAGCACCGTGCGGCCCGCATAGGGTTTCAGCCAGGGCAACAGGCGACGCAAGCCCGACAGCCCGGAGGCGGGAGTGCGCGCAGCGGCAGGGCGATCGGCCATTCGGGGCGTCGACGGGACATCCCGAGGGTATCAGAGCATCGGCACGATCGCTTCCCGCCCCCCCGGGCGCGGGGCTCGCCTCAGGTCGCCGGGGGCGCGTTCCTCAGCACTTCCTCGATGGTCGTGACGCCCGCGGCGACCTTGGTCGCCCCGGCCAGCCGCAGCGGTCGCATCCCGTCGCGCATCGCGCGCTCGCGGATCCGACCCAGGTCCGGCCGGTCGTTCACCAACGCCCTCACCGCGTCGGTCATCGTCAGCACCTCGTACAGGCCCGCGCGGCCTCGGTACCCCGTGTTGCGACACTCCAGGCAGCCCATCGCCCGGTAGGCGGTCGCCGGCTTGCGCGAACGGAACGGCCGGATCAGCCCCTCCCATCGGTCCTCGGGTGGGCCGCCGTCGATCGGCGCCTTGCAGTGCGGGCACAGCGTGCGCACCAGGCGCTGCGCCATCACGCCCAGCAGCGTGGCATTCAGCAGGAAGGCCGGGACGCCCAGGTCCAGCATCCGCGTGATCGCGCTGGCCGAGTCGTTGGTGTGCAGCGTCGACAGCACCAGGTGGCCGGTCAGCGCGGCCTGGATCGCCATCTCCGCGGTGGCGAGGTCTCGGATCTCACCGACCATGATGATGTCCGGATCCTGCCGCATCAGCGCCCGGATGCCGTCGGCGAACCCCAGGTCGATGCCGGACTGCACCTGCATCTGGTTGAAGGCCGGCTCGACCATCTCGATCGGGTCCTCGACCGTGCAGACGTTCACCTCCTCGGTCGCCAGCTGACGCAGCGTCGAGT
>JBIKMO010000092.1:0-15842 GCA_044359175.1 Burkholderiaceae bacterium | reverse complement strand
GTGGACGGCACCTTGACCACGTGCACGCCGCCGCCGGCCTCGTCGAGCACGAACAGGTCGGTGAAGGTGCCGCCGACGTCGACGCCGACGACGGTGCGCGCGCCGGCCGCGCTCATCGCGGGCCTCCGTCGCGCTCGAGCGCGTCGCGGGGCGCGACGTAGCCGAGCGCCTCGTCGGCAGCCCGCGCGCCCGCGTCGCGCGCCGCCGGCGGCCCCCAGCCGCCGCCGCCCGGCGTGCACAGCCGCAGCCGGTCGCCGCGCACGAGGCGGATGCCGAGCATCTTCGAGCCCATCGGCGGCTCGTGCCAGCGGCCGTCGTGGTGCCAGCCGAAGCGGTTGGGCGCGGCCTCGCCGCCCCCCGCCACGCCCTTGGGCGCCGAGCGCGCGCGCTCGCCGAAGAGGAAGGCCTGCGCCTCCTCCTCGAGCAGCTCGATCTCGTAGACCGCGCCCAGCCCGCCGCGGTGCGTGCCGTCGCCGCCCGAGCCGTCTCGCAGCGCCCAGCGCGTGAAGCACACCGGATAGGCCGCCTCGAGGATCTCGAGCGGCGGGATGGTCGCCATCGAGATCGGCGCGTTGCCGTGGTTCAGGCCGTCGCCGTCGGCGTGCGCGCCGTGGCCGCCGCCGAAGAAGCTGAACATCACCCAGCGCTGGCCGCGCCGCGCCGCGTCGGTGCGCAGGCCCGCGACCGACAGCGCGTTGATCGTGCCGTACGCGTGCGCGACCGCGCGGTCCGGATCGGCCTGCGCGGCCGCGCCGAACACCACGTCGATCATCCGCAGGATGGTCTCGGTGTAGCCGCCCACCGGGCGCGGACGCTGCGCCGAGATCACCCGCCCGTCGGGGATCACGATGTCCACCGCGTCGAGCACGCCGGCGTTCGCGGGCACGTCCGGGAACAGGTGCTTGAGCGCGACGTAGCAGGCGGCCACCGCGGTCGCACGCGAGATGTTGACCGGCCCCGCGCAGGCCGGCGCCGAGCGCGAGAAGTCCAGCGTCAGCCGGTCGCCGGCCACCTGCAGGTCGAGCGCGATCGGCAGCGGCACGTCGGTGATGCCGTCGTTGTCGAGCACGTCGTCGAAGCGCCAGCGGCCGTCGGGCAGCGCCGCGACGTGCTCGCGCATCAGCGTGGCCGCGCGCGCGCGCAGCACGCCGAGCGCGCCGAGCACCCCGTCGGCGCCGTATTCGTCGAACAGCTCGCCGGTGCGCCGCGCGCCGAGCTCGAGCGCGGCGAGCTGGCCGGCGAGATCGCCGCGCAGGCTGTCGGGCAGCCGCGTGTTCGCCAGCAGGATCGCGAGCACGTCGTCCTGCAGCGCGCCGTCGCGCACGATGCGCACCGGCGGCACCTGGACGGCCTCCTGCCAGCACTCGGTGGCCGCCGGGTTGTAGTTGCCCGGTACCGCGCCGCCCACGTCGTGCCAGTGCGCGGCCGACGCGAGGTGGCAGACCAGCCGGCCGCGGTGGAACAGCGGGCGCACCAGCTTGAAGTCGTTCGCGTGGGTACCGCCCTCGTACGGGTCGTTGAACAGCCACACGTCGCCGTCGCGCAGGCCGCCGCGCGGGCCCGCCGCGGCGATCGCCGCCCGCACCGCGAAGGCCATCGCGCCGACGAACACCGGCAGGCCGGTCGTGCCCTGCACCAGCGTGTCGCCGGTGGCCGCGTCGTACAGGCCGTGGCAGGCGTCGTGCGCCTCGGCGATGATCGGGTTGAACGCGCTGCGGTACAGCGTCGCGTCCATCTCGTCGGCGATCTGCTCGAGCCGCCCCTGCAGCACCGCGAGCGTCACCGGGTCGATCGCGGGGGTCGCGCGCTCAGTCATCGATCGTGCCTTCGGCGATGCGCCGCTCGAGCAGCGGCAGCAGGCCGCCCGCCTCGACCATCCGCAGCAGGAAGCCGGGGATCGGCTCGCAGGGCAGCACGCGGCCGGCCGCAGTGGTGACCGTGCCGGCGGCCGCGTCGAAGCCCACGGACTCGCCGTCGGCGATCTCGCCCGCGCGCGCACAGGTGAGCAGCAGCAGCCCGAGGTTGAACGCGTTGCGCTGGAACAGCCCGCCGAACGAGGGCGCGATCACCGCGGCCACGCCGAGCTCCACCAGCACGGCCGCCGCCTGCTCGCGCGACGAGCCGATGCCGAAGCCCGGCCCGGCGACGATCAGGTCGCCGCGCCGCACGCCGGCGGCGAACTCCGGGCGCACCGAGCGCAGGCAATGCGGCGCGATCTCGGCCACGGGGAGCTTCATCAGCCGGCCGGGCGCGAGCTGGTCGGTGTCGACGTCGGCGGGCAGGCGCCAGGCGCGGTGCGCGCCGGCCGCGGCCGGGAGCGCGGTCACGCGAGCACCTCGCGCGGGTCGCAGATCGCGCCGCGCAGCGCGGCCGCGGCCACGGTGTACGGCGAGCCGAGCCACACCGGCGCGTCCTCCGGGCCCATGCGGCCGCGGAAGTTGCGCGCGGTGCTGGAGATCACGGTGGCGCCGGGCGGGATGCCGCCGCCGTAGCCCGCGCACGCGCCGCAGCCGATCGGCAGCACGACGGCGCCGGCGTCGCGCAGCGCCTGCATCGAACCCTCCTGCTCGGCGAGCCGCAGGTCGTCCAGGCTCGCCGGGGCGACCATCAGCTGTACGCCCGCGGCCACGCGCCGGCCGCGCAGCACGCGCGCGGCCGCGCGCAGGTCCACCCGCTTGGCGCCGGTGCACGCGCCGACGTAGGCGACCTGCACCGGCGTGCCCGCGGCCTCGGCCACCGGGCGCGCGTTCGCCGGGCTGTGCGGCGCGGCCACCTGCGGGCCGATCGCGGCCGCGTCGAACACGGGGTCCTCGGCGATCGCCGCGTCCTCGTCGGTGCGCCAGGGCGCCGGGTCGACGCCCGGCACGCCGTGCGCCGCGAGCCAGGCCACGGTGGTCGCGTCGGGGGCGATCAGCCCGACCTGGCCGCCGAGCTCGGCGGTCAGGTTCGCGAGCGTCATCCGCTCCTCCATGTCCATCGCGGCCACCGCCGCGCCCGCGTACTCGACCGCACGGTACGCGCCGCCGTTCATGCCGAAGCGGCCGATCAGGAACAGCATCAGGTCCTTCGCGGTCACGCCCTCGCCGGGCGCGCCCTCGAAGCGCACGCGCATCGTCTGCGGCACCTGCAGCCAGATGCGGCCGGTGACCATCACGCCCAGCATCTCGGTGGCGCCGATGCCGAACATGTCCGCGCCGATGGCGCCGCCGGTGGGCGAGTGCGAGTCGCCGCCGACCGCGAACAGTCCCGGCCGCAGGTGCCCGCGGCGCGGCAGCACCACGTGGCAGATGCCCTCGGCGTCGTGCACCGCGCGCAGCCCGGCGCGGGCGCCGAACTCGCGCGCGATGCGCACGATCCGCCGCGACTCGTCGTCGCGCTCGGGCACGTAGTGGTCGATCACCAGCACCACCCGCTCCGGGTGCCGGATGCGCGCGCCCAGCCGCTCGAGCATCGGCTGCAGGCGGCGCGGCCCGCTCGAGTCGTGGAACATCGCGAGGTCGACCTCGCAGGTCACGTACTCGCCCGCCCGCACCGCCGTGCGGCCCGCGGCCCGGGCGACCAGCTTCTCGGCGAGCGTCGATCCCATCGTCACAGCCCCAGGTAGGCGCGGCGCAGCGTGTCGCTCGCCAGCAGCCCGGCGGGATCGCCCGCGAAGCGCACCGCGCCGTTCTCGAGCACGTACGCGCGCTGCGCGATCTCCAGCGACTGCGCGACGTTCTGCTCGACCAGCAGCATCGCGAGCCCGTCGCGATGCAGCCGCGCGATCAGCGCGAACAGCTCCTCGACCAGCAGCGGCGACAGGCCGAGCGAGGGCTCGTCGAGGATCAGCAGCCGCGGCTCGGCCATCAGCCCGCGCCCGATCGCGAGCATCTGCTGCTCGCCGCCGCTCATCGTGCCCGCCTTCTGGCGCAGCCGCTCGCGCAGCCGCGGAAAGGTGTCGAGCACCCGCTCGAGGGTGTCGGCGCGCCGCGCGCGGCCGCGCGCGTAGGAGCCGAGCTCCAGGTTCTCGCGCACGTCGAGGTTGGGGAACACCCGCCGGCCCTCGGGCACCTGCACCAGTCCGGCCTCGACGACCTGGCGCGCACGCGCGCGGGTGAGGTCGCGGCCGTCGAAGCGAATCGTGCCCGACCACGCGGGCACGAGCGCGCTGAGCGTGTTGTTGAGCGTCGACTTGCCGGCGCCGTTGCTGCCCAGCAGCGCGACGATCTCTCCGGTGCGCACCTCGAGGTCCACGCCGCGCAGCACCTCGGTGCGGCCGTAGCCGCCGCGCAGCGCGCGCACCTCGAGCAGCGCGTCGCCCGAGGGCACCCCGGCGGGCGCGGCCGCGACCGCGGCCGGCACGGGCGCCGCGGTCACGCCGCCCCCGGCCCCGCGGGCTGCGCCGCGGCGCGCGCGAGCAGCCGCGCCGCGGTGCCGTGGCCGAGGTAGGCCTCGACCACCCGCGCGTCCGCGGTCACCTCGGCCGGCGTGCCCTCGGCGATCAGCCGGCCCTGCGCCAGCACCCAAACGTGCTGCGCGAGGTTCATCACCGCCTGCATCACGTGCTCGATCATCAGCACGGTGACGCCGCCCGCGGCGATGCCGCGCACCACCGGTAGCATCTCGTCGATCTCCTGCGGGTTGAGCCCGGCGAGGACCTCGTCGAGCAGCAGCAGCCGCGGTCGCGTGGCGAGCGCCCGGGCGAGCTCGAGCCGCTTGCGGCCGGCCACCGTGAGGTCGGCCGCGGGCTTGTCGAGCTGCGCGGCCAGCCCGACGCGCGCGCACACCGCCTCCGCGGCGGCGAGCGCCGCGCCGCGCCGCCGCTCGTGCAGGTGCGCGCCCACCGCGACGTTCTCGCGCACCGTCTGCGCGGCGAACGGCTGCACGATCTGGAAGGTGCGCGTCATGCCCGCGCGCGCGGCCAGGTGCGGCGCGAGCCCGGTGACGTCACGGCCGTCGAAGCGCACCGTGCCCGCGTCCGGCCGCAGGAAGCCCGACATCAGCGCGAACAGCGTCGTCTTGCCCGCGCCGTTGGGGCCGATCAGCGCGGTGAGCGAGCCGGCCGGCACCTCGAGCGAGACGTCCTGCACCGCCTTCAGGCCGCCGAAGGCCCTGGACAGGCCGGTGACCGCGAGCAGCGGCTCAGCCATCGCGGCGCTCCCCGTCGGCCTCGCCCACCCGCGCGCCGCCGGGCGCGAGGCCGCCCGCGCCGCCGCGGCCGGCGCCGCGCCAGGCGTCGCGCACCGACGCGCCGCCGCCGGCGAGCCCGCGCGGCACGAACATCACGATCAGCACCAGCACCGTGCCGTAGATCACCATGTTCAGACCGGGCAGCTGGCCGAAGAGGTTGCGCGTGAGGTCGGCGAGCGCGTGCAGCGCGAACGCGCCGAGCAGCGGCCCCCACAGCGTGCCCATGCCGCCCACGATCGCCGCCACCAGCGCCTCGACCGAGGTGTGCGGCCCGAACGCGATCGCCGGGTCGACGTACTGGAACACCTGCACGTAGAACGCGCCCGCGGCGCCCATGAAGCCGCCGGACAGCACGATCGCGCCGAGCTTGGTCGCGAACGGGTCCACGCCCACCGCGCGCGCCGCGTCCTCGTTGTCGCGCACCGCCTGCAGCCGCGCGCCGAAGCGCGAGCGGCGCAGCCACGCGGTCACCGCCAGCGCGGCCACGACGAAGCCCAGCACCAGCAGCACGTAGCCCTTGCGCGAGCCGAACTGCATGTTGGCGGCGCCCTCGCGCAGCGGCACCATCAGCCCGACGCCGCCGCCGGTGACGTCCACCGACAGCGCGAGGATGCGGAACACCTCGGCGAAGGCGAGCGTCACCAGCGCGAAGTACGAGCCCTTGAGCCCGTAGCGAAAGCTCAGCGCGCCGACGAAGGCGCCGACCGCGGCCGCGGCGAGCACCGCCAGCGGCAGCGCGAGCCAGGGGTTCGCGCCGTGCCCCACCTGCGCGATCGCCTGCACGTACGCGCCGGTGCCGAAGAAGAGCGCGTGGCCGAACGAGAACTGCCCGCCGAAGCCGCCGAGGATGTTCCACGACTGCGCGAGCAGCGCGCCGTACAGCGTCATCATCAGGAAGGTGAGCCACACGCCCGACTCGAGCCACGCGGTCAGCGCGACCACCGCGAGCGCGAACGCGGCGATGCCCACGGCGTCGCGCATCAGACCCTCGACCCGAACAGGCCCTGCGGCCGCAGCAGCAGCACCGCGATGAAGATCGCGAAGATGCCGATCTGCCCGAGCGACTCGCCCAGGAACAGCCCGCCGAGCGACTCGACGACGCCGATCAGCAGCCCGCCGAGCAGCGCGCCCGCGAAGCTGCCCATGCCGCCGAGCACCACGATGGTGAAGGCCACGAGCACGAAGCCGCCGCCCACCTGCGGGTTCACGTAGTAGGCCGGCAGCAGGAAGCAGGCCGCGGCGCCCAGGCACGCGAGCCCGATGCCGAAGCTCATCGCGTAGACGTGCTCGACGTCGATGCCCATCAGTCGGGCGCCCTGCTTCTCCTTGGCGACCGCGCGGATCGCGCGGCCGAGGTCGGTGCGCCCGACGATCCACAGCAGCACCGCGCAGCAGGCGAGCGCGCCGGCGAACGCGATCGCCTTGGGCAGCGCCAGCATCGCCGGGCCGATCGGCACCGTGGCGAGCGTCACCGCGGTGTCGATCGTGCGCGTGTCCGACCTGAACACCATCAGCGCGAGGTTCTCGAGCACGATCGCCACGCCCAGCGTCACCAGCAGGATGTTCTCGTCCTTGCCATGGCTCGCCCGGTTGATCACGACCCGCTGCAGCGCGTAGCCGAACGCGAACATGCCGGCGACCACGAGCGGCAGCGCCGCGTACGGATCGATGCCGGCCCGGGTCTTGAGCAGGTAGACCGCGTACAGCGCGACCATCAGCGACGCGCCGTGCGCGAAGTTCACGATGTGCAGCACGCCGTAGATCAGCGTGAGCCCGAGCGCGACCAGCGCGTAGACCGCGCCGGTCGTCAGCCCGTTGAGCACCGACGGGAACAGGACGTCGAACGACAGCACGGCGCGCCGGGTCAGGCCTTGAGCGGGAAGACCGGCTCGGCCTCGCGGTAGTCGCGCGGGATGATCACGCGGATGTCGCCGCGGATCACCTGCGTCATCAGCGGCTGCGCGCCCTGGTTCTGGCCGTCGACGAACCGGGTCGGGCCGTACGGCATGATGTGGTCGGAGAAGGTGCTCTTGGCGAGCGCGTCGGTGATTGCCGCCCGGTCGGTCGACTTCGCGCGCTCGATCGCGTCGGCCAGCAGGCGCATCGCGGTGTAGGTCATGAAGACCTCGTAGCTGAAGAACAGCCCCTTGGCCTCGACCCGCTTCCGGAGTTCCGCGCTGCGGCGGTCGCGCGGGTTGAACCAGTGGTTGCAGTCGATGATGCCGTTGGACGCCTCGGGGAACTCCTTCAGGAACTTGTAGCTCGACGCCGCGCCGCCCAGCACCGAGTAGATCGCCTTGGGCTGCACTTTCTGCTGCTGCATGGTGCGCACCAGCAGCGCGTACTCGTTGTAGTAGTTGGCCGGAATCACGATGTCCGGGTTCACCGCCTTCATCCGCAGCACGATGTTGTTGAAGTCGCGCGTCGGGTTCGCGTGCTTGACCACCTCCTTCACGTCGTAGCCGTAGCCCGGCAGCTCGCGCGACAGCAGGTTGGCCGTGCCCGTGCCGAACAGCGACTCCTCGTGGATGATCATCACCGTCTTGGCCGGCTTGCCGGCCGCGGTGTTGAGCACGTGGAGGTTGGCCACCGCGACCTGCGCGCAGGTGCGGTAGCCCGGGCCGAAGCGGAAGGTGTTCTTCAGGCCGCGCTCGACGATCTGGTCGGCCACGCCGACGTCGACCACGTGCGGCAGGTTGTACTTCGCGGCGGTCTGCGTGGTGGCCAGGCAGATCGCCGACGCGAACGCGCCGACCACCGCCGACACGCCCGCCTCGTTCATCTTCTCGATCTCGGCGGCGCCCGCCTGCGGCGCGGACTGCGCATCGCCGAGCAGCGCTTCGAGCTTCGCGCCGCCCAGCGACTTGATGCCGCCCGCGCGGTTGACGTCCTCGATCGCCATCAGCGCGCCCTCGCGGCACTGCTGGCCCGAGTAGGCGAGCGCCCCGGTGACCGGGTGCAGCACCCCCACCCTCACCGGCCGGGGCTGCGCCCCACCGACGTGGGGGAACGCCGCCGCCGTACCGGTGGCGGCCGAGACCTTCAGGAAACTGCGACGCGTGCTCATCGGACATGCTCCTCGTGTGCGGCCGGACGATCCGGCGTGATCGTGCCGCCCGCTCAGCGGACCGGCGACGGCGACTCCCTGCTGACCCAGACCCGCGCGTCGAGTCGACCGACGCGCGACAGTTCCATCTCGTAGCGGTACCGGTCGGGCCGGTACAGCCCCTGCAGCCACTGCACCGGCCGGCCGCGGTCGTCGCTCACCCGCCGCGACACCGACAACAAGGCCGAGCCGACCGCCACTTCGAGCAGCGGGGCGACCGTCGCGTCAGCGAGCCGCGCGCTCACCGTCTGCGTCGCACCCCCGATGCGCACGCCCGCCTCCTCGAGCAGCACGAGGATCGGCTTGCGCGCGAGTTCGCGCCGACCGAACCCCGCCGCGAGTCCGGCGGGCACCCAGGTGGTGATGTGGGACAGCGGACCCTCGCGGGTGGCGCGCACCCGCACCGCCTTCTGCACCGGCGCCTCGGTGGCCAGCCCGAGCGCGCGCGCCACCGGCTCGGGCGCCGGGCCGCGCTCGAACTCGATCACCCGCACCGAGGTGCGCAGGCCCATCGTGACGATGTTCTCCAGCAGCCCCTCGAGCGGCGCACGCACTGGCTCGTCCTGGACTCGGGCGCGTTCGCGCACCGGCACCGTGCCGCGCCCGGGCGTGCGCTCGATCAGCCCCTCGGCCGCGAGCGCCTCGAGCGCGCGGCGCACGGTCACGCGTGCCACGCCGAACTCCGCGGCGAGCCGCGGCTCGGCCGGCAGGCCGTCTGACCACGCGCCCTCCGCCAACCGCTGCCTCAGCAGCAGGTAGACCTGATGGTACTTGGGCAGGGGCAGATCGCGGACCATGGGCGCGGACGGTAGGGGCGGTCTGCTTGTCCTGTCAATAAGACAAACGACCACGCTCGGGTATTCGCATGCTGCCCGCCGCACGCGGCGGGCCGGGTCGGTCGCGCGCGGCCGGACGGCCTCGGCCGCGCCGCCGAATTGCCGGGGCGGTTGGCCGCTGGTAGCCTGCCGGCATCCCGTCGTCCGGTCCGTCGCGCGCCCGAGCACCGCGCGCCGCGCACCGGCGTTCCCAGGACGTTGCGCCGCCATGTTCGACACCCTGCTGATCGCCAACCGTGGCGAGATCGCCTGCCGCGTCGCCGCCACCGCCCGCCGGATGGGGTTGCGCACGGTCGCGGTCTACTCGGATGCGGACGCGCACGCCCGGCACGTGCGCGCATGCGACCACGCGATCCGCATCGGTCCCGCGCCGGCGCGAGAGTCCTACCTACGCGGCGACGCAATCATCGAGGCGGCGCGCCGCTGCGGCGCGCAGGCGGTCCACCCGGGATACGGGTTCCTGTCGGAGAACGAGGGCTTCGCGCGGGCCTGCGCGGACGCCGGCCTCGCCTTCGTCGGGCCGCCGCCGTCAGCAATCCGGGCGATGGGCCTGAAGTCCGAGTCCAAGCGCCTGATGGCTCAGGCCGGCGTGCCGCTGGTTCCCGGCTATCACGGCGCCGACCAGGACCCCGGGCTGCTCGCGGCCGAAGCCGATCGCATCGGATACCCGGTGCTGATCAAGGCGAGCGCGGGCGGCGGCGGCAAGGGCATGCGCATCGTGAGCGGCCCGGGCGAGTTCGACGCGATGCTCCGGTCGTGCCAACGCGAGGCCGCCTCGGCCTTCGGCAACGACGCGGTGCTGGTCGAGCGGTACGTCACCCGGCCCCGGCATGTGGAGATCCAGGTGTTCTGCGACACGCACGGCGGCGCGGTCTCGCTCTTCGAACGCGACTGCTCGGTGCAGCGCCGCCACCAGAAGGTGCTCGAGGAGGCGCCCGCGCCCGGCATGACCGACGCGCGCCGCCGCGCGATGGGCGACGCCGCGGTGGCGGCGGCGCGGGCGGTCGGCTACGTCGGCGCGGGCACGGTCGAATTCATCGCCGACGCCTCGGGCGACTTCTTCTTCATGGAGATGAACACGCGGCTGCAGGTCGAGCACCCGGTCACCGAGATGATCACCGGCCTGGACCTGGTCGAGTGGCAGCTGCGGGTTGCAGCCGGCGAACCGTTGCCGAGCCCGCAGGCGCAGCTGCGCATCCACGGCCATGCGATCGAGGCGCGCGTCTACGCCGAGAACCCGGAGCGCGGCTTCCTGCCGTCGACCGGCCCGCTGGTGCACGTGCGTACTCCGCCAGCGGTGCGCTTCGAGGTCGGTGCGGTCGCCGGCGGCGAGCCCGCGCCGGTGCGTATCGACAGCGGCGTCGCCGAGGGCGACCTGATCACGCCGCACTACGACCCGATGATCGCCAAGCTGATCGTCTGGGGCGCGGATCGCGCGCAGGCGATCGCCCGGATGCGCGAGTCGCTCGCGCGCTTCGAAGTGGTGGGGCCCTCGACCAACGTCGCGTTCCTGAGCCGGCTGATGCGCTGCCGCGCCTTCGTCGAGGCCGACCTGGACACCGCGCTGATCGAACGCGAGGCGCGGGCGCTCGCGCCGCCGGAGGCGCCGCCGGACCTGGAGGTGCTCGCCACCGCCGCCGCCGCGGTGCTGTGCGAAGAGTCCGGCGGCGACGCGCGCGCATCCGACCCGTGGGCGGTCGCCGACGGCTTCCGTCTCGGCGCGCCGCACGTGCGCACGCTGTCGTTCACGCACGGCGACCTGCCGCTCGCGGTCGAGGTGGGCTACGGCGGCGGCGGGTACACGGTGCGGGCGGGCGGCGAGAGCACGTGCATCGCTGCGCTCCGTCTCGAGGCAGGTCGACTGGTTGGGCTGCTCGGCACGCGCAGGATGGATGCGCAGGCGGTGTTCCATGCCGAGACGCTGCACCTGTTCACCGCCGGGCGTCACTGGCGGCTCGGCTACGCGCCGCCACTCGCCCACGCGGGCGACGACGCGCAGGAGAGCGGCGGGCTCGCCGCGCCGATGCCGGGCAAGGTGATCGCGCTGCTCGTTCAGCCGGGCGCAGCGGTCCGCAAGGGCCAGCCGCTGCTCGTGATGGAAGCGATGAAGATGGAGCACACGATCGCCGCACCGGCCGACGGCGTGGTCGAGCGGCTGCCGTACGCGGTCGGCGATCAGGTCGCCGAGGGCGCTGCGCTGGTGGGGTTCGCGGCGCGCTGATACGGCGGACCGGCAGCCGCCCGCAGCGGTCGAGCGGTCCTCGGCGATCCGCCTGACGCGGCTGCGATCGCGGTGAGGCCACCCACCCCACGGCCCGGGGCGTCACGAAGCCGGCGACGCCGCGGCAGCCGTGCCTGGCGATCGCCTATGATCGGTCCGATGCGGATTCTGATCGCCCATGCCGAACCCGGGGCCGGACTCGCCTGGCAGCGTGAGCTCGCACGGCGACTGCCCGATGCGCAGCTCGCGCAGGCCGCGGGCACCCCGGACGCCGCCGGGCGCGCCGCCCCCGACGGCTGGGCGGACTACGTGGTCGGCTGGGCACCGCCGCTCGACCTCTTCGGGCGCCAACCGGGGCTGCGCGCGATCTTCTCGACCGGCGCCGGCGTCGATCACCTGCTGCGTCATCCGGGGCTGCCGGCGTCGCTGCCGGTGCACCGGCTCGTGGACGCCGGCATGGGCGCACTGATGGCCGACTACTGCCTGCACGCGCTGCTGGACATCGCCGGACGGCACGACGCGTACCGCCACGCGCAGACCCGCACGAGCTGGGCGCCGCTCGAGCCGATCCCGCGTGCGGAGCTGCCGGTCGGCATCCTCGGCCTGGGCGTGCTCGGCACCCGGGTCGCGCGCGGGCTCGTGCAGGCCGGCTTCACCGTGCACGGCCAGGCGCGCTCGCCGCGCGCGGTCGACGGCGTGATCGTGCACGCCGGCGCGGCCGGCTGGCCGGCGTTCCTCGCCGCGACTCGGGTGCTCGTGCTGCTCGCGCCGCTGACCCCGAGCACCGCGAACCTGGTCGACGCCGACGCCCTCGCCCGCCTGCGGCCCGGCGCGTGGCTGGTCAACGTCGCGCGCGGCGGCCTGGTGGTCGACGCCGACCTGCTCGCCGCACTCGACGCCGGTCGCCTCGACGGCGCGGTGCTCGACGTGTTCCGCGACGAACCGCTGCCGCCGTCGCATCCGTTCTGGCGGCACCCGAAGGTGCGGCTGACGCCGCACGTATCCGCGCCGACGCAGGTCGGCGATTCCGCCGACCAGGTCGCAGCGGGGCTGCGCGCGCTCGCGCGCGGCGAGCCCGCAGCCGGCCGTGTCGACCGCGAGCGAGGCTACTAGGAGGCGCTCCGCCGATGAATCCTTCGCTGCCCCGGCGCGTCGCGCTGATCGAGGTCGGACCGCGCGACGGCCTGCAGAACGAGTCGGTGCCCGTGTCCACCGACATGCGCGTCGAGCTGGTCGACCGGCTGACCGACGCGGGCTTCCCGCAGGTCGAGGTCGGCTCGTTCGTGTCGCCGAAGTGGGTGCCGCAGATGGCCGACACCGCCGAGGTGATGGCCCGCATCCGCCGCGGCGCGGGCACCCGCTACTCGGTGCTGACGCCGAACCTCAAGGGCTTCGAGGGTGCGCTCGCCGCGCGCGCCGACGAGGTGGTGATCTTCGGCGCGGCGTCCGAGTCGTTCTCGCAGCGGAACATCAACTGCTCGATCGCCGAGTCGATCGCGCGCTTCGAGCCGGTGGCGCGCGCCGCGAAGGAGCACCGGATGCGGCTGCGCGCGAGCGTGTCCTGCTCGCTCGGCTGCCCGTACGAGGGCGCGGTCGCGCCGTCGCAGGTGGCCGAGGTCGTTCAGCGCTGTGCCGACCTGGGCTGCGACATGATCGACGTCGCCGACACGATCGGCACGGGCACGCCGCGCAGCACGCAGGCGGTGTTCGAGGCGGCGCTTCGGATCGTCCCGGCGGGCCGGCTGTCGGGGCACTTCCACGACACCTACGGGATGGCCGTGGCCAACGTCTACGCAGGGCTCGAGATGGGCATCTCGACGTTCCAGAGCTCGGTGGCCGGCCTGGGCGGCTGCCCGTACGCGAAGGGCGCGACCGGCAACGTCGCGACCGAGGACCTGCTGTACCTGCTCGACGGGCTGGGCATCGAGACCGGGGTCAGCCTGCCGAAGGTGGTCGCGATCGGGCAGTGGATCTCGTCGCTGCTCGGGCGCCGGGCCCACGCGCGCGCGGGCAACGCGCTCGCCGCGCGCCAGGCGGCCTGACCGCACCGCGGTCGGTCCGTGGCATGCTCGCGCCGCAGCGGGCTGCGCGCCGCCCCGCCCCAGGACCACGATGGCCACCGCGAAGCGCCCCCGCAAGACCCCACGCCCCCCGGCCGCGAAGCCGGCCGCCGCGCGCGCCGACGGCAGATCGCCGAAGCGCGGCGCCGATGCGCCGCCAAAGGGTGGCGTGTCGCCGTTTGCGTCGGTGTCGCGGCTAGCCCGCGAGCTGCGCGCGCTGACCGGCACGGTGCTCGGCGTCGCCGGCAACGCGACCGACCTGTCGCTTGCGCTCGCGCGCTCGCGGATCTCGGACCCGCGCGCTCAGCAGGCCATCGGCAAGGCGGGCGAGGCCCTGAAGCGCGCGCGCACCGCCGCGGGCGTGACGACGAAGGAGCTGAGCGCGGCGATCGACCTGTCCGACCCCGAACTGCTCGAGCAGGCCGAGAAGGGCAAGATCGCGCTGCCGTTCGAGGTGATCCTGCGGCTCGCCGCGGTGCTCGGCCGCAACGACCCGGTGACCTTCGCGATGCGCCTGATGCGCTCGTACCGGCCCGACCTGTGGCAGGCGCTCGACGACGCAGGCGTCGGGCGGCTGGTGGTGCAGGCCGGCCGGGAACGGGAGCTCGCGAACCTCTACCGGGCGAACGACGCCGCCCGCCGGCTCACCGACGCCGAGTTCGCGCGCGTGCTGCGCTTCACCGAGGCCGCGTTCGACATGGCGGTGCAGCTGCACGTCGGCGAGGACCGACGGCCCCCGAAGGCCTGACCGGGCGCGTCACCGCCCGGTCTCCAGGAAGTCGAGGATCCGGGCGAGCGCGGGCGCGCGGAACCGGTCGGCCTCGACGAACACGCCGTGCCGGGCCTGCGGCAGGCGCAGTCCGGTGCACGCGCCGCCCGCGCCCCCCGGCGCGTTCACGTTCGCGCAGAACACGTTCTGGGCGTCCGGTTCGACGACCGTGTCCCGGCCGCCCTGCAGCAGGAGCACCGGCACCGCGACACGCGAGGCGCCCGGTCCGCGGGCCTCGTTCGACGCCGCGCAGGCCTGCGCGACCCAGCGCAGCGTCGGGCCGGCCACGCGGGCGTCGGCGTGGCCGCAGTGCTCGCCCTCGCAGCGCGCGAGCCGGTCGCCCCAGCGGCGCTTCAGGCGCTCGGCGCTGTGGGTGATGTCGTCGCCGTCCGGATCCGCCTTCGCGGCCCACGCCGAACGCTCGGCCTCGAACCCCTCGCCCTGCACGCGCTGCGTCGACAGCCACGGCAGCTGGAACGGCAGCTTCGCGGTCCACTCGTCGCACCAGCGGCGCAGGCGCTCGGACGTGCCCGGCTCGGCGACGCGCGGCTCGTGCATCGGCGTGACCAGCGCCGCGCGCGCGAAGGGCGTGGCCGCGCCGGTGCGCGCGAGGTGCAGCGACACCACCGCCCCGCCCATCGAGTGGGCGAGCGCGTGGAGGGGCCGGGGGTTGCCGGCGCGCGCGCGGGAGACGAGCCCGACGAAGGTCTCCAGGTCGGCGACCAGGTTGTCGAACCGGTCGAGGTGGCCCTTGGTCGGGTCGTCCGAGGACGACACGAGGCGGCTCGAGAACCCCTGGCCCCGGTGGTCGTGCACGTAGACCGACCAGCCGTTGCGCACCAGGTCGTGCACCAGCTCCTGGTACATCGACAGGCCCTCGGTGAAGCCGGGCACCAGCACGATGCCGCCGCGGGTCTCCGCGCGGTTCGCGTACATCCGCCAGTGGATCCGCACGGGGCGGTCGAACGCGCCGGTGGGCACGCCGGCGAAGCTGCCGACCGAGCGGTCGGCGAGCTTCGCGGTCTCGGCCTCGATCTCGACCCAGCTGCGGCCGGCGAACCGCGACTCGCCGGACACGACGTGGCGCTCGAGCGCCGCGGGCGCGACCTGCAGCTCGGCGAACGGCGCCGGCGGTACGCCGCCGGGCGGGGCCGCAACCGCGCACGCCGCCAGCACCGCGCACGCGGCGATCGCCGCACCGCGCATCGCCGTTCGGCCCGCGTCGCCACGCGCGCCCGCGCGCCCCCCGAACGTCCACCCCCACCGCCGCGCCATGCGCCCGCCCCCGATCCGCCCACACGGCAGCGAGGATAAGCCAGGCCGCGGGCGGGCGGCCGGAAGCGCGTCGGTCCTGGCGGTCGTCGAGACCGCGCGCAGCTCGCGCTTCGGCGTGCGATGCGGCCGGTGAGGCAGCGACGTCCGTCGGTCGCTCGCCTCGCCGTGGGGTCTTGCCGGGTCGGGTAGCATCGCAGCATGTCGCTGCGCAAGCGCCTCCAACGCTGGATGCCCACGCCCGAGTCGGTCCGCTCGAACCGCTCGCTCGCCTTCCTCGGGCCGCTGCTCGGACGGCCCTGGCTGTGGAACCTGAGCAGGCGGCGGGTTGCGGCCGGCGCGGCGATCGGCGTGTTCTTCGGGTTCCTGATCCCGATCGCGCAGATCCTGGTCGCCGCCGGCGCGGCGG
>JBIKMO010000339.1:0-4692 GCA_044359175.1 Burkholderiaceae bacterium | reverse complement strand
TGCCTGGACGCCGGCATCAACGTGTCGATGGGCACGGACGGCTGCGGCCTGCTGCATGGCGTGAACATGCTGAACACGCTCGGCACGGGGGCGGTGCTGCCCAAGATCGCCGACCCGGACCCGGCGCGCTGGCTGACCGCCGCCGAGGTGTTCCGCGCCGGCACCGAAGGCGGTGCGCGCGCGTTCGGCCTGGACGACCGCATCGGCCGCATTGCGCCGGGCCTCGCGGCCGATCTGGTGTGCTACTCGCTGGACGCCACCTCGCTCACGCCGCTGAACGATCCGGTGCGCCAGCTCGTCTACGGCGAGCGCGGCGCCGGCATCGACACGGTGCTGGTCGACGGCGAGGTCGTGGTGCGCCGCGGGCGGCTCACGCGCGTCGACGAGGTGGCGCTGCTGCGCGAGGCGCAGGCGGCGCACGCCGAGCTCGCGTCGGTGCAGCTCGTGTCGCAGGCCGACTCCGCCCCCTTCCGCGAGGCGCTGATGCGCGTCTACGTCCGCTCGCTCGCGTGCCCGATCGCCGCCGACCACCATCCGGCGTGGATCCGCGGCTCGAACATCGCGCAGGTCGCGTCGTGACCGCGTCGTCGGGTCACCGGGTCACGATCCAGGCGGTGTCGCACGCGTACGCGGGCGTGCCCGCGCTGACCGACGTGTCGCTCGAGGTCGCGCCCGGTTCGCTGGTGGCGTTGCTCGGCCCGTCGGGCTGCGGCAAGACCACGCTGCTCAGGATCATCGCGGGCTTCGTGCGCCAGACGCGCGGCTCGGTGCTCGTGGACGGCGCGCCGATCGACGACCTGCCGGCCGCCGACCGCAAGGTCGGCATCGTGTTCCAGAACTACGCGCTCTTCCCGCACATGACGGTCGCGGGCAACGTCGGCTACGGCCTGTCGGCGCGCGGCGAGCGCGGCGCCAAGGTGGCGGCGCGCGTGCGCGAGATGCTCGATCTGGTGAAGATGGGTGCGTTCGCGGCGCGCTACCCGAACGAGCTGTCGGGCGGCCAGCAGCAGCGCGTCGCGCTCGCGCGAGCGCTCGCGGTCTCGCCGCGCATCGTGCTGCTCGACGAGCCGTTCTCCGCGCTCGACAAGGCGCTGCGGCTGGACATGCAGATCGAGGTCAAGGGCCTGCTGCGCGCCTCGGGGGTCACGTCGATCATCGTCACGCACGACCAGGAGGAGGCGCTGTCGATGGCCGACCGGATCGTCGTGCTGAACCAGGGTCGGGTCGAGCAGGAGGGCAGCCCGTCCGACCTGTACGACCGGCCGCGCTCGCTCTTCGTCAACCGCTTCATCGGCCACACGAACCTGATCGCCGCGACGGTGGTGAGCGCCTGCGCCGACCTGCTGCGCGTGGTCACCGCCGACGGCGTGTCGCTCGATCTGGCCTCGGGCAAGGGCCTGGGCGCCGGCGACGCGGTGCTGGTGTCGGTGCGCCCGGAGCGGCTGGAGCTGGCCGCCGACGGCGCGCTGCAGGCGACGGTCCGGCAGGTGCTGCCGCTCGGTCCGGTGGACGTCGTCGAGGCCACGCTCGCCGACGGCACCGCACTGAAGGTCACGGTGCCCCACGTCGCCGGCGGCGTCGCGCTCGGCGCGGGCGCCCCCATCCGGCTGGCCGTTCGCGACCCCGCGGCCTGCCCGGTCTTCTCGGCCGGCACGGTGCCGGCCGACCTCCTCGTCCCATCCCCACACTGAACGGAGTCACCACGATGTCGATGCACAGACGCAAGGTTCTCGGGCTCGCGGCCGGCGCCGCGGTGTCGGCCACGACGCTCGGGCGCGCGGCGCAGGCACAGTCCAAGGAGCTGTTCGTCGTCACCTATCCGGGCTCGGTCGACGAGGGCTTCAAGCAGGTCGTGGGCCCCGAGGTGCGCAAGCGGCTGGGCGCCACGCCCACCTTCACGCCGCTGCTCAACGCCGAGGTGATCGGGCGGCTGACCGCGTCGGGCGCCAACCCGCCGTTCGACGTCGGCATGTGGGACAACGGCCCGCTGATCCTCGCCAAGGAGGGCGGCCTGCTCGAGCCGATCCCCGCTTCAGCCGTGCCGAGCATGGCGAAACTGCCCGCGGCGCTGAGGGACCCGCAGGGCTTCGGGCCCGCCTACACGGTCACGATGATCGGCATCGGCTACAACCCGAAGAAGGTCGCGGCGCCCAAGTCCTGGGACGACTTCTGGAAGGCCGAGAACAAGGGCAAGGTGGGTATCGTCGGGCCGGCGTCGAACCTGGGCACCGCCTTCCTGGTGGAGGTGGCCAAGCTGCGCGGCGGCTCGCCGACCAACGTCGAGCCGGGGTTCGGGGCGCTCGCGAAGCTCGTGCCGAACCTGAGCGCGATCCCGGCCAACCCCGGTGCGCTGTCCACCGCGTTCGCGCAGGGCCAGGTCGACATGGCGCCGATGTACTTCAACAACGTGGCGGTGCTGAAGGCGCGCGGCGTGGACATCGCGTTCGCGATCCCCGAGTCCGGCATGCAGCTGCAGACGGTCACGCTCACGCTGGTCAAGAACGCGCGCAACCGGGACGCCGCGCTGCAGTTCATCGAGATGCTGCTCGACGCCGCGATGCAGCGCTCGCTCGAGGCCGCGCCGTGGACGATGTTCCCGTCGGTCGCGGGCGTGCCGCTCACCGGCCAGAACCGCGAGCTGGTGCCCTCGCTCGACGAGCTGATGAAGCGCGGCAGCTTCCTCGACTGGGCCGCGTTCATCCGCAACCGGCCGCAGTGGGTCGAGCGGTTCAACCGCGAGATCCGGGTCTGACGTGAAGCCGGGCGGCGGCACTCTGGCGAGCTCGGCGCCGGCGCTGCCGCTGGCCGTGTTCTTCACGGCCGCCTACCTGCTGCCGGTGGGCATCCTGGCGATGGTCAGCGGCCTCACCGCGCTGCGGGGGGGGCGCTGGACGATCGCCAACTACACCACCTTCCTCGGCGACCGCTACCACCTGTCGATCCTGGGCGACACGCTGCTGCTCGGGCTGCAGGTGACCGCGGTGACGCTGCTGATCGCATACCCGCTGGGGCTTGCCTACCTGCGCGCCGGCCCCCGGGTGCGGACGCTGCTGCTGTTCCTGATCCTGCTGCCGCTGCTGACGAACACGGTGGTGCGCACCTTCGCGTGGATGGCCATCCTGGGCCGCGAGGGCGTGATCAACGCGTGGCTGGTCGGCCTGGGCCTGGCCGACGGGCCGCAGCGGCTGCTCTACACGCGGCCCTGGCTGGTGATCGCGCTCGCGCAGATCTACCTGCCGCTGATGGCGCTGCCGCTGAACAACAGCCTGGTGAAGATCGACCCGAACCTGCTCAAGGCCTCCGAGGGGCTCGGCGCGTCGAAGGCGTTCACGTTCCGCAGGGTGATCCTGCCGCTGTCGATGCCCGGCGCGATCGCCGGCTGCCTGCTGGTGTTCGCGGGCTCGACCACCGCGTTCATCACGCAGACGCTGGTGGGCGGCGGGCGCCAACTGTTCATGCCGCTGCACATCTACCAACAGGCGATCGGCGTGCAGAAGTGGACCTTCGCGGCCGCGGCGTCGGTGATGTTCGCGATCACCGTGATGGGCATCGTCTACCTGGTGAACCGCGCGTCGCGCTCGCGGATGCGGGGCGTCGATGCCTGACCTGCGCAACGCCGCGTACGGGGCGGTGGTCGCGGTGCTCGCCACCGCGTCGATCGTGCTGCTGGTCGCGCCGACGCTGGTGGTGGTGCTGATGTCGTTCACCGGCGACTTCACGCTGCGGTTTCCGCCGCGCAGCTGGTCGGTGCGCTGGTACACGGAGCTGTTCACGAACTCGCCGCAGATCCTGGCGGCCGCCTGGGTGAGCCTCACGGTGGCGGTGATCGCGACCGTGGTGTCGCTCGTGCTGGGCACGCTCGCGGCGGTCACCATCGCCGGGCGGCGCGAGCGCTGGGCGGTGGCGCTGGACAGCATCTTCATGTCGCCGATGGTGTTCCCCGCGATGTCGCTCGGGCTCGCGCTGCTGCTGCTGCTGTCGCTCGCGGGCATCCGGCTGTCGACCTGGACGCTCGCGGTCGGCCACGTGGTGATCGCCACGCCGTTCGTGATCCGCATGGTGTCGGCGGCCGCGCAGCAGGTGAACCCGGTGCTGCTCGACTGCGCGGCGAGCCTGGGGGCGTCGCGCGCGCACGCGTTCCGCACGATCACGCTGCCGCTGATCCGGCCGGGCATCGTCGCTGGCGGGGTGGTGGCGTTCCTGTCGTCGATCGACCACGTGCCGGTCTCGCTGATGCTCGCCGATCCGCGCACCGAGACCCTGCCGATCCATCTGTGGACGATCCTGGAAGCGAATCTCGACGTGCGGGTGGCGTCGGTGTCGGGCATCGTCGTGGCGATCACGGTCGCGGTCATCCTGCTGATCGACCGCCGGATGTTCGTCGATCGGGGGCGCGGCTCGTGAGCGGGCGGGTGCGCGACCTGGTCGGTTACGGCGCGTCGGCGCCTCGGGTCGCGTGGCCCAACGGCGCGCGCCTGGCGGTATCGGTCGTGGTGAACTTCGAGGAGGGCGCCGAGCTGTGCGTGGGCGACGGCGACCCGGTCAACGAGGTCTTCGGCGAGGTGCAGAGCGTGGTCCCGCCGGGCCGGCGCGACCTGCCGCTGGAGGAGACCTTCGCGTACGGGCTGCGGGCGGGCCTGCCCCGCATGCTGGGCGCGCTGGCGCGGCACCGGGTTCCCGCGACCTTCATGA
>JBIKMO010000338.1:0-4695 GCA_044359175.1 Burkholderiaceae bacterium | reverse complement strand
CGTCGGCGTGCAGCACCTGCTGTCGCTGCCCGCCGACGGCCACAGCCTGGTGATCGGCGGCAACACCTCGCACGCCGGCAACGTCAGCCTGTTCAAGAACCTGCCCTACGACCCGGTCAAGGACTTCGTCGCGGTCAGCGGCCTGTCGATCGGCGGCGGCGCGATCGTCTGCGCGCCCAACTTCGCGGCGAGGAACATCCAGGAGCTGGTCGCGCTCGCGAAGAAGGCGCCGAAGAAGTACACGTACGGCTCGGCCACCGCCTTCTCGCACGTCGCGCTCGAGCAGCTCGCGCACCAGACCGGCATCGAGCTGCTCAACGTGCCGTACAAGGGCAGCGCGTCGCTCGCGAGCGAGGTGATGTCCGGCACCGTCGACATGGCGTTCGAGCCGCTGGTCACGCTGCTGCCGCTGATCCGCAGCGGCAAGCTGCGCGTGCTGGGCGTGTCCACGCCCAGGCGCGCGCCGGGCCTGGAGGACCAGCCCACCGTCGCCGAGCAGGGCCTGCCCGACTACAAGATCCTCGGCTGGCTGGTGGCCTTCGCGAAGGCCGGCACCGCGCCCGAGCACGTCACGCAGCTCAACCAGTGGTTCGTGCAGATCCTCAGGACGCCGGAGGCGGCCGAGTTCTTCCGCAACAGCGCGGTGTGGGAGCCGATGATCATGACCCCCGCGCAGGCGGCCGCGCACGTCGCCTCCGAGGTCGAGGTGTGGCGGGAGCTGGTCAGGCGCGCGCGGATCGAGCCGCAGTGATCGCGCCCGGCACGGCGGCGTGGGCGCACTCGCAATGATGGCGTCCTGTCTCGCTGCCCGGCCCGGCGGCCGGTCCGGCCGGGCCGACTCCGCACGACTCGGATCGCAGTGTCGGTGGCTGGGTCTGGGTTATCGCTTCGCGCACTTCGGCGCCATCGACCCGATCGGCATGCTGGCCTTCACAGTGCCTCCCTGCCCGCGGGCTGCGCTGTCGATCTGAGACGAACGCCTGGCCACCCTCCTGCCGACGCGCTCCCAGGACGATCCATGGCGGCTGAAGACGCCGCCGGGCACGTCCGAGTGCACGATGCACACCGCCGAGAAGGACGGACGGACGATCCTCGTCTGCACGGTGGGCACCACGGCGCTGCACTACGACGCACGATGCATCGACGACCTGCACGCGATGCTCGAGAAGGCAGGCGACTGGGTGGAGCTCGGCGGCGCCGACGGGCGCAAGCCCGCCAGGCAGGGCACGGTGGAGCCTGGGGCCGATCCGCGGCGAACCCGACCGGTGGCTGGCACGGTCTGAAGAAGGGCCTGCGGGGCCGCTTCGGGGTCGACGTGCCCCCGCCGATGGAGGCGCTCGGACGCTGCGAGCTCGAGCACGCCGCCCGGAACCGGCGACGCGGCGACGCACGCACGTTTCCGCGGAAACGCCGCCCGGCCCCGGGCACCGCCCCGAAGCTGCGCGCCGTCGCGGCCGAAGCGCGACGACACCCGCAACGCGAGCGCCGAGGTGTGGAAAGCGCACCGCGCGCTCCAGGTCCTTTCCATCGGACGGGACTCCGAAGCAATCACCCGCCGCGGTCGGTTCGCCCGTCGCCACCGACGCCGGCCGCCAGCCCCGCCACCCACCCCGGCACCTCGCCGAGCCCCGCCAGCCCGTCCGCCCCGCGCTCGAAGGCGTCGGCCCGTGCCGCGCCGATCGCGGCGAGTGCACGCCGGCGCCAGCGCGTGCGCACGTCGTCCGCGGTCGGCCGCACCAGGTCGTCGGCCCGGCCGTGCAGCGTGCGGCCGCCGCGCAGCCGCACGTGGATGTCCGCGCCCTGCCGTGCGGGGAACGCGGCGGTGAACGCCTCGTCGGGCTCGAGCACGACGCGCCCTGCGACCGCGGCGAGCGCCGGGTCGTCGAACGCGTCGAACGCGGCGTCGTCGACGTCGCCGCGCAGCAGCACCGCGGCGAGCGCGTACGGGATGCTCATCTTCGCCTGCAGCAGCGCGTCGAACGGCCCGGCGTGCGCGCAGCCGGGGTAGGCGATCGCCCACGGGTTGGTGCGCAGCACGACGCGCTCGACGTCGTCGGCCGCGAGGCGTGCGCCGCCGGTCATCGTGCGCAGCACCTGCACCGGGGTCTGCACGTGGTTGCAGGCGGGCGCGGGCTTGAAGTGCACGTGCAGGATCTCCCAGCGTGCGCCGAGCGCGTCCGCGAGCGTCGCCGCGTGCTCGCGCCGGCCGAGCGCGGCGAGCAGCCCGGCCGGCCCGTCGAGCGCGGTCTCGGACGCGACGAAGCCTTCGCGCGCGAGCAGCGCCGCGGTCACGCCCAGCCGCGCCGCGGTGCCGGCGTGCGCGAAGATCTCGGTGCCGCCTGCGATCGGCCACTCGTTGACGCCGCACGCGCCGTTCACGCCGAGCGCGAGCGCGCCGACGGTCGCGTCCTCGGGCAGCCGCAGCAGCCTCGCGCACGCCGCGGCCGCACCGAACGCGCCCGCCAGGCCCGACGGCCGCCAGGTGGCGCCGATCCGCGGATCGCGCAGCGCGCGGCCCAGCCGCGCCATCGCGTCGTAGCCGGCGACGATCGCGGCGAGCACGTCCGCGCCGTGCGCGCGCTCGGCCTGCGCGAGCGCGAGCACCGCGGGAATCACGACGGTGCCGACGTGGCAGCCGCTCGCGGTGTGCATGTCCTCCTGGACCAGGCCGTGGCCGGCGACCGCGGAGGCGAACGCCGCCTCGGACGGCATCGCGCGCCACGGCGTGCCGACGATCGTGCTCGGCGCGCCCTGCGGGCCGCGCGACACCGCCGCCGCCTGCCGGGACCACGGCAGCGTGCGCGCGGCGAGCGCGCAGCCGGCGAAGTCGAGCACGCAGGGTGGGACGGCGGCGCGCACGTCGCCCGGCAGCGTGTCGGCGGACAGCGACGCGACGTGCCGCGCGAGGCGGCGGGTGACGGAGACGGACTCGACGCTCGGCATGGGCACGCTCCTCGGTGGCGAAGACGGTTCGATGGCGGACGGCGGCGCGGGCGCGCTGCGCGGACCGCGCCGGTCAGCGCGACGCCGGTCCGGTCGCGCCCGCAGCCGACGGGCCGGCCCGGGGGCGCGACTCGGGCGCGCGCCGGTAGATCCACAGCCCCACCGACACCCACGCGGCGAGCACCGCGAACACCAGGCTGTATCCGGCCGGCTCGAGGCCGCCCGCCGCGGTGCCGAACGGCCGCGCGACCTGGGCCGAGCCGATCTGCAGCAGCGCCGCGCCGCCCACCGCACAGCAGTTCATCGTGGTCATGCCGCGGCCGATCAGCGGGTCCGGGTACAGCGAGCGGCCGTGCGCGATCAGCGTGGTCGTGTAGCAGTTGAGCGCGGCGAGCAGCGTGAACGCGACCACGGTCTCGGGCAGCGACGCCCACGGCGCGCGCAGCGCCAGCCACACGAGGATCGCGATGTTGGCGAGCGCGCTCGCCTGAGCGACGCGCTTGCGCGGCAGCCCGCGGCGCTCGATCGCCGCGTACAGCAGGTTGCCGGCGATGATGCCGAGCGCCATCGCGAGCAGAACCCGGCTGCGGGCGTCGGCGTCCAGGCCGAAGCGGTCGCGCAGGAACGGCCCCGCCCAGACGGCCAGCACGGCCGAGAAGCCGGCGTACGCGCACAGCCCCATCGCGAGCACGGGCCGCAGGCCGGGCAGCTTCAGCACGGCGCCGACGCCGCGCATCGACGCCCATACCCGCGGCCGCGGCGTCGTGTGGTACGCATGCCCGGGCGGTGCGTCGCGGACGAGCCACCACACCGCGACCGCGCACGCGGCGAGCGCGAGCGCGACGACGTCGAACGCGTGGCGCCAGCCCATCCATCCGACCACCGCCGCGAACGGCACGGTGGCGGCGAGGTTGCCGACGTGGCTGGTGGCCAGCGTCAGCCCGACGATGGTGCCGAAGGCGTGCGGCGGATACCAGCGCGAGGCGACCACCAGCGCACCCATGATCAGCGCCGCGCTGCCGATGCCGAGCAGCACCCGTCCGACGACCAGGCCGTCGAGCGAGCGCGCCCAGCCGAAGGCAAGCGCGCCGACCGCGCACAGCGCGAGCTTGCCGGCGAGCACCGGCCGCGCGCCGACCGCGTCGAACAGCCCGCCGAAGGGGATCATCGTCAGCGCCGCGGCCAGGAACAGCACGCCGCCGATCGTGCCGAGCGCCTGCACCGGCAGGCCGAGCTCGGCGGCGATGTCGGGTGCGACCACCGCGTGCGAGTTGCGCGCGAACTGGCTCGCCGCGCAGCACAGCAGCAGCACCGCCGCGATCGCGACGACGCGCGCCCGGCCGGGCGCTTCCGTCATCGCCCCGGCGCGAGCAGCACCCGCCCCACCGAGCGGCCGGCCTCGACGATCCGGTGCGCGTCGGCCGCGCGCGCGAGCGGCAGCACGTCGGTGATCCAGGGCTTCACGAGCCCGCGCGCGACCAGGTCGAGCGCGTCCTGGAGCTGCCGGCGCGACGTGCTCTTGGCGCTGCGGATCGTCACGTCCTTCATGAAGATCTGCGCCGGGTTGAAGCTCACGAAGTCGCCGGTGAGCTGGCCGATGAAGATCCAGCGCGCGCCCATCGCCAGGCTGCGCCGCGTGGGTTCGAACAGCACGCTGCCGACGTTGTCGATCACCACGTCGACGCCGTCGCCGCCGGTGGCCGCGATCACGCGCCGGCTGAAGTCCTCGCCGCGCGGCACGACGATCACCTC
>JBIKMO010000337.1:0-4699 GCA_044359175.1 Burkholderiaceae bacterium | reverse complement strand
CAGCCGAGGAGCACCTGAAGGCGCTGGCTCGCAAGGGCGTGATCGAGCTCACCTCGGGTGCCTCGCGCGGCATCCGGCTCAAGCTGCTCCCGGGCATGGATCCGGATCCGGAGCGCGGCATGGTCGGCAGCGCCGTGCAGATCGCCCTCAGCCTGCCGCTGGTCGGGCGCGTAGCCGCCGGCAGCCCGATGCTCGCGCACGAGCACATCGAGTCGAGCCACGCACTCGATCCGAACCTGTTCGCCGACAAGCCGGACTATCTGCTGAAGGTGCGCGGCATGAGCATGCGCGACGCCGGCATCCTCGATGGCGATCTGCTGGCGGTCAAGCAGACCTCGGAGGCACGCAACGGCCAGATCGTGGTCGCCCGGGTCGACGGCGGCGTCACGGTCAAACGACTGCGCCGACGCGGCCACACCATCGAACTGCTGCCCGAGAACCCAGACTTCCAACCGATCGTCGTCGACGCGCGCAGCGACGACTTCGCGCTCGAAGGCATCGGGGTCGGGCTCGTGCGCAGCGGCCGCTCGCTGTAACGACGGGCAATGCACGATCTCGCCGTGCACCGGGCTTGCGGCCCCGCCTGCGACACGCGTCGGCGCGTGCCGGAGCCGGCCCGCAGGCGGCGGCCGCATGCGCCGCCGCGCGTCGTTCGCTGATGCCTGGGGCTCCGCGCCGGTACGATGGCCATGCCCCCGGTCCCCCCGGATCAGCTGCCGGGTGTCTGGCGCGCCGATCAGCTCGGGCACGCGGGCGTCGCCGCACTGCCCAGCACCTTCGAGGCGCTGGATGCCGAGCTGCCCGGCGGCGGCTGGCCGCAGGGCATGCTCACCGAACTGATCGCCCGCGAGCCCGGCATCGGCGAGCTGCGGCTGGTCGTGCCGGTGCTGCGGCGGCTCACGCGGGAGCGCAAGGTGGTCATCCTGCTGGGCCCGCCGCACGTCCCCTACGCCCCGGCCCTCGCCGCCTTCGGTATCGACCTGGACTACCTGATCGTCGTGCAGACCCTTCAGGCCGCCGACCGGCTCTGGGCGGTCGAACAAACGCTGCGCAGCGCGAGCTTCGGCACGCTGCTCGCGTGGCTGCCGCAGGCCCGTACCCGGCCCGAGCACCTGAGGCGCATGCAGCTGGCCGCGCAGGGTACGCGCGGCCCGGTGTTCCTGTTCCGCGAACTCGCCGCGCAGCTCGAGGCCTCACCGTCCCCGCTGCGTCTGCTGCTGCTGCCGCAGCCCGGCCAGCGGCTGTCGGTTCAGCTGCTCAAGCGGCGCGGACCGGTGCTGGCCCGGCCGCTGCTGATCGACCTGCCGCAGCCGATCGAGGCACTGCGCCCCGGACGCGCCGGAGCGACGGTCGCCGCGGCCGGACGGTCGCCGCGGCCGGTCCCTGACGGTGCCAGCCTGCTGAGCACCGCACATACCCGTCCGTCGTCCCGCGTGCCGGGCGGAGACGCACAGCCCGACCCCGCCTGGCCCGGCCGCTCGCACTGATTGCAGGCGCCCGTCGATGCGCTGGATCGCGGTGCACTGTCACCGGCTCGCGCTGGACGCGACGCTGCGGGGTCGACCGGATGCGCCACCGGTCGCGATCTGCGACCACCAGCAGGTGCTGCATGCGAGCGATGCGGCGCTCGCCGTCGGCGTGCGCCCGGGGCAACGACGTGCCACCGCCCAGTCGCTCGCCACCGGACTGACGCTGATCGAGCACGATCCGCAGCTCGAGCGCGCAGCGCTCGAGCAGGTGGCCGGCTGGCTGCTGCAGTTCACCCCGGCCACCAGCCTGCACCCGCCCGACGGCGTGCTGCTCGAGGTCGAGGCGAGCCTGCGCCTGTTCGGCGGCCACGAGCGGTTGCTGACCCGCATCCGGCAGGGTCTCGCCGAACTCGGTTTCACCGCGCAGCTCGCCGACGCGCCCACGGCGGCGGCGGCCGCGCTGCTGGCACGCTGGCGCGACGGCGCGAGCATCGCCCACGATTCGCTGCTCGCCGCCGGCCTCGCGCCGCTGCCGCTCGAGCTGGTCCGATCGGCCGAGCCGCACCGTGACGCGTTCGCTGCGATCGGCGTGCGTCGCATCGGCGACCTCACCCGCCTGCCGCGCGACGGGCTCGCACGGCGCTACGGGCCTGCACTGCTCGCCGAACTGGACGCGGCGCTCGGCCGACGGGCCGAGCCCCGCACCGGGTTCGTCGCCCCGCCCGCCTTCGCCGCACGGCTCGAACTGCTCGCCGAGGTCGAGCAGGCCGAGACGCTGCTGTTCGCCGCACGGCGGCTGCTGCTGCAGCTCGCGGCCTGGCTGAGCACCCGCCAGGCCGCGACGCGCGAGGCGCTGCTGATCGGCGAGCACGACGGCGGGCGTCACCCGCGGCCCCCCACCCAGATCGAGCTGCGCCTGGCCCAGCCCAGCCGCGACGCCGAACGGCTGATCGCGGTGCTGCGCGAGCGGCTCGCCGCGGTACGGCTGCCCGCGCCGGTCCAGGCACTGCGGCTCGAATGCTCGCGCGTGGTCGCCCTGCCCCATCGGAGCGGCCACCTGTTCCCGATGCCCGACGACGACCCCGAGGGCATATCGCGTCTGATCGAGCGGCTGCAGGCGCGGCTGGGTCGCGAGCGGGTGCAGCGGCTGCTGCTCGCCGCGGACCATCGCCCCGAGGTGGCGTACCGCGTCGAGCCGGTCGATCGCCCCGGGCCCAGTCCGGACGCGCCGCTGCCCGGCCTGCCGCGACCGCTGTGGCTGCTGCCCGAACCGGTCGCGCTGCTCGAGCGCCAGCAGCGCCCGTGGTGGCACGGTCCGCTGACGCTGATCGCCGGCCCGGAGCGCATCGAAACCGGCTGGTGGGACGGCCATCTGGTGCAGCGCGACTACTTCATCGCCGAAGATGCATCGGCCGGCTGGGTCTGGATCTTCCGCACGCGTACCGCCGATGCCGGCGGCTGGTACCTGCAGGGGCTGTTCGGCTGAGTGGCCCGCGCTGCACCCCGCTCGCGTGCACCGGACCGGGGCGCCGACTACACTCGCCTGCATGAACGCCTCCCCCAGCCTGCTGCTCGCGCTCGACCAGGGCACCACGTCGTCGCGGGCGATCCTCTTCGACCGCCGTGGCGTACCGGTCGCGACCGCACAGCGCGAGTTCCGCCAGCACTTCCCGCAGCCCGGCTGGGTCGAGCACGACGCCGACGAGATCTGGGCGACCCAGCGCGCGACGATCACCGAGGTGCTCGGGCGCGCCCGGGTCACGGTCGACGCGGTCCATGCGCTGGGCATCACGAACCAGCGCGAGACCACGGTGCTCTGGGACCGGGCGAGCGGCACGCCGATCGCCCCGGCGATCGTCTGGCAGGACCGGCGGACCGCGCCGCTCTGCGCGCAGCTGAAGTCCGAGGGTCATGCCGACTTCGTTCGCGAGCGCACCGGGCTCGTGCTCGACCCGTACTTCTCGGCCACCAAGATCGCCTGGCTGCTCGAACACGTGCCCGGTGCACGAGCGCGCGCCGAGCGTGGCGAGCTCGCCTTCGGCACGATCGACACCTGGCTCGCCTGGCGCCTGTCGGACGGCGCACTGCACGTCACCGACCCGTCCAACGCGAGTCGCACGCTGCTCTACGATCTGCACCGCGGCGACTGGAGCGACGCCCTGCTCGAGCTCTTCGGCGTACCGCGCGCACTGCTGCCGCAGATCGTGCCTTCGTCCGGCCCGATCGCCGATGTGGTGCTCGAGGGGCGGCGCATCCCGCTCGCCGGGATCGCGGGCGACCAGCAGGCCGCGCTCTTCGGGCAGGGGTGCTTCGAGCACGGCATGGCCAAGAACACCTATGGCACAGGGTGCTTCCTGCTGATGAACACCGGCTCACGTCCGCGCGAGTCGGTCTCGGGCCTGCTCGCGACCGCGGCCTGGACCCTGGCGACGCCGGCGGGGCCCCAACCCACCTTCGCGCTCGAGGGCAGCGTATTCGTCGCGGGGGCGGTCGTGCAGTGGCTGCGTGACGGCCTCGGCCTGATCGCGCGCGCCGACGAGGTCGAAGCACTCGCCGCCTCGGTCCCCGACACCGCAGGGGTTCATCTCGTGCCGGCCTTCGCCGGCCTGGGCGCGCCCTGGTGGGATCCCGACGCACGAGGGGCCCTGCTCGGCCTGACCCGCGGCACCCACCGCGCCCATGTCGCACGGGCCGCGCTGGAGTCGATCGCCTTCCAGAGCGCCGACCTGCTCCAGGCGATGCAGCGCGATGCGCACGAACCGCTCACCGAACTTCGCGTCGACGGCGGTGCATCGGCCAACGACCTGCTGATGCAGTTCCAGGCCGATCTGCTCGGCGTGCCGGTGGTCCGCCCCAAGGTGCTGGAAACCACCGCGCTCGGCGCAGCCTGCCTCGCCGGCGTGGCGACCGGATTCTGGGAGGACCCGCACGCCCTCGCACGCCACTGGCAGGTCGATCGCCGCTTCGAGCCGAGGATGTCGCGCGACGACGCGCTGTCACGGCTCGACCGCTGGCACGCCGCGGTGACCCGCGTGCGTTCCGGCGCATGAGCAGCGTCCCGGCCAGGCCGGAGCCGGGTGCCGCCGCATCGCCCGCCGCATCGCCCGCCGCATCGCCCGCCGCATCGCCCGCCGCATCGCCCGCCGCATCGCCCGCCGCATCGCCCGCCGCATCGCCCGCCGAGCGCCCGATCGGCCTCGGCGGGGCCGCTGCGATGGTCACGCTCTGTG
>JBIKMO010000091.1:0-15880 GCA_044359175.1 Burkholderiaceae bacterium | reverse complement strand
CATCACGTTCTGCATGAACATGCCGACGTCCAGCAGGCTGCCGCTGCGCATCGTCCGGTCCATCGTGAAGAACAGGCCGACCGGCGCGCCGAAGAACTCGAAGTTGCGGCCGTGCTGGCGGTGCATCTTCGCGTGCTCCCCTTTGACGATGCCGAGCAGCCCGTACATGTCCCAGCCGATCTTGCGGCGGCGGTCGATGAACGGAGAGATCCACTGCTCGGGGTAGTAGTCGTACTCGCGGGTGTGGCGGGCGGCCTCCTCGGGGTCGTCGAACGCGGCGAGGACCCGTCGCGTCACCTCGGCCTTGACGTCGCCGGTGACGACATGCACGTGCCAGGGCTGGATGTTCGTGCCCGACGGTGCGCGCGACGCGACGCCGAGGATCTCCTCGAGCATCGCCCGCGGCACGGGTCGGGGCAGGAACGCGCGGATCGACTGGCGGGTGAGGATCGCCTCGTCGGCGGTGCGGCAGGGCTGGTGGCGGGTGTCGGGGTCGAAGGGCATGGGTGGACTCGGGACGGGAGGGGTGAGCGCCGCGCGCCGGTCAGGCGCCTGGCGCGGAGGCCGGCACGCCGAGCCGGGCGAGCGCCGCGGCGACGGTCGGATGGAGCTCGAGCGCGGCCACGTCGCGCTCGGCGGCGAGTCCGTGCGCGACGAAATCGCGCAGCGTCGCGGCGAGCGCGTCGAAGTAGCCACGGTCGCTCACCGCGACGATCGGCTTGGCGTGCTCGCCGAGCTGGCGCAGCGTCAGCACCTCGAACAGCTCGTCGAGCGTGCCCAGACCGCCCGGCAGCGTCAGGAACGCGTCCGACAGCGCGATCATTCGCTGCTTGCGCAGCTGCATGTCGGCGACCACCTCGAGGCGGGTGAGCCCGCGGTGGCCGACCTCGCGGGCCATCAGCACGCCCGGGATCACGCCGATCACCTCGCCGCCGGCGGCGAGCGCGGCGTCGGCGAGCACGCCCATCATGCCCACGCTGCCACCGCCGTAGACGAGCGTCACGCCGGCTCGCGCCAGCCGCTCGCCCGCCTCGCGGGCCACGGCCGCGAAGCGCGGCTCCGCGCCGGCGCGCGCGCCGCAGAACACGCACACGGCGCCGATGCGGGGCGGGTCGGACACGGGCGGGCTCGGGTCGCTCATGGGTCAGTCGTCACGCGGCAGGGGTTCGAACTCGGTCTTGGGCTCGCGCGCGAGCAGCGCCGAGACCACGTCGCGCGGCGCGCGGCCCTCGAACAGCACCGCGCCGACCGCGGCGCTGATCGGCAGCTCCACGCCCAGCCGTGCGGCCTCATGCAGCACGGCGCGGCAGCAGGCCACGCCCTCGGCGACGTGACCGAGCGCGACGAGGATCGTGTCCAGCGACTCGCCCTGCGCCAGGCGCAGACCGACCCGACGGTTGCGCGACAGGTCGCCGGTGCAGGTGAGGATCAGGTCGCCGACGCCGGCGAGGCCGGTCACGGTCTCGGGCCGAGCGCCCAGCGCCGCGCCAAACCGTCCGATCTCCGCGAGCCCCCGGGTGAGGAGCGCCGCCCGCGCGTTCATCCCCAGCCCGAGCCCATCGGCGATGCCCGCAGCGATCGCGATCACGTTCTTCAGCGCGCCGGCGACCTCCACGCCGACCAGGTCGGCACTGCGGTAGATGCGGGCCGCGCCGTGGTGAAACGCATCGATCGCCGCGGCGGCGACCTCGGGCCGGACGCTGGCCACGGTGAGGGCCACCGGCAGCCCGGCCGCCACCTCCTGCGCGAAGCTCGGCCCGGACAGCGCGCCGCAGGCCGCCCGCGGCCAGGTCTGGGCAACCACCTGGTGCGGCAGCAGCGCGGTCTGTGCCTCCAGCCCCTTGCACAGCCACACGAGCGGCGGCGCGGGACGCTCGCCGAAGGCCGCGGCCAGCCCCCGCACGACCGGCCGCAGCCCGGCCACCGAGGTTGCGCAGACCAGCAGCGACGCGCGGTCGGTCGCCTGGTCGAGCGAGGCGGTCGCGGCCAGCCCGTCGAGCCGCACCCCGGGCAGGTAGCGCGGATTCTCGGCGGTGTCGGCGATCGTGCGCACCAGCTCGGCGTCGCGCGCCCACAGCACCACCTCGTGCCGCGCGCTCGCGTGCCGCGCGAGCGCGGTACCCCACGCGCCCGCACCGAGCACTGCGATCCTCAAGGCCGGCCCAGGCTCACCGACGGCCGCTGCATGTCACCAGCCCCAGACCTCGGCGGTGCGGACCCATCCGGAGCCCCCGTCGCGGTGGCGCACCCGCAGCCAGCCCCCGGGCGCCTGGTTCGGAGCCTCGCCGATCTCCAGCAGCACGCCGCGGTCGGCCTGCAGCACGACCGGCGCGCCCTCCTGAGGCTGCTGGCGCACGGTGGCGAGCATCGAGGCGACCACCGTATGGCGCTCGCCGAGGTCGGCACGCTCGATCCAGACGACGTCGCCTGCCATGTCGCGCACCTTGACCCAGCCACCGAGCGTGGAGACCACCTCGACCGGCATGCCCCGCGGCGCGATCCACGCGCGCCGCGCCTGCTTGGACGGCCCGTCGTACAGCACCGCGGGCTGCGCGACCGAGCGGTACTCGCCGTGCGCGGCCGGTGCCGCGGCGGCGGACAGCAGCGCGGCGACGACGAGGGCGGCGCGGCGCACGCGAAGCCCCTACTGAGAGCGGCCGGGAACGATCAGCTTCGGGCCCTGGGCCGGCCCCTGCTGGGCCTGCTGAGCCTGCTGGGCGAGCCGCTGCTGGTACAGCGCCTCGAAGTTGATCTCGGCGAGGTGGATCGGCGGGAACCCCGCCCGCGACACGATGTCGGCGACGTTCGCACGCAGGTAGGGATAGACGATGTTGCAGCAGACCACGTTCAGCACGATCGGCATCTGCTCGGCGGGGATGCTGCGGATCTCGAAGATCCCCGCCTGCTTCGCCTCGATCAGGAACACCACTTTGTCGCCGATCTTGGTGGTCACCGTGGTGGTGATCACCACCTCGTGGATCGTGTCGGTGAGACTCTCGTGCGCCGTGTCGAGCGAGATCTCGAGGGTCGGACCCTGCTGCTCAAGGAAGATCCGGGGCGCGCCCGGGATCTCGAGCGACATGTCCTTCAGGTACATCCGCTGGATCTGGAACACCGGCTGCTGGGCGTCGCTCATGAAACGGGTCCTGTGCTGGGGGAGGTGGGCGGCGGGCCGCGGACGTTCAGGGCTGCAGCAGCGGCACGAGCCCGCCGGCACGGTCGAGCGCGGCAAGATCGTCGAAGCCGCCGACATGGGTCTCGCCGACGTAGATCTGCGGGACGGTGCGCCGACCGGTGCGCTGGATCATCGCGTCGCGCTGCGCCGGATCCTCGTCGATCCGGATCTTGTCGATCGCGGTGACGCCGCGCTGCCTCAACAGGGACTCGGCGCGCACGCAGTAGGGGCAGACCGCGGTGCAGTACATCGTGACCTTGGCGTTCATCGGGTGCTCCAGCAGCGAACGGGGCTACTTCCTGACCACGGGCAGACCAGCCTGCTTCCAGCCGGCCAGACCGCCGTCAAGGCAGAACACGTCCGCCCGCCCGCCGCGACGCAGCGCGGCCGCGGCGCGCGCCGCCCGCGAGCCGCGGTCGCACAGCACCACCAGCGGCTTGCCCGCCGGAAGTTCGCCGGCGCGGCGGTCGAGGTCGGCCGCCGGGATGTTGCGGCTGTTCGCAACGTGCCCGGTGGCGAATTCGTCGGGACTGCGCACATCGACGACGACCGCGCCGTCGTTGATCAGCCGGGTGGCCTGCAGCGTGTTGACCGTGGCGCCCGCGAGTCCGCGGTTGATCAGGGGCCACATCAGCATGCCGCCCGACACGAACGCGATGACGATCAGAAAGATGTTCTCGGTGACGAATGCCACGGCGCGATGTTTCCGGGTGATCGGCAATTATAGAATAGTCCGGTCCCCGCTCCGCCCGCCGCCATGCCCCACACCCTCGTGCTGATGCGCCACGGCGAGAGCCAGTGGAATCTCGAGAACCGCTTCACCGGCTGGACCGACGTCGACCTCACCCCCACGGGACTGAACGAGGCCCGGCGTGCGGGCGAGCTGCTCCAGGCCGAGGGATTCGCCTTCGATCTGTGCTACACGTCGGTGCTGCGGCGGGCGATCCGCACGCTGTGGACCGTGCTCGACGTGATGGACCTGATGTGGCTGCCGGTGGTCCACTCGTGGCGGCTCAACGAACGCCACTACGGCGCGCTGCAGGGGCTGAACAAGGCCGAGACCGCCGCCCGCTTCGGCGACGAGCAGGTGCTGATCTGGCGCCGCGCCTACGCGATCGCGCCCGACCCCCTTCCCGCGGGCGATCCGCGCGAAGCGCAGCGCGACCCGCGCTACGCGCGATTGCGTCCCGAGGAGATTCCCCGCACCGAATGCCTGAGGGACACGGTCGCACGCGTGGTGCCGTTCTGGAACGAGTCGATCGCGCCGAGCATCCGGCTGGGCCGCAAGGTGCTGGTCGCCGCGCACGGCAACTCGCTGCGTGCGCTGGTCAAGCACCTCGACGGCCTGTCGGACGAGGACGTCGTCCACCTGAACATCCCCACCGGCCGCCCGCTGGTCTACGAGCTCGACGATCGGCTGCAGCCGATCGGGCACCGATATCTCGGCGACGCCGCCGAGATCGAGGCCGCGATGGCGGCGGTGGCCGCCCAGGGGCGCAGCAGGGCCTGACCGCGCGTTGCGGCATGTCGGACCGGCTGCCGGTCGCTGCCGCCGTGCAGGCCGGTCACGCCGGTCGCCCCTCGCCGCCGTCCGCCGATCGGCGGACGGTGACCGATTCCCGCATCGGCATCGCGGTGGCCCGTCGGCGCCCGCCCGCGCGCGTATACTCGATTCGGGAAAAGAGGCACACCGGTCTGGCACCCGCACGCGGGTCAGCGGCTCCGCCTTCCCGATACGTCGATGAACACCAAGCTCAAGCCCCTGGCCCTGGTCACCGCCGGCGCGGTCGCGGGCATCCTGGTCAGCCTCGGGATCACCGCGGTCGCGCAGCGCGACGCGCGCACGTCGCTGCCGCTCGAGGAATTGCGTCAGTTCAGCGACGTGTTCGGCGCGATCAAGGCCTTCTACGTCGAGCCGGTCGAAGATCGCAAGCTGATCCAGGAAGCGATCAGCGGCATGGTGACCGGGCTGGACCCGCACTCGTCCTTCCTCGACGCGGACGCCTTCCGCGAGCTGCAGGTCGGCACGCAGGGCGAGTTCGGCGGACTGGGCATCGAGGTCGGCACCGAGGACGGCTTCGTCAAGGTGGTCTCCCCGATCGAGGACACGCCGGCGTTCCGCGCAGGCGTGAAGGCGGGCGACCTGATCATCCGCATCGACGACCGGCCGACCAAGGGCATGGCGCTGAACGACGCGGTCAAGCTGATGCGGGGCAAGCCGAAGACCACGGTCACGCTCACGCTGTCGCGCAAGGGCGAGCCGCGGCCGATCGTCGTGCAACTGACCCGCGACGTGATCCGCGTGCAGTCGGTGCGCTCGCGAATGATCGAACCCGGCTTCGGCTGGGTGCGCCTGACCCAGTTCCAGGAACTGACCGTCGAGAACATGGTCCGGCACATCGGCCAGCTGGACAAGCAGGGACCGATCAAGGGCCTGGTGCTCGATCTGCGCAACGACCCCGGCGGCCTGCTTCACGGAGCGGTCGGGGTCTCCGCCGCGTTCCTGCCGCCGCGCGCGCTGGTCGTGTCGACCGACGGCCGCACCGAGGACGCCAAGCGCAAGTACATCGCAAGCCCCGAGGACTACATGCGGGGTGGCCGCGAGGACCTGCTGGCGCGGCTGCCCGCCTGGGTGAAGACCGTGCCGATGGTGGTGCTGGTCAACGCGGGGTCGGCATCGGCCTCCGAGATCGTCGCCGGCGCGCTGCAGGACCACAAACGTGCGGTGGTGATCGGTACCCAGACGTTCGGCAAGGGGTCGGTGCAGTCGATCCTGCCGCTGGCCAACAACACCGCGATCAAGCTCACGACCGCGCGCTACTACACGCCGGCCGGCCGATCGATCCAGGCCAAGGGCATCACGCCGGACTTCCTGGTCGAGGAGACGCCCGACGGCGACATCACTCAGTTCCGCGTCCGCGAGGCCGATCTGACGCGGCACCTGTCGAACGACCGCGACCGCAACTCGCCGGCGCGCGGGCCGGTGCCGGACGCGCAGGTCAACGAGCGGCTGCGCGACCGCAAGCCGGTGGAATTCGGTTCTACGGACGACTACCAGCTGCAGCAGGCGCTGAACCACCTGCGGGGCCAGCCGGTGCAGATCGCCAAGCCGCGCGATCCGGTTGCCGCCGCCGACGGCGGCGCGCCCGCGAAGGCAGGCTCGCGCTGATCGCCGCCCCGATCCGGCCGCCCGGCGCGGCCGGATCGCCGCGGTCCTGCGGCTGAACCGTCGGGGCCCAGGCGATGGACGACGAACAGCTGCTGCGCTACAGCCGGCACATCCTGCTGGACGAGATGGGCATCGAGGCCCAGCAGCGGCTGCTCGATGCCACCGCGCTCGTGGTGGGCGCAGGCGGCCTGGGATCGCCCGCGGCGCTGTACCTCGCCGCCGCGGGCGTGGGCCGTCTGCTGCTCGCCGACGGGGACGCGGTCGACCTGACCAACCTCCAGCGGCAGGTGCTGCATCGGCAGGACCGCGTCGGCCAGTCCAAGGCCGAGTCCGGTCGGCGCACCCTCGCCGAGCTGAACCCGGGCGTCGACGTGGTACCGATCGTTGCGCGGCTCGAGGGCGAATCGCTGCGCGCGGCGGTCGCCGACGCGGACGTCGTGCTCGACTGCTGCGACAACTTCGCGACCCGCCACGCGGTGAACCGCGCCTGCGTCCAGGCCGGCGTGCCGCTGGTCTCGGGGGCGGCGATCCGCTTCGACGGCCAGCTCGCGATCTTCGACCCACGGCGCGACGACTCGCCGTGCTACCACTGCCTCTTCCCGGAGTCCGATGCGGTCGACGAGGTCAGGTGCGCGACGATGGGCGTGTTCGCGCCGCTGACCGGGATCGTCGGCACGATGCAGGCAGCCGAGGCGCTGAAGCTCCTCGGCGGCTTCGCCGTGCCGATGACCGGGCGACTGCTGCTGCTGGACGCCCGGACGATGCAGATCGACACGATCCGCGTGCCGCGCGACCCGGCGTGCCCCGTGTGCGGGCCTCACCGCACGGCGGGCTGAGCGCGCACCGGCCGATCGGTTCGCGCGGCGCCGGCGCGCCACTCAAGAGACCAACAGCGCCGCCTGCCGCTCCAGCCCCTCGAGCGGCGCCCGCCGGAACCCGCTCTTCGCGTACCGCAGCCAGCGTCCGATCACGAACGACAGCGCCAGGTTGGCACGCGCGGCCGGCTCGGTCCCGGCCGGCAGACGACCCTGCTCGATCGCGTTGCGGAAGCACTGCTTGATCGACGCCTCCAGGCGATCGTGCAGCTGGTTGATCCGGTTCTGCAGCCGGTCGTCCTCGGTGACCAGCGCATCGCCGACCAGCACGCGGGTCATGCCCGGGTTGCGCTCGGCGAAACCGAGCAGCAGCTGCAGGATCGACCGGATCTGCTTGAGCGGGTCGGGTTCCTGCGCAACCACCTGGTTGATCAGGCCGAACAGGCTCTGCTCGATGAACTGGATCAGGCCCTCGAACATCTGGGCCTTGCTCGCGAAGTGCCGGTACAGCGCGGCCTCCGACACCTGCAGCCGGCCGGCGAGCGCCGCGGTGGTCACCCGCTCGCCGCCGGGCTCCTGAAGCATCGTCGCCAGCGTCTGGAGGATCTGCAGCCGACGCTCGCCGGGTTTGGGCCGCACGCGCGACGTCGGCCGTCCGGAGGGCTCGGCGGAGACGGCTGGATCCGAGTCAGGAACCATGGACGGGCGCAGCGAGCGGAGTGCGCGCTAACTGTACAACCGTTCGAACGTGAACGTCTATGCCGTGCTGCCCCCGCCGCGGCCGCTGCCAGGGCGGTCGTGCCCGCCAGGCGAGTCCGCTCACCCAGACCGTGCGGACCCCGCAGTGACGCGCAGCGCGAAGGTTGGCGACCGTGTCCTCGACCAGCACGCAGCGGCGCGCCGGCAGGCGCAGCCGGGCGAGCAGCTTGCGCAGCATCGGCCGCGACGGCTTGGGGAACAGCCGGCCGCCCGAACGCATCTGCTCGATCGCGACCAGCCCGGCGAGTCGGGGCCCGACGCCGAGGGCATCGATCACTGCGCCGGCGTACGCGGCGGGCGCGTTGGTGACCACCACCTTGCGACCCGGCAGCGCGCGCAGCAGGTGGGCGAGCCGGGGGTCGCGCCGCACCAGTCGATGCAGGTCGGGGAAGTCGTGCGTGTCGCGCAGGAACGCGCGGGGATCGACGCCGTGATGTCGCACCAGCCCGAGCAGCGTCGCGCCGTAGCGATGCCAGTAGTCGCGACGCAGCGCGTCGGCGCGCGCCTCGTCCAGCGCGAGCGTGCGCATCACGAAGTCGGTCATCGCGCGGTCGATCCGCGGGAGGATGACCGGCAGCGCGTCATGCAGGGTGTTGTCCAGGTCCAGCAGCCAGACCGGCCGGCGCGGCCCGGCGCCGGCCTCGAGCGGCGCCGCCGGGCGCCGGCGGCGCAGCGCGGTCAATGGCTGCGGATCATCGTACCGACGCCCTGGTCGGTCATGATCTCGAGCAGTAGCGCGTGATCGACTCGGCCGTCGATGATGTGCACCGCGTTCACGCCGGCCTTGGCCGCGTCCAACGCCGACGAGATCTTCGGCAGCATGCCACCCGAGATCGTGCCATCGGCGAACAGCTCGTCGATCTTCTTGGCGGTGAGTCCGGTCAGCAGGTTGCCGTTGCGGTCGAGCACGCCGGCGGTGTTCGTCATCAGCACGAGCTTCTCGGCCTTGAGCACCTCGGCGACCTTGCCGGCGACCACGTCCGCGTTGATGTTGTAGGTCTCGCCCGAGGCTCCGGAGCCGATCGGCGCGATCACCGGGATGAAGCCGTTGCCGGTGAGCGTCTGGATCACCGACGGATCGATCTTCTCGATCTCGCCGACCTGGCCGATGTCGATGCGTACCCCGGGCGTGTCGAGGCTCTCGATCATCAGCTTGCGGGCGCGGATCAGCCCGCCGTCCTGACCGGTGAGCCCGACCCCCTTGCCGCCGGCATGGTTGATCAGTTCGACGATCTCCTTGTTGACCTGCCCGGCGAGGACCATCTCGACGATGTCCATCGTCTCCTCGTCGGTCACGCGCATCCCCTGGACGAACTCGCCCTTCTTGCCGACCTTGGCGAGCAGCTGCTCGATCTGCGGCCCGCCGCCGTGCACGACCACCGGATTGATGCCGACCAGCTTCAGCAGCACCACGTCGTGCGCGAAGCTGCGCTTCAGACGCTCGTCGGTCATCGCGTTGCCGCCGTACTTCACCACCACGGTTCGGCCGTGGAAGCGGCGGATGTAAGGCAGCGCTTCGGCGAGAACCTCGGCCTTCACGGTGGGCGACAGCGTGGCGCTCATTCGGGCCTGCCTTAGGATTCGGGAATGGCCGCGATTCTAACCGACCCCCCCGCGCCGTCCGCCGCGCGCTGCACGCACTGCGGCGCCGCGTTCCGCTGCGACCGAGACGCGCCGGGCGGCTGCTGGTGCGCGCGCGTGCCCGCGCTCGACGGGCCGTTCGATGCAGCCGCCACGTGCCTGTGCGAGTGGTGCCTGCGCGATGCGCGGGTGCGTGAGGAACGCGCACGCGTGCACCGCGCCGCCGGCCTCGGACCGCTCGAGCCGCGGGCGGATGCGGCGCTCGACGCCGCGAGCGCCTCCGCGTGGGCAGGCAAGACCATGCCCGCCGGCGCACTCGGCGCACTGCAGGGTCTGGGCTCGCGGCTCGTGCAGGTCGTCGGCCGCTGCCCGCCCGCCGTGGAGCGCTGCGCGATGCTGGTGTTCGCAGCCGACCACGGGCTCGCCGCCGAAGGCGTGTCGGCCTATCCGCCCGAGGTCACCGCGCAGATGGTGCGCAACTTCGGCGACGGCGGGGCGGCGATCGCGGTGCTGTGCCGTGCGAACGACGTCGCGCTCACCGTGGTCGACGCAGGTGCGCTCGCGCCCCAGGTACCGGACTTCGCGCCGCGCGGGGCCCGGTTCGTCGACGCGCGGATCGGCGCCGGGACCGCGAACGCGCTCGAACGGCCTGCGATGACCGAGGCCCAGGCGCTGGCGGCGATCGGCCGCGGTGCCGCGATCGCGCGGGACACCGACGCCGATGCGATCGGACTGGGCGAGATGGGCATCGGCAACAGCTCGGCGGCCGCGCTGCTCGCGGCGCGGCTCGCGCCGGCGCCGCTGCTCGAGCTGATCGGTCGCGGCACCGGGCTGGACGACGCGGGACTGCAGCGCAAGCGCGAGGTGCTCGAGCGCGTGGCCGCACGGCACCCGCACGCCCAGACCCCGCTGGCGGCGCTCGCCGCGTTCGGCGGCTTCGAGCTGGCAATGATCGTCGGTGCCGCGCTCGCGGCCGCGGCGCAGCGCCGGGTGGTGGTGGTCGACGGCTTCGTCGCGAGCGCCGCGGTGCTGGTGGCCGCACGGCTCGAGCCCGCGCTGCTCGAGTCGTGCGTGTTCGCGCACCGCTCCGCCGAGCCCGGGCACGCGCGGATGCTCGAGGCGATGGGCGCCACGCCGCTGCTCGACCTGGGGCTGAGGCTGGGAGAGGGCAGCGGCGCCGCGCTCGCGATGCCGCTGCTGCGCGCAACGTCCCGGCTGCTCGCCGAGATGGCGACCTTCGAGCAGGCCGGCGTCAGTCGCGGCTGACGCGGGTACGCGGGCGCGCCGGTGCGTCCAGGCTCACGCGGGTACGCGGGCGCGCCGCCGGCCACACGCGGACGCGCGGGCGGCGGTGCGGCGGCCGTACGTCCGCCGCACCGCGCCGCGGGTCGTACCGGCCCCACAGTCGCCCGTCGCCGCCGGGTTTCGCTCGGTGGCGCGGCGATCGCCGCGATACCATCGACCCGCCCGCGCTCCCGCCGATGACCGAACAAGTCAAGCTCTTTCTGGTCGCCCTCCAGTTCTACTCGCGCATCCCGGTGACCGGCAGGCTCGCCGACTGGATGGGCTGGACGCCGGCCCGGCTGGGGCACGCGACGCGCTGGTTCCCGCTCGTGGGCGTGGTGGTCGCGCTCGGACAGGCGTTCGTCTACGTCACCGCGAGCATGGTGCTGCCACATCCGGTGGCCCTGCTGCTGGCGATCGCCGCCGGAATCCTGCTCACCGGGGCATTCCACGAGGACGGCTGGGCGGACTTCTGCGACGGCTTCGGCGGCCACGCCGACCGCGTCGAGACGCTGCGGATCCTGCGCGACTCGCGGATCGGCGCATACGGCGCGATCGGGGTCGCGGTGCTGATCCTGCTGAAGTTCGAGACGCTCGCGCACATCGACACCGACTGGGTCGTCGCGTCGCTGCTGTGCGCGGCTGCGTTCTCGCGCGGCTGCGCGGTGCTGGTCATGGCCAGCCTGCCGTACGCCCGAGACGAGGCGGACGCGAAGGCCAAACCGGTCGCCGAGTCGGTCGGCGCGCGCGAGGCGCTGATCGCGCTGGCGGTGTCGCTGGCGCCGCTGGCCGCGCTCGCGGCGTGGACCGGAGACACCGCGGTCGGTCTGCTCGGACTGTCGTTCGCGCTGCTGTCCACCGCCGCGATGCGACGGCTGATGCGCCGCCGTCTGGGCGGCTACACCGGCGACTGCCTGGGCGCGGTCCAGCAGGTCGCCGAGGTCGCGTTCCTGCTCGGCATGCTCGTGGCGCTGGCCGCCGGCGCCCAGGCCGTGTCCCTGCCCGGCGACGAGGACTCTTGACCGCGCCGGCAGGGTCCTCGTCCGGATCCGAGTCGCCGTGCGACGACGCGCGCGGCCCGACCCGGCTGTTCCTGGTTCGTCACCCGCGACCCGACGTGCCCGAGGGGCTGTGCTACGGCGCCTCGGACGTGCCGATCGACGCCGCGCACCTGACCGAGCTGCTCGACGCGCTGCCGCGCCGGCTGCCGGCCGCCGCCGACCTCTACAGCAGCCCGCTGTCGCGCTGCCTGCGGCTCGCGCGCGGCCTGCGCGACGCGGGGTTCGGCGAGCCCACGGTCGACCCCCGGCTGCGCGAGATGGATTTCGGGCGCTGGGAGGGCCGACGCTGGGGCGACCTGCCCCGGGTGGAGATCGACGCGTGGCGCGACGACCTGGAACGGTACGTGCCGCCCGGCGGTGAGCCGCTGACCGCGCTCGCCGAGCGCGCAGGTGCGTTCGTCCGAGCCCTCCCCTCGGGCCGCGACGCCGTGGTGGTCACGCACGCGGGCGTGATCCAGACGCTGCTGCGCACGCTCTGGGGCCGACCGCTGTCCGAGTTCGGCGGCAGTCGGATCGACTACGGCCAGGTGGTGCGCATCGAGCGCCGCGACCTGGGCTGGGTGCGGCTCGATTGACCGGCGGGCGGGTCAGTCCGGCAGCGCGGCGATCAGCGCCTGTACCCGCGGTGCGATCCCGTCCCAGCGCAGGATGCTGCCGTGGTCGTGGCCGGGCACCTCCTCGAAGGCCGCGGCGACGCCGCGTGCCGCGGCCCGCTCGACCCAGCTGATCGCGAATCGCGACAGCGTGTTGTCGTCGCGCGCGCCGGTCGCGACGTGCACCGGCGTCGCGGCGACGATGCCGGACACGAACGCGAGTGGATTCAGGCTGTGCGACCAGGCACGGTCGAACCCGCCGCGCTGCAGGTTGCGGTGGTCGCGCCACGGCGGCAGGTCGCACGGGCAGCCGAGCAGCAGCGCCGCGTCCGCCGCGCCGGGGTGGCGGCCCAGGACCAGTGCGGCGGTCGCCGCGCCGCCGGAGTGCCCCACCAGCACGATGCGCTGCGGCTGCAGCGTCTGCCGCAGTGCGACGAGCGCGCCCGCCACCCGGGCGGTGTTCTCGGCGGTGTAGTCGTCGTCGCGCGGATTCGCCCAGCCGCTGGAATCACCCGCCGGCGTCCGATACCCCGGGCGGATCAGCAGCAGCGCGCGGCGGTCGGCGGCCTGCAGCGCGCGCCCGACCTCGACCCAGCGATCGACGTGACGCTGTTCGAGCGACCCCGTGCGGTCGCCGTGGATCATCACGACCAGCACCCGCGGCCGGTCGGCGCCGGGCGGCGGAGCGACCGGCACGACCGCGAGGCACCCGGATCGGCCGTCGGACACCGTGCGTTCGGCGGGCAGCTCCGCGCACGGCTGCGCCTGCAGCAGCGCGGCCGGCAGACCGATGAGCAGGGCCGCGCACAGCCGGGCGGCGCGACACCGACCGGCCACGCGGGACCGAGCGGGCGCGCTCCCGCGCACCCGGGAGCTGCGGTTGGTGGCACTGGGCTGCATGGCCTCTCCTCGCTCTGCGGCGCCCCAGGGCGCCGTGACCCGCGTGCGACACGGCCGGCGGGGCGGATGCGCCGGGCCGGGATGCGGTGCTCCGCGATCCGGCCGCCACGGTCCACGCGACGCCTCACCGGATCGTGGGCCGCTCGCGCGGGCGCGGCCACGTCCGCTCGCCGCACGGAAGCGTTCGGCCGACGCGGTGCGGGATGCGCAGTGCGGATCGCCTGACGCGGACCGCGAACCCGGGGCACGGAATCCAACCTGCGCGATCCGACGGTCGCGATCCCGGGTCGCCGGGCGGCCGGCGACCGGAGTATCGTTACCGGACGAAGCGCCGGACACCGACCCGGCGACACCGTCGTCACGACCCGGGGGAGACCATGAACGAACGCCGCCGCAACCGATTGCCGCCCACCACCGTGCTGGGCGCCCTCGTCGCCGCAGGGCTCGCAGGATGCGCGGCCCTCGCGCCGTTCGGCGGGCACGAGATCCCGCCCCCGCCGGCCGCAGCGCTCGACTGCGGTCAGCTGAAGGGCCTGGCGATCCCCGCCTCGGCGATCGGCCTGCCCACCGGCGGCGCGATCGTGACCGAGACCGCGGTCGTGCCGGCCGCAGGCAGCGGCGCGGCCGCACTCGGGCCGTACTGCCGGGCGATCGGGGAGATCGCGCCGGTCGATCCGAAGGCGCCGAAGATCCGCTTCCAGGTCAATCTGCCGGAGGCGTGGAACGGCAAGACCCTGATGTTCGGCGGCGGCGGGTACAACGGCCTGATCGCCGCCGGAGTGGGCAACGTACCGGCCGGACCGACGGACCGGCCCTCGCCACTCGGACGCGGCTACGCGACCTTCGGCAGCGACTCCGGCCATCAGGCCGGGCCGGCCGGAAGCCGCGACGGCTCGTTCGGCAGCAACGACGAGGCGCTGCGCAACTTCTCGCGCGACGCGCTGAAGAAGACCCGCGACGCCGCCACCGTCGTCGTGCAGCACCGCTACGCGAAGCGCCCGCAGCGCAGCTACTTCGCCGGCGGCTCGACCGGCGGGCGCGAGGCGCTGATCGCGGTCGGCGACTGGCCGCGGGACTTCGACGGCGCGATCGTGCTGTATCCGGCCTGGAACGCGGCGGCGCTGAACCTGCACTTCGGCGTGATGACCCGCGCGATGGCGCGGCCGGGCGCGTACGCGAGCCCGTTCAAGCGCAAGGCCCTGCTGGACGCCGCGCTGGAGGCCTGCGACGCGCTGGACGGCGTGCGCGACGGCCTCGTGTCCAACGTGCAGGCCTGCGAGGCGAGCTTCGATCCGGCGCGAGCGACGCTGCGCGGCCGGCCGCTGCGCTGCGACGGCGGCGCGGACACCGGGATCGACTGCCTGTCGGACGCGCAGATCGAGGGCCTTCGCGCGCTCGAACGTCCGCTGGTGCTCGACTACCGGCTGGCCAGCGGCGAGAACGGCTACCCGGGCTTCACGCTCTGGGGCACCGACCTGGGCGTGCCGAACCCGAGTCCGCTGCAGCCGACCGTGATCACGCTCGCGCTGGGCACGCTGCAGCCGGCGCATCCGATGCCCGCGGTCAAGCTGCCCGACAGCCCGCCGTACGGCAGCACGTTCTACGAGCAGTGGGTCAAGCACATCGTGACCCGCGATCCGGACTACGACGCACTGTCGCTCGATCCCCGGGCGCCGGGCCGCTGGCGGGCGCGCATCGTCGAGCTGACCGGGCTGCAGGACGCCAACCGGGTCGACTACTCGGCGTTCAAGGCCCGCGGCGGCCGGATCCTGATGGCGCACGGCATGCACGATGCGCTGGTGAGCCCGCGTGCGACGCGCCAGCTGATGGACCGTCTGCGCGCTCGCATGGGCGAGGCCGGGGTCGCCGGGTTCCTGCGCTACTACGAGATCCCGGGCTACGGCCACGCGGTCAGCACGACCTTCAACGCCGCCTGGGACTCGCTCACCGCGCTGGAGAACTGGGTGGAGCGGGGCATCGAGCCACCGCCGCAGGTGGTGACCGACACCGCAGGCGTGCCGGGCCGGACCCGGCCGCTGTGCGAGTGGCCGGCGTGGCCACGCTACCGCGGCAGCGGCGACGTCAACGCCGCGGCGAGCTTCGAGTGCGTGAAGGGGTGAGCCGGACCCGCGCCCACGCGAGGCGGGCCCCCCGGAAGGCACGCAGCACCTCGGACCGCAACGTCGTCCGGCGCGTGATCAGCGCGATCGGCGGCAGCGGCTCGCTCTCCAGGGCATCGACGTCGGTGCCGCTCGGCCTCTGCGGCGGCCGCGCGCCGACGAGACGGATCGAACGATTCTCACGACAGCCGCTGGCATCCGGTCATCCGCTGCGCGCAACCCCTTCCCGCGGACCGCCCATGAACCCACCGACGCACGATCGCTTGCGGCACGCGAGATCGACCGCATCCCGCGACTGCCCGACATGAAGGTGCGGTTCGAGCCGGGCGGCCGTACGCCGCGCAGCAGCACGCCCGGGGCACTCCGGCCGCTGGATCCGCGCCGAGGCCGGCAAGCGGGGCCGTATCATCCACGACGACGACT
>JBIKMO010000090.1:0-15913 GCA_044359175.1 Burkholderiaceae bacterium | reverse complement strand
GGGGCGGGCAAGAGCACGATGTTCAACCTGGTGACCGGCGTGCTGCGCGCCGACGGCGGAGGCATCGACTTCCTGGGCGAGCGTATCGATGCGCTCGCCTCGCGCGAGATCGCGCGACGCGGGATCGCGCGCACGTTCCAGCACGTGAACCTGGTGAGCACGATGTCGGTCCTGGAGAACGTCGCGATCGGCGCCCACCTGCGCGGACGCCGAGGAACGCTGAGCGCGATGCTGCGCACCGAGCGCGCGGAGGAGCGCGTGCTGCTGGGTGAGGCGGCGCGCCAGCTCGAGCGCCTGGGCCTGACCGCGGATGCCAACGAGCCTGCCGGCACGCTCGCGCTGGGTCGCCAGCGGCTGGTGGAGATTGCGCGCGCGCTGTGCGCCGACCCGACGCTGCTGTTGCTGGATGAACCGGCCGCCGGTCTGCGCTACGGCGAGAAGCAGGAGCTCGCCGCCCTGCTTCGGCGCCTGCGCGACGAGGGCATCACCGTGCTGCTGGTGGAGCACGACATGGAGTTCGTGATGGGGCTCGTCGACCGCCTGGTGGTGATGGAGTTCGGCCAGAAGCTCGCCGAGGGCTTGCCTGCCGATGTGCAGCGGGACCCGAAGGTGCTCGAGGCCTACCTGGGCAGCGTCAAGTGAGCGCGCTGCTCGAGGTCGACGACCTGACGGTCTTCTACGGGCGCGCCGAGGGTCTGCACAAGGCCTCGCTGCGGGTGCGACAGGGCTCGATCGTCACCGTGATCGGACCCAACGGCGCCGGCAAGTCGACGCTGCTGGGCGCGGTGATCGGCATGCTGCCGTGCACCGGCGCCGTGCGTTTCGACGGCGCCGCGCTCGGCGTGGATCCGGTGGAGTCCCGCGTGCGGCGCGGGATGTGCCTCGTGCCCGAGCGCCGAGAGCTGTTCGGCGAGATGCCGGTCGAGGACAACCTGCTGCTCGGCGGCTTCACCCGGTCGCGACGCGTGGCCGATCTGCAGCCCGACCTGGACGGCGTGTACCAGCGCTTCCCGCGGCTGCGGGAGCGGCGCGCGCAGCTCGCGGGCACGCTGTCGGGCGGCGAGCGGCAGATGCTCGCGCTCGGGCGCGCGCTGATGTCGCGGCCCAAGCTGCTGATGCTGGACGAACCGAGCCTGGGGCTCGCGCCGCTGATCGTGCGCGACGTCTTCCGCGCGATCACCGACCTGCGGGGCGCGGGCGTGTCGATCCTGCTGGTCGAGCAGAACGCGCGCGCGGCCCTGGAGGTCGCCGACTATGGCTACGTGCTGGAGACCGGTGAGGTCGCACTCGAGGGTACGGCGAAGGACCTGGCCGCCAATCCACGGGTCGTCGAGAGCTACCTCGGGTTCGCGCCGAAGGCGCACTGACGCGGCGCGAGGCGATGCTCGAGGACCTGCCGCCGCGGGTGCGGACGATCCCATCGCTGCTCGAGCGGGCCGCTCGGTGGCACGCCGGACGTCCGCTGCTCGACGTCGGCGGCGTGCACTGGCGGCACGAGGACGCGGCGGCGGCGGTCTCGCGACGCGCGGGCGCGTTGGGCGCCGCGGGCGTCGGCCGCGGCGATCGTGTCGCGCTGATGTGCACGAACCGCATCGAGCAGCTCGAGACCTTTCTCGCCTGCGGGTGGATCGGCGCGATCGCGGTGCCGATCAACACCGCATCCATGACCGTGCAGCTCGACTACCTGCTGCGCGACAGCGGCGCGAGGCTGCTGGTGACCGAGCGCGACTTCCTCGCGCGGATGCCACCGGGCGCTCCGCCGACCTGGGTGCTGGACGAGTCGTTTCCGCCGCCCGGCGACGCGGCCACGCCCGCGGACGTGACGCCGGCCGACCCACACGCCATCCTGTACACGTCGGGGACCACGGGGCCGTCCAAGGGAGTGGTCTGCCCGCACGGCCAGTACGCGGCGTGGTCGGTGAACACTGCCGATGTCCTCGGCGTGCAGGCCGATGACGTGTTGGGCACGACGCTGCCGCTGTTCCACGTGAACGCGCTGAACACCTTCGGGCAGGCGCTGGTCGCCGGCTGCCGCGTGGCGATCGAGCCGCGTTTCTCGGCATCGCGCTTCTGGTCGACGATGCGTGCGCACGGCGCGACGGTAGGCTACCTGCTCGGCGCGATGGTGCCGATGCTGCTCGCGCAGCCCGAGCACGAGGACGAGCGCGCGCACCGGATGCGGATCATGCTCGGCCCCGGCGTGCCGCCGGCGGCGGCCGCCGCCTTCACCGAGCGCACCGGCGTGCTCCTGCTCGAGGGCTACGGATCGACCGAGACCAACTTCGTGCTCGCGACGCGGCGCGACGCGCCGCACACCGGGTCGATGGGCACGCCGCGTCCGGGATTCCGCGCACGAGTCGTCGACGCGCTCGATTTCGAGTGCCCGCCTGGCGAGCCCGGCGAACTGGTGGTGCGCGCCGACGAGCCGTATGCGTTCGCGCTCGGTTACCACGGCCAGGCCGAGAAGACCGTCGAGGCGTGGCGCAACCTCTGGTTCCACACCGGCGATCGGGTGGTCCGGGAGCACGACGGCGGCTTTCGCTTCATCGATCGGATCAAGGATGCGATCCGACGTCGCGGCGAGAACGTGTCGTCGTGGGAGGTCGAGCAGGCGCTGCTCGCGCATCCGGCGGTTGTCGAGGCCGCGGCGTTCGCGGTGAGTTCCGAGCTCGCCGAGGACGAGGTGATGGTTGCCGTGGTGCTGCGCGCCGGCGCGTCGGTGCTGCCGAAGGAGCTCGCCGCGTTCTGCATGCCGCGGCTGCCGCGCTTCGCGGTGCCGCGCTACGTGGAGATCGTCGAGGATCTGCCGCGCACCGAGAACGGCAAGGTGCGCAAGCATGTGCTGCGGGCGCGCGGGGTGACCGCGGCGGCTTGGGATTGCGAGGCGGCCCGGATCGCGCCTGGGGATCGGTCGTCCTGATCCCAGTGGCGGCGCCCCGTGGGCCGAACTGCGGTGCCGCGGTACGCGCGCGATTCAGACGGTCTCGCGGGATGTCTGGCTCGGCCCACGGTTCGGGGGCGCGGCATCGAACTGAGCGACCGGAGATCGCCCGCCGGGCGCCCCGAGCGCGGGTCCTGCAGGCGTCATGGCCGGCGTCGGTCCCCGCCGGTCGGCATCCCCGGTTCGTCGGGGCTTCCAGGCTCGAGCTGGCGATCCGTCGGAGTCGCGGGTGGCAACAGCGCGTTCGATCACAACGCGATTCCTGCCCAGTTGCTTCGCGAGGTACATCGCGCGGTCGGCCTGTTCGATCAGCTGGTGCGCCGGCGCCGGCCGGCACTGCGGCGGGAGCATCGACACGACGACGCCGCCGATGCTGACCGTCCGCGAGATCGGCCGGTTGGCGTCGTCACGGATGACGGTGGTCGCGATCGCGGCACGCAGCCGTTCGAGCAGGGCCGAACCGCCGTCGGAGCCGGCATCGGGCAGCAACAGCACGAACTCCTCGCCGCCCCAGCGTGCGACCACATCGGTGGCCCGGAGCGTGTGTCGACAGGTGTGCGCGACCGCCCGCAGCAAGGCGTCGCCCGCCCCGTGTCCGTGCCGGTCGTTCACGCTCTTGAAATCGTCGATGTCCAGCACCGCAATCATCCACGTCCGAGCACCCCGCGCGGCGATCGCGACATCTCGCTCGAGCAGGTCGGCGAAACGCCTGCGGTTGACCAACCCGGTGAGCGGATCGACCTCGGCGAGTGCGATCGCGCTGGCCCGTTCCTGTTCGAGCTGTCGTACCAGCTGGATCGCGACGCTGGCGAACGGCAACACGACGATCAACGGGACTGCCACGCCCACGGTGATCACCTCCTGCAGGTGCGGCCCGAATTCGGTGTCCGACAGCGCGCCGAACAACAGGATGCCGAGCATCGACAGCGTCGCGGTCACCGCGGCGATCACCCGCACCGCGACGCCTTTGGGGACCCCGGTGATCAGCAGCCGCAGCAGGCGTACGTGCGGCGCAGCCGCCGGCACGGGTCGGTGCGGCGGGTCGGTCGGACTGCTCGCGGGCGTCGGGGGACGGGTCATGGATGCATCGGCTGCAGTCAGTCGCGATCCAGCGTGGGCCTTCAGCGACCGTCTTCGACAATCCTAGGCAAGCTCAGGGTGTCCACCATGCCGTCGGGCTGGACGGTCCGCACGGGACGACCTGTGGGACCCGGTGCGCGCCGGTGAGGGCCCTTCAGTACGACTTCGGCAGCCCGAGGGCCTTCTCGGCGACGAAACTGAGGATGAGTTGCGGCGAGACCGGTGCGATCCGGGGCAGCATCGCCTCGCGCAACCAGCGCTCGACGTGGTACTCGCGCGAGTAGCCCATGCCACCGTGGGTAAGCACGGCGGTCTCGCAAGCGCGAAAGCCCGCCTCGGCGGCGAGGTGCTTCGCCGCGTTCGCCTCGGCCCCGCACGGTCGGCCGCGATCGTAGAGCCAGGCCGCGCGCATCACCATCAGGTCGGCCGCCTGCAGTTCGATCCAGCGCTCGGCGAGCGGGTGCTGCACGCCCTGGTTCCTGCCGATCGGTCGGTCGAACACGACGCGCTCGTTCGCGTACCGCGCGGCCCGCTCGAGCGCGACCCGTCCGATGCCGACCGCTTCTGCGGCGATCAGCACACGCTCCGGGTTCATCCCGTGCAGGATGTACTCGAAGCCGCGGCCTTCGTCGCCGATCCGGTCCTCGAGCGGGATCTCCAGGCCGTCGATGAACAGCTGGTTCGAGTCGACCGCCTTGCGGCCGTGCTTGTCGATCTCGCGCACCTCGATGCGTGCGCGGTCCAGCTGCGTGTAGAACAGGCTCAGCCCGTGCGTGGGTGCGGCCGGATCGTGATCGGCGGTGCGCGCGAGCAGCAGGATCCGGTCGGCCACCTGGGCGGTGGAGATCCACACCTTCTGGCCGTCGACCCGGTACCGGTCGCCGTGCCTGATCGCCCGGGTCTTGAGCTTCAGGGTGTTCAGCCCAGCGTCCGGCTCCGTGACCCCGAAGCAGGCTTTCTCGCGACCCGCGATCAGCGGCGGCAGCCAGCGCGCCCGCTGCGCGTCGGTCCCGTGCACGACCACCGGCTGCAGCCCGAAGATGTTCATGTGGATCGCCGACGCGCCGGACATCCCGGCACCGGAGGCGGCGATCGTGCGCATCATGATCGCCGCCTCGACGATACCCAGGCCCGCGCCGCCCACCTCGCGCGGCATCGCGATACCGAGGAAACCCGCCTGGGCGATCGCGGCGTGGAACTCGTGCGGGAACCCGCCGTCACGGTCCTTAGTGCGCCAGTAGGCGAGGTCGAATCGCGCACAGACTGCGGCGACCGCTCGCTCGATCTCGCGCTGCTCGTCCGTGGGGTCGAAGTCCATGGCGGTTCCGATGCGTGGTGCGGGCTGAAGTTGGCTTGACGCGTGCCGCCGTCAGGATAGTAGAGCGTGTCGTCGCGGCGTACCCGGTGCCGCGGGCGCTCCGTCGATCGCATGGGCTCGCGCCGGCTGCGCCCCGACGATGAGTCGTCTGACCTCCTGAATCGGCCCCGAGCATGCGCCGTGATGCTCGGAACTGCTGCGGCGCGCAAGCCGCTTGAATGCACCGCGAGTGCGTGGTGCGTCATGCCGAGGGCTTCGGGCTGCGGTCGGGCTTGCGCGTGGCGCACGACGCCGCAGGACAACCGAGCAGCGGACTGACCGTGTGCTTACGAGAGGTCGCTGTCATGCCGCAGCGGCGGTACCCGAGTGACCCACTGCCGCGAGTTCATGTACTGACACTGCACAAACACTCCGATCTGTCGAGCGGGCGACCTCCTCTGCGTTTCGGTTTGTGAATAATTGAACGCGGGACACCCTCGGGTGACCGAGGGTGTGATGGTTCTGCGTAAGTAGTACCGCGTAGAGTGTCAACCGTTCGGGGTATACCTGGCTGGTAACGACCGATGAATGGATCTGGGGGAAGAGCGCCGCTAAGGCTCGGTCGGGCGTCCGCCGCGCGGTGGCGTCAGACGGGTCAACGGTTGGCGCGGTCATCCGGTCGCGATGGGGTGAAGACCGGCGATGGTCTTCTTCGAGACCCCATCGGCGGCCGGCGCCGTCCCGGTCTGTGCCTCGGACGGCCCCTGCAATCCCAGGCCCGAGCGCCCGCAACGCGAGACTCCCGGTCGACCCCTCTCTTTCGGAAAGTCGACTTGAACGATCTTCGTTTTCTGGCGTGCTTCGGCCGGTCTACTGTGCTTCGGGTGAGGCGTCGCGGCGGGTCCTTCCCCTCGAGCCAGGATCGTCTGACCCGCCTCACCGGGGACGCAGCACGGCCGGGGTCCAGACATCGAATCCGGCGGTTGCTGTGCGGCATCAATGCAGAAGGGGGTGCGTTCGATCGTTGCCGTGGCGCGGGACCGACTTCGGCGAACCGTGACAGGCGGTTGATCGAGAACGCCATCCTCTCGCGATCGACGATCGGAGGGACCGCGTGACGAATGCGACGACGGCGAGGGCCCCTCGGTGGAGGCTTTCGTTGGAAGCGGTCGGCCGGGCGCCGATCGATCTCCCGGAAGGCCGCCACACAATCGGTGCGACGCCCGCCAGCACGTTTCTGGTGGCATTGCCGTGGTCGTGCGAGGGTGTCCGTCTTCGGGTCGGACGCACCGGGGTAGAGGTTCGAGCGCTCGATGCAAGGGTTCCGGTGAAGGTTGACGGGCAGCCGTTGACCGGAGTTCGCCTGATTCCGGCGGGGAAGCGCGAGACGTTACTGGAGATCGGACCCGTACGACTCAGGCTGCTCGATCGCGACCGCCCGCCCCCGCATGGGGGCATCCTGATCGCCCCGTTCGTCGGCGCAGCGCGCCCCTGGGTCTGGCTCGGCGGCTCGGCGACCTGCATCGCCGGGTTGCTCGGCGTTCTGTTCACACTGCCGCCATCGGCGACGGTTGCGACTCCCGCGTCCAGCGACCGCGCGGCGGTCGCGCTCACTGAGCGTGAGCTTTCGAGTCCGCTGCCGCGGTGGTCGAGCGGGATCTCGGCGTCGCGCCGCGAGCAGGTGCTCGATGGCGTTCTTGTCACGCGGGCCGACTGCGACCGCATGCAGCGGATTCGCGCCGCCAGGGGCGTCGACCAGTTCTTCGATCGGACCGTGTGTCTGCCCGAGGTTATCGAACACGCGAACGATCTGCTGGCTGGAACGAGTCTTCGGGCTGAGGCGATCGACGATGCGGTGCAGCTGCTGGGCGACGCCGATGAGGCCGAGGCTGAACGCTGGCTGTCCGCGCTGAAGGCAGCGCTGCCGGGGCTGCGCGTGCACTCGGCGGTCACGGTCAAGCCGCCTCGCGTGACCCCGGAGGACGGCAGCGCGCTGTCGCGAGCCGCGCGCCAGCTGATCGAGAAGCGGCAGGGTGTGATCAGGGCGGCACGCGGCACGGGGATGCTCGTCCTGGCGGATGGGCGGATCGTGCGCACGGGTGACGAGCTGTCTCCCGGCGTGATCCTGGTCCAGCTCGAGAGCGACGCAGTACTCCTGAGCGTCTTGCAGCAGCCGCACCGCGTGCCGATCGTCGACTCGCTACCGGTGCCGTCTTCGACCGACGCGGGTTCGTCGGGGGCGCCCCTCCTCGATATGCGGCGCCTGTTGCGCGGAAGCTGAGCCGTGAAGCAAGAACCCTTGAACGTGCTCTACGGCCAACCGACCTCGGCCGGACGCCCGGGCGCACGGCCGGGCCCGAGCGCCGCCCGGGACAGTGTGTCAGCCCAAGCCCGCGAGACGCTCCGTCTTGCCGATCGAATCGACCTCGAATCGGTCAGATTGTTGAGTGCCGTCTGCGAGTCGGGCTCGATCGCTCGGGCGGCGGATATCGAGACCCTCACGCAGTCGGCGATCAGCAAACGGCTCAAGGACCTCGAGCAGCTGTTCGGGATGCCGTTGCTCGTGCGCCGACGGGAGGGAGTCGTACCCACCCCGGCGGGTCGGATCGTCGCGGGCGTCTGGGCCGAAATCGAACCGATCCTGCGCGCATTGCGCCACCGCGTGAAGTCGGTCGACGCACCCGCGGACGACACGGTCAAGCTGGTGTGCGACACCCGGGTCGCTCGCTTCGTCGCGGTCGATCGGTTGGGCCGCGCTGCGGCGCGCGAAATCGCCGGGCGGGTGCGCCTGCTCGAGGTCTCGGCGGCGCGGCTGGCGGACTCGATGGGTGAACTCGACGCCGATATCGGGGTGCTGCAGGACGGCAACGATGAATCGGCCGCCGAAGCTTGCCGGAGCGGCTATCGGTCCAACCGGGTGGTCTTGCCTGCGGCGATTTGCGTCGTCCGCGACGATCATCCCCTGTCCGGCCGGCCTGAGGTCGGCAATCGCGACATCGCGCCGTTCCCTGTCGTTGTCGCACCAGAGACGGGGATTCGCGGGGAAGCCCTTCGCTCGGACCCTACCGCCAGCGTGTTCGTGATGGAGACGGCGCCGTGGTCGCGCACGCTCAGCGATGCCCTCGAGCAGCTTGACACTCACGAGGGAACTCACGTTCTGATTGCGCCCCCGTCGATCGGCGAGCGGCTGCACCGATTCCCGAGGCTGAGGTCGATGCGTTGCAGTGCGAACTGGTCGATGCTTCGTCTGGTCGTGCTGCGCCGCGAGCGCGAGCGCGGCGGCGTCGATGAGGTGATCCGCACCGCTCTGAGCGTCTAGCGATTCAGCCCCAGCCCCCTCCAATCCGCCGCCAGCAACCCTAGGACCGCGATCATGACCGAGCCCGTCGCTGCACCTCACACGTTCGAGCTGCGCTCGTTCTCTCCTTCTGAGGCATCGCCTCCGCCGCCGACGATGAAGCCGACGGACCCGAGCGATCTGCAGTGGACTGCCTCGATCGCTCGGCTCTCCGGGGACTTGAAGCAAATGATCAACGCGGGGCTGGCTGGCTACGACCGACAGACTCCATTCCGGCTCGGGGCATCGTCCGGTTCAGGGCCCGGTTCGGGAGCGACGGAATGGGCTTCGTTTCTGAATGCCCAGAGGTTACACATGAAGGAAATCCTCAGATTCCAGCTCGGGATGACGACCATCAACTCAACCAGCTACATCGGCGTGAAGGTCATCTCGTCGACCCAAAGAGCAGTCAAGGAGTTACTGAACCAGCAGGGCTCCTGACATGGTCCCGGCCGCTCGTTGGCTCGCTGCGTCGTTCGCGATCGTGTTCCTCTCCGCCTGTAACGAAGCCCTCTACAGCGGGTTGAGTGAAACCGACGTCAATCGGATGAGACAGGTGCTCGCTGCGCAGGGCATCGAGGCCCGGAAGGTCCAGGCCGATGGCAACCGATTCACGCTGGAAGTGCCTCGGGAACTCGCGGCACGCGCGTTGCTGGTCTTGGACAGCGCGGGTCTGCCTGCACCGCGCTACGCCAGCGCCCTTGATTCTTTGCGCGCCGACGCGCTGGTTCCGAGTGCGGGTGAGGATCGGGCTAGGTTGTTGCACGGCCTGTCGCAAGAGCTGGCAGCGACCATCGGTAGTTTCGAAGGAGTGGTTCAGGCGCGCGTCCATCTGTCGATTCCAGACCGCTCTCTACCCGGGCAGCGGGCCGTGAGTCCCCCCTCGGCTTCGGTATTCGTCAGGCATCGACCCGGGCACAACCTGGCCGCCATGACACTGCCGATCAAGCTGCTGGTCGCGCGCAGCGTCGAGGGCCTGGTCCCCGACCGAGTGTCGGTAGTCACGGTCGCGATCGACCCGACGAGCCGAATACCGACTGCGGAGGTGATGCCCGCCCCAGTGGCGGGCGCCGCGATCGGTACCCTAGTCGCGATCGCATCGGGCAGCGCGCTCGCTGGGGCCGGGATCGGCGCGTTCGCCGCGATCGCGCTCTGGCGTCGTCGTCAAGCGCGCGTGCCCACCGACGGGGCGCGGCGCGACGATCCGGATGCGCAGCTCTCCGCGGACCTTCGGCCGTGAGCATTTCGGGCGTACGCCTCTGCCTGGCACGGCATCGCTTCGCTGCGAGGCCGGCGAGCTACTGCGATGCGAGCTGGTTGCCCGCACAGGTGCAGGGTGAGGCGCGGGACCCGTCCTCGCGGCCCCAGTCGCGGCTCGCGCGGCTGCATGTCGATCGCTGGCTGCTGGGCCGTCTGAGCGCTGTCACGATCGAGGATGCGCAATGGTCTTTGCCCGGCCTGAGGCTGGCGCTCCTGCCCGACGAGCTGCACCGTGTGCTGCTCGAAGCGCTCGGTCTGTCGCAGCTTCGCGTCCGAAGCGACGCGTCGCTCTCGAAGGACCGTCGAGTTGCCGACGCGGTCGACGTCGCGCAGGCCATCGCGCCGTCATCCGAGGTTCGGATCGATGCGTCGCTGGTCCCCGCGGCGGCGCTCGGCACGATGGTCCGACGGCTGGGTGAAGTGCGCCTGAGAACGTTGATCCAGCCGCTGCCGCGCGCGGTGCGCGCTCGCTGGTACCTTCGGCTGACGCGCGACGGCGTCCGCGAGCGGCTCCGCGGTGAACGGTCCGAGACGCTGGATCGGCTTGCAGCGCTCGAGCACCGGCTCGCGTCGGCGTCATCTTGGGACGGCCTGCCGTGCTGGTGAGGGTTCCCCATACGTCGCGTTGGCTCGAGGTTCCGGATCGGCGGATACCCGCGTCCGAGCTGACGACCCTGATCGAGCTCTGCAACCTTCCCGCGGAGGCGGCGCGACTTCGCGAGGAAGCCCGAGCGGAGGCGCGGCAAGTCGCCAACCGGCTGCTGGATCTGGCGCGTGCCGACGCAGCCGCGCAGGCCAGCGTCGACGCATCCCGGGCCGCTGCCGCGCGGGCGAAGGATTCGGAGCAGCTGGCCTCGCTCGCGTGTCAGGCCTTGGCGACATTGCTGGGCAATCAGCTTGCCGGACTCTGGCAATCCGAGGTCGCGCTGCAGATCGCTGCGGGTCTCGAACGACTCCAAGCGGTGGAACTGCGGGTCTCTCCCGAGGAGTTGGATGCGGTATCGGATGCGCTCTCCGAGGGGCTGGAACGTGCCGGGCTGGCTCCTGGCCAGGTGTCGGTGGTGGCCGACCCGCGGCTCGCGGTGTCGGGCTGTGCGGTTCGGATCGGCGAACAGGCGTGGGTCGTTGACCTCGCGGACTGGCTCGAAGCGCTCGGTCCCGCCCTGGCACGTGCCGACCGTGCGCGACGTGCCGAGACTGCCGAGTCTGCAACGGATTCGCGGGTCGATCAGGGGGCCCTGGACGGCGCCCAGCGGGGCGGCTCAGCGGATGCCCCCAGCGGCGAGCGCCGATGAACGTGTTTCGGCAGCCTTTGCCGTCTCCGTTCCGTTCAGCAGGCACCGTCGTGTCGGTGCAGGGAGACGTCGTTCGGGTCGCGCAACTCGATGGCGCGATCGGTGACCGCTGCGAGTTCCTCAGCGGCGTGATCTCACGAGGGCGCGGTGAGGTCATCGGCATCGATCGCGACGAATTGCTGGTGTGGATCGAAGACGGCGCGCGTGGCCTGGACCGCACGACGCTCGTGATGCGGCACGAGGGGACGGGTACCGTCGCGGTGTCGCCGCAGATGCTCGGCAGGGTGCTCGACGGGTTCGGCGTGCCGATCGACGAGGGGCCGCCGCTGCCGCCGCAGGATCGCGTCATGCGGCCGGTCTGGTCGAATCCGCCACCGCCGCTCGGGCGCGCGCGCGTCGATTCGGTGTTTGCGACGGGCGTTCGGGCAATCGACGGGGTGCTCACGCTCGGTGTGGGGCAGCGGGTGGGCATCTTCGCGCCTGCCGGGGTCGGGAAGACGATGCTGCTGGGCATGCTGGCGCGGCACTGCGCAGCCGAGGTGAATGTGATCGCGCTGATCGGTGAACGTGGCCGCGAAGTGCGCGAGTTCCTCGAGGATGCACTCGGCGAAGCAGGGCGCGCTCGTTCGGTGGTCGTGTGCGCGACGGCGGACGCTTCGCCGATCGAACGATTGCGCTGCGCCTACACGGCGATGGCGATCGCCGAGGGGCTGCGCGACCAGGGACGGGGCGTGCTGCTCATGGTCGACAGCCTCACCCGATTCGCTCGTGCGCACCGCGAGATCGGGTTGGCGCAGGGCGAGATGCCGACGCGTCGCGGGTTCCCGACCTCGCTCTTCTCCGCGCTGCCGAGGCTTCTCGAGCGCGCGGGACCGGGGCCGACGGGTCTGGGTTCGATCACGATGGTCGCCACGGTGTTGCTCGAGGATCGGGACCTGTCCGATCCGGTGGGCGAGGAGGTCAAGTCGCTGCTCGACGGTCACCTGGTGCTGTCACCTACGATCGCCTCGCAGGGGCGCTTCCCGGCGATCGACCTGTCCGAGAGCATTAGTCGCTTGGCCAGCCGGGTGGCCAGCGCCGACGTCACGCTCGCGGCGACCCGCCTGCGCACGCTCCTCGCGAAGCACCGTGAGGTGCAACCGCTGGTTCAGATCGGGGAGTATTCGCCCGGCGCCGATCCTGAAGCCGACGAGGCGCTGGCCCTTCACCCGGACATCGTGTCCTGGCTGTCCCAGCCAATCCATGAGGCCTCGAGCTGGGCAGATTGTCGTGACGGACTCATCGGCTTGGTGGGCGGGGGTGTTGCCAGGTGACGGCGCTGGACCGTGCGGTGACTCTGGTGCGCGACATTGGGGTCGACCGGTCGCGACGTGCCTTGTCCGAGGCCATCCGGGCGCATCGCGCCACGCAGCAGGATGTCGGCGAGGCGCGCCGCGTGCTCGCCCAGGCGCTCCAGGCGCTGTTGGGAGCACCGCCGCCGCAAGAGGCGCGGGACGGTGGCGACCTGTCTCGGCGCGTGGCGAACCGCGCGCGGCTGCAGGAGCAGCTTGCAGAGGCCCGGCGCCGTGTGGAGCGCGCTTGCAGGGCTGAAGCCGCTGCGGCGCAGGCACGCCAGCAGCAGGCGGCCCGTTGGGGTCGTGCCGATTCCGCCCGCACTCAGTGGCAGGCGTCGCTCGAGCGGCAGCGAGCTGCGTCCGCTCGGTTGCGGGATGCGCGTGATGAGGAGGCTATCGCGGACGATCGCGGTGTGATCGGCCGATTGGGTTCGGGGCAGTCGCGTTGAACGGACGTGATCGACTCCAGTCCGTGCCGCTCTCGCTCTTGCTGGGTGAGCCCGGTGGCTGGCATTCCGCGCTCTGGGCCAGGCAGGTGCTCGACGCCGGGGGGCGGCCAATGAGGCTCCCCGGTTCCGATGTTCTCGCGCTTGCGCTCGACACCCTGCGCGAGTCGCCCGTCCGGGCTTGGGCACGCATCACGGACTCTCAGGGCGGCTTCGCCGTCTGGATCGACCGTCCCGCGTGGCTGGCTCAGGATCTGGAGCCGGAGATCGATCCGACCTTCCTGTCGACGGTTCTCTTGGAGCGACTGGCGCCGCTCTTCGAAGCGCTCGACCAGTGGCTTGGCGTGCGCTGGGGCGTACCCCGGGTGGAATTCGGCGCGGCCGGAGAGCGGGGGCCCGCGGAACAGATCCCGGTGCGCCTGCTGTCGCAACGGGAATCGTCGCCCAACGCGGCTTGGCTCGATTTGCGCTTGGGCGATGCCTCGCTGCGCCACCGATTGCTCTCGGTCTGGTCCAGCCCGGAGGCCGGCGCGACCGCCGCCGAGTTCCGTTGGCCCGAGCCGTCCGCGGACGTCGGGCTGAGGGGATGGGTGGTCGAGGCGCACGCACGCATCACTCGCCCCACACTTCAGCGCACGGTGGCTGGGGATGGGCTCGTGCTCGATCCGTTCGGCCCACGGGGCAGGTGCGGACTGTGGGTGGCGCACGCTGATCGTTGGTTGGAGATCGGGACGCTGGCGCCTGCCGGAAACGGCCAGTTCGAGCTGCAGGCACTCACCTTCGCTCCAGACGACCTCGACGCGGCTCTGCCGGTCGCACCCGCGCAAGAGTCATCGGGGGGATCCGGCGAACCGGTCGCGGCCATGCTCGGAAGTATCCGTCTCGGCGCCGACAGCCTCGTTGCGCTCTCGCCAGGACTGAAACTCCAGATTGCGCTGCTTGCGGGCCGTCGACGCGCGCTGCGGACCCCGAACCGCCGGATCGGGGTGGCCGAGATGCTCCACAGCGGGGCGCAGCGGATCGCGCGACTGATCGAGCGGGCTGGCTGACCGAATGAGCGGATACCCAGATCCATTCCTGCTCGCCGGGGCATTCGCGGTGATCGGGTTCGTACCCGTGTTGGCTCTCGTCGCGACGTCCTACTTGAAGATCCTGGTGGTGCTCGGACTCGTCCGCAACGCGATCGGGGTGCAGCAGGTTCCCCCGAACATGGTGCTGGCCGCGGTGGCGATCATCATGACCGTGTACATCATGGCCCCGGTCGGCGCCGCGGCAGGACGGGCGATCGAGACTTCCGGAATCCTCGAAGGCCGAGTGAACCCGAAGACGCTCGCAACGGTGGCGGATGCGGTCCGGAAGCCGCTGGGCGAGTTCATGCTCAAGCACACGCTCCCTGAGGATCGTCTCTTCTTCGTCGACTCCTCGCGCGCGCTGTGGGGCGAACGTGCGGCGATCGATGTCAACGAAACGTCGCTGATCGTGCTTGCGCCAGCGTTCACTTTGCGCGAGCTCACGCGGGCGTTTCAGATCGGATTCATCCTGTATCTCGCGTTCCTCGCGGTCGACCTCGTGATCGCTGCGATCGCTCAGGCGCTCGGGCTCAACATGCTGTCGCCGACGCCGATCGCGATTCCCTTCAAGCTGCTCCTCTTTGTCGCGTTCGACGGTTGGCAGCGCATCTTGGAACTGCTGGTGCTGGGGTACGCATGAAGATTTCCTGGCTGCGGGCCCTTCCGCTGCGCGCCGATGTCGCGCTGGCGCTGGCCCTGATCACGATCATCGTCGTACTGGTGGTTCCGCTTCCGCCATGGGCCCTCGATGGGCTGATCGTCGGCAGTTTCGTGATGGCGCTCGGTTTGCTGCTATTGGCTACCCGGATACGCAGTCAACTTCAGTTGCTGACCTTCCCCGCACTGCTGCTGGTGAGTACGCTCTACCGACTGTCGCTGAACGTGGCGTCCACCAAGCTCATCCTGATCGAAGGTGAGGCCGGTGCGGTGATTGAGGCTGTGGGCCGCGCGGTGGTCGGAGGCAATCTGATCGCTGGCCTGTGCGTGTTCTTCATCGTTGCGCTGGTGCAGTTCCTGGTCGTTGCGAAGGGGGCCGAGCGGGTCGCGGAAGTGGCCGCCCGCTTTTCGCTCGATGCAATGCCAGGAAAGCAGATGGCCATCGATGCCGATCTTCGCGCGGGTGCGGTATCCCTCGAGCAGGTGCGCCGCAGACGTGAATCGCTTGAAGTCGAGTCGCGATTGTTCGGCAGCATGGACGGCGCGATGAAGTTCGTGAAGGGCGATACGATCGCGGGGCTGGTGATCGCGATCGTGAACGTCGTAGGAGGGCTGGCGAGCGGGGTCACCTATCACGGCATGACGATGGGGGGCGCGCTGCACCACTACACGGTGCTTTCGATCGGGGACGCGCTGGTCGCGCAGATTCCATCGCTGCTGGTGGCGATCGCTGCCGGGCTTGTCATTACTCGCGTGGTCGCGAGCGATACCGACAGCCGCAGCCTGGCGGGACACATCGCGGATGACCTGCGGCAATACCCCGTGGTCCTGCTGCAACTGGGGCTGTGCTGCGTGGCCCTGGGTTTCGTCCCGGCCATGCCCACAGCGGTGCTGTGGCTGATCGGTGCAGCCCTCATGGGTGCCGCCGTGTGGGTCCAGTACGGCCAGATGGCGGGCCAGGGCTCGGCCAGCCGTTCGCACGACGATACGCCGATGCCTTCGTTCGCGCGAACGGGTGTACAGGAGGCGCCGCCGCTGCTCGCTGCAAACCAGGATTCGTTCGACGCCGTGTTGGTGGTGCGGGCCTCGCGTGCTCGGGTGCGCCGGCTCGACCCGGGCGTGCTCGATACCGAGCTGCGGGCTGCACGCGATCGGATGCGTGCGGCGGGTCATGTCGCTTTCCCGGGTTTGCGTCT
>JBIKMO010000336.1:0-4739 GCA_044359175.1 Burkholderiaceae bacterium | reverse complement strand
TTCGGGGGCTGGGTACGGCACCTGCGACCCGCCCTATGCGTCGTTCAGCACGCTCCCCAGCACCGCCACCCTGGGCGCGGCACCGGAGTTCACCAGTTCGACCACGGCGTCGAAGGCACTTCGATTCCGCCGTGCGAGCACGAGCGCGGCACCGGCGCGCTGGGCGATCACGGTCGCATCCGGTTCATCGGCGGCCCCAGGCGTATCGAGGATCACGATGTCGTAGGTGCTGCAGAACGCATCCAGCAGCAGGCCGAAGACGTCGCGAGACAGGAGCTCCGAGGGGTTGGGTGCGAGCGGGCCGCAGGCGAGTACGGTCAGGCTGCGCAGCCCTGGCACCTTTTGCAGCGAACCCGGCCCGATGCGCCCGTTGAGCATCGTCGAGAGCCCGCTTTGGTTCGGCAGCCCGAAGATCCGGTGCATGCGTCCGCGCCGCAGATCGGCGTCGATCAGCAGCGTTCGCTGACCCATCTGGGAGAAGGTGACCGCCAGGTTCGAGGCGAGGAACGTCTTGCCTTCGCCGCTACCGGAGGAGATCACCGCCACCGCCTTGATCGGGGTCTCGGTCGGGGCCGCCACCTGGAGGTGCCGGATCTTCGCGCGCAGCCGACGTAGGTCGGCCACCAGCGGGTTACGCGCATCGTAGGCGGCCACCACCTCCTCGGACACCTGGGTCTCGCCGGGAACCAGGACCGGATAGTCGAACTGGACCGCGAGTGCGCGCTCGACCTGCTCCTCCGTCACCAGCTGATGGGCGACCGCCGCCTCGCCGAACCGCCGACCCTCATTGCGCGCCCAGGCAAGGATCCGCTCGACCTCGGGCGGATGGATGAGGCCGGCCTGCACCAGGATCTGGCCGATCGGCTGCCGGCTGGAGGACCCGCCTGGCGCCGACGACGGACCTGCGCCCGATCGACCACCGTCCGCACGGCCCCCTGTCGGGAGGACCGGGCCAGTCTCGTCGCGGGCCACGGTCATCGGGCCGGACTGCCCGGCCGAGGATGCGATCGCGCCCGATCCGGTGTCTGGGAAGGTACGGGTCGGAGGGCCTGGGCTGGTGCTGGCGGCCGTCAGGCGAGCGGCCGGGGCTGCCGTGCCCGAATGCCGAAGCCGCCGGCCTCGCGTGGGCGCCCACGAGCGCCGCCTGCCGAACGCATGGCGCATCGTTCCCAGCGGCGCCAGCCCTGTCGCCAGCTGCAGGTCCTGGGGGCCTCGTACCCGCCGGTCACGCAACTCGGCGACCAGCACCGAGGCGACTGCAAGCAGCGTGCCCAGAAACGCGCCGACCGCGACGTTCAGCACGGGCTTCGGACTCGAGGGCCTGACCGGTTCCGTGGCGGCGTTGAGCAGCACGACGCTCGCCTGGTTCACCTGACTCTCCAGACTGGTCTGCGTGAGCCGCTGCGAGACCGCGTCGAACGACTTCTGCGCGCTCTCCATCTCGCGCTGCAGCACCGTCAGCTCATCGCGGACCTGCTTGATCTGCAGCACGCGCGTCCGCTGCCGCTCGAGCGATGCCCGAAGTTCGGACTCACGCTGCGACTGCACCTGTGCGGTCTTCGCCAGGCTGCTTGCGACGGTGGCCATCTCCCGAGCGACGCGGGTACGGATCGCCGCGACCTCGTCGCGCATCTTCAGGATGTCCGGGTGACTCGCGCCCAGCACCGCGCTCTGCTGCTCGATCTTCGCCTCGATGCGCGCCTGGTCAGCCTTCAGGGTCTGGATCAAGGGGTTGCCGAGCACCTCGGGCACCTCAGCCACCGCGCCGCCCGCGAGCGCGTCGCGAGCGATCTGGTGGCGCTTGCTTGCCTCCACGCTCTGCGACTGCACCAGCGTGAGCTGGGTCGACAGCTCCGCAAGACGCGCGTTCTCGACGTCCCAGCGCTCGTCGGCCGACGTGATCCCTTTCTCGCGCTGGTAGGCCGACAGACGGGCCTGCGCAGCCTCGAGCTTGTCGCGCAAGGCCTGCGTCTGAGCATCGAAGAACCCCCTGTTGCGCCGGGCGGGCTCAACCCGCAGCTCGAGGCTGAGATCGACGTAGGCCTGGGCGAACGTGTTGGCCACGAGGGCGGCGAACTGGGGGTCGGTGCCGGTGTACGCAACATTGAGCAGACTCGACTCGCGCGACGGCTTCACCTCCAGGTTCTTCAGCAGCAGGTCCGCATAGAAATGCCGGATCGACCCCAGTCCGTCGGCCTCCTCGCGCCACTGGGCCACCGCCCGCGCGTTCTCGACGATCCCGAGCTGGTCCACCACTTTCAGCGCGACCCTCTGGCTGGTCACGATGTCCACCTGCGTGGCCATGTGACCCGGGACGATCTGCGTGGGCGCGAGCACGCCAAGCACCGGATCCGGGTTCTTGAGATCGACCAGCACCTGCGCGGCCGACGTGTAGCGCTTGGGCAGCAGCCAGCCGAGCGCCAGCGAGACCGCCACGCACAGCAACAGCACACAGGTGGCCAGCCGCCACCGTGCACGCAGGATGTCGAGGAACTGCCGCAGGGTCATGGAGTGCGCCGCGCGGGAAGCAGGCCGATCACCTCGGAACAGGCGCGCTTCGCAGACCGGATCGGCGCTTCACCCGCGGCAGGCGGACCGCGCCGAGCCGGGCTGCTCCGGACCCCAGCCCCGGGTCAGCGTCGAGCGATCGATCCGCTCAGGCGGCCGCCCCGGTCGGTGCTGCCGAGGCGCGCCGCCGCCGTGCAGCCCAAGCGACCAGGGCCAAACCGGCCAGCATCATCGCCCATTCATGGGGCTCGGGCACCGCGGTGACCGCGAACTCATACGAGCCGCCACCGACCGCGAACGTATCTGCCGGCTTGATCGGCCCAGCCCAGACTTTGTACAGCCCGGAGAAGTCGCCCTGGAACAGCAATCCGTCGCCCACCGTGGCGGGCGGCACGGTCAGAGACACCGGGTTCAGAGCACTGGGCAACTGGAACGCGGCGCTCACGTCGTTGTAGTTCCACAGCTCGAAGACGCCGTTGAACGCGTTCAGTTGCTGGATCGCGACCAGGATCGACGTCGTTCCCGTCGGCACGTTGAAGAACCACTGAATTCCGTAATCGCCCGCCCCAACGGTCGTGCACCCGATTGCGGGCGTACCGAGCGAGAGCGTCCCCGCGCTCGGAATGCTCGTATTCAGCGTGGGTGTGCACGCCTGAGCGTGGGCGGCCCCTTGCAGACCAAGGCCGAACGCGACTGCGGCAGCAATCCGAATGCCGGGGAGCAGTTTCATGCGCTTCATCTCCGTGGAAGGGCGGGACTAACTTCAATGCCGCAGAGTATACCCGGTCGGCGAGCGCCCCGAACAACGGGAACCCATTGGAACCCCGGGGCAGCGCTCACCGAAGTCCGCCGATGCCCTTGTCGACGACGTCCTTCGGGGGCGCCCCCGCGGGGGGGCCCGAGCCGGTCGCGCGAGACGGTATGGCAGGAACTCCGGCGGCTGCCGGTGCGGCCGCTGGAGCGGGCGACACGGCTCCGCCCGCGGGGGCGGCGCCTGCGAACTCGCCGACGTAGCTGATCTTCGCCCCAGCGCGCAGGCGCTTGGCCTCGGCCTGCACCGCGTCGATCCGCCTACGGTTCATCAGATACTGCTCGATCGACGCTCGGGCCTGGGTTGCGTCCAGCGGCGCTGGCTGAAACGAACGGACCTCGACGATCACCACCTGCGGCCCGTTCAGGTAGGCGATCAGATCACCCGGCTTCATCCGAGCCATCCGCGGCAAAACGTCGAGCGGCACCGTCTCGCTCGGCCGAGCGACGTCGGTGGCAACCGCCGTGTCGATGCCTCGGCGGCGCAGCAGCATCGCCGCCTCAAAGGCGCTTTTCGCGGACTCCAGTTCGCGCGAGATCCGCGGCCAATCAGCAGGCGCCGACGGCAGGACGATCTCGTTCAGCCGCCACACGCGCCGCTCGTTGAAGAGCGCGGGGTGCTCGTCGAAGAACTTGGCAACCTCGGCGGCGTCCGGCTTGGACACCTGGGCCGCCACCCGCTCGAACCAGGCGCGCGACAACACGTCGCGCCGCGCCGCGTCGAGCCGCTGCAGCACCTCGGCGTCGCGGTCGAGCTTCGCCTCCCGCGCGAGTTGTACCGCAAGCTCCTGATCGATCAGCCGTTCGAGGACCTCGCGACGCACCTCGGCCACGCGCTCGGGCGACACCGTGGGGGTGCGCTGCAGGTGGTAGTTGAGCTGGTGGACCGACAGCTCCTCGTCGTTGACCTTGGCGACCACCTGGGTGGCACGTGAGGTGTCGCGTCCGCCGCCGCAGCCCGCCAGGAGCGCCGCCACCAACGTCGAGGCGAACACGGCTGCGATCGCCGACCCGGTCATTCACTCTCCTGCCCGTGAGCGCCGCGCTCGCGGCCTGCGGTCGGATTCTATCCGATGCGAATACTTGGGCTTGCTGACGCCACGACCCATAGCGCGAATCAACCCGGCTGTTCACGCCAACATCGATAGGCCAACGATCAGGCGTTCGCGGTCCTCGGAAAACGTTCCATGTAGGTCGATCGGGTGTTGCCAATCGGGCAACATCGAAGTGCGTTACTCACGCCCCGCCCATGTCAGCCGCCTGCGCGCGCTCGGCTGGGTACCCGAAGTCGGTCTGGCCGAGGGGCTTGCCCTGGCCTATGACGACTTCCGAAGGTTCGCGAGCCGCTGACCGCCGGTGCGCCGGTGTGGGGCACGGCGAATGAAGCGCCGCGGATGCGTGCCGTAGCCCCACTGCGCGGT
>JBIKMO010000089.1:0-16060 GCA_044359175.1 Burkholderiaceae bacterium | reverse complement strand
TCATCGCCGCGAGCACGCGCTCGGGGCGGAACTTCATCTCCTGGGGCACGTTGCCCTGCACCAGCCGCACCTGCAGGGGCTCGCCGTGCGGCCGCGTCCATCGATCGCCGGGCAGCAGTGCCGAGGCTGCGACGAGCAGCACCGCCACAGCCATCGGCACGACTCCGGCGGCGGCCGTTCGGGCGCGGACCGCCGCCGCGAGCGCCGTGCCCGCGAGTGCGGCCAGGAGCAGTGCGACCGCGCCCACCGCGTGCACGCCGCCGATCGGAGCCCAGCCGTCGATCGGACCGTCGAGCTGCGCATAGCCGGGCGCAAGCCAGGGAAAGCCGGTGAGCACGCGGGCGCGGGCGAGTTCGGCCAGCGTCCACGCGCCGGCCAGCGCCGCGGCCATCGGCAGCGGCCCGCGCCGGGGCGCGACGCGCCAGGCGAGCGCGCTCGCCGCCGCCGGGTACAGCGCGAGATACGCGGCGAACAGCACGACCGCGACCGCGGCCATCGGCGACGGCATGCCCCCGTACACGTGCATGCTGACGTACAGCCAGGCCAGTCCCGCGCCGAACCAGCCCAGGCCGAACGCACCCGCCAGCAGCGCCTGCTCGCCCGGTCCGGCGCCGTGCGCGGCGCGCGCGTGCATCAGCGCAAACAGCCCAGCGAGCGCGGCAAGAGACACGCCCCAGTGTTGCAGCGGTGGCGAGAACGCAGCCGCATGCAGCAGACCGAGCGCCAGTGCCGCAGCCGGCCCGCGCATCAGGCCCGCCGGCCGGCGCGCACCGCCTCAGGACGGCGCGTCGGCATCGGGCAGCCGCTCCACCTGCAGCAGTCGAAGCGTGCGCGCGTCGGTTCGCAGCACGCGCACGCGCAGCCCATCGAACTCGACCTGGTCGCCGCGCCGGGGCAGCCGCCCGAACGCCTGCGCCACCAGCCCGCCGAAGGTGTCGTGCTCATCGCTCGCGAGCCCGACCCCGATCTGCGCATTGACCGTCTCGATCGAGGTCTTCGCCCGTACGCGCCAGCGCGGCCCACTCGGGCCGGGTTCGATCCGCACGACGTCGTCGGCGTCCGGCGCGAGGTCGTGCTCGTCCTCGATGTCGCCCACGATCTGCTCGAGCACGTCCTCGATCGTCACCAGGCCGGCGACGCCGCCGTACTCGTCGACCACCACGGCCAGGTGATTGCGGTTCAGCCGGAAGTCGCGCAGCAGCACGTTCAGCCGCTTGGACTCGGGAATGAACACCGCGGGACGGATCAACTCGCGCACGCTGCCGACCCCGCCCGCGTACAGTCGCAGCAGGTCCTTGGCGAGCAGCAGCCCGATCACGTTGTCGCGCTCGCCTTCGATCACCGGGAACCGCGAGTGCGCGGTGGCGATCGCGTACTCGACGATCCGACGGGTGGGCTGCGCGACGTCGACCACGTCCATCTGCGCGCGGGCGACCATCACGTCGCCGGCGGTGAGCTCGCTCACCTGCAGCACGCCCTCGATCATCGACACCGCTTCGGCGTCCAGCAGTTCGCGCTCGTGGGCCTGGCGCAGCAGTTGCAGCAGCTGGTCGCGGTCTTCGGGGGCCCTCAGCAGCAGCGCCGACATGCGCTCGAGCAGGGACGGTCGGTGCCTGCCCGTCGAAGGCTCGGCCATCGGATGGGTCGCGAAGTCGGAATCGCGGGAGAATACCGGAGATGGCGGGGCCGAGAAAGCGCGCGCCTCGCTGCCCGATCAGCGATCGCGGTACGGATCGCCGATGCCGAAGCGGTGCAGGATCGCGGTCTCCAGTGCCTGCATCGCACGGGCATCCTCGTCGCGCTCGTGGTCCAGGCCCTGCGCGTGCAGCACGCCGTGAACCACGAGGTGCCCGAGGTGGTCGCGCGGGCGCTTGCGCTGGGCGCGGGCCTCCCGGAAGGCCACGGGAAGGCACACGACGACGTCGGCCTGCAGCGGCTCACCGGCCGAGGGCGCGCCGTACTCGAAGGTCAGCACGTTGGGCACGTAGCGTCGACCGCGGTAGGTCGCGTTCAGCGCCCGGGCCTCGGTCTCGCCGACCAGCCGCAGCACGAGCCGGGCGTCGGCGCGCAGCGCACCCCGGACCCAGCGTCGCAGCTGCGCACGATCGGCGGGGCAGTCGCCCGCCTGCGGCGTGATCTGGATCGACAGTTCGAGCGTGGGCCGCGATTCAGCCGGCATCGCGCGGCGCGTGGCGATCGTAGGCTTCGACGATCCGTGCCACCAGCGGGTGGCGCACGACATCCGTGCTGTCGAATTCGGTGAAGGCGATGCCGCGCACCTCGCGCAGCACGCGGCGCGCCTCGATCAGCCCCGACGGCTGGCCGCGCGGCAGGTCCATCTGCGTCATGTCACCGGTGACCACCGCCCGTGAGCCGAACCCGATCCGGGTGAGGAACATCTTCATCTGCTCGGGCGTGGTGTTCTGCGCCTCATCCAGGATGATGAATGCGTGGTTCAGCGTGCGTCCGCGCATGTAGGCGAGCGGGGCGATCTCGATCGACTGGCGTTCGAACATCTTGGTGACCCGGTCGAAGCCCATCAAGTCGTACAGCGCGTCGTACAGCGGCCGCAGGTACGGGTCGACCTTCTGCGCCAGGTCACCGGGCAGGAACCCCAGCCGTTCGCCGGCCTCGACCGCAGGGCGGGTCAGGACGATGCGCTTGATCGCGTCGCGCTCCAGCGCATCGACCGCGCAGGCCACCGCGAGGTAGGTCTTGCCGGTGCCGGCCGGGCCGATGCCGAACGTGATGTCGTGCGACAGGATGTTGCGCAGGTAGTCGCGCTGGCGCGGAGTGCGTCCGCGCAGATCGGAGCGCCGGGTGTGAAGCACGGGTTCGTCGTCGCCCGGCCCGGCGGGGTCCGTGCCGGCGGACTCGCGCGGGGCCTTGAGCTCGACCAGACCGAGCTGCAGGTCCTCGGCCGACAGCGGTGCATCGGCCAGTGCGTGGAAGTGCTCCAGCGCCTGGGCGGCGGCGCGCACGCGCGCGGGGGCGCCCTCGATCGCGAAGGCGTCGGCCCGGCGAGAGATGCGCACGTCGAAGGCTGCCTCGATGCTGCGCAGGTTCGCATCGACCGCGCCGCACAGGTTCGCCAGACGGCGGTTGTCCGGCTCGGGCGGGCGCCAGCTCAGCGCGGGCTTCGGCGTGGGTCGGGTGCTCATCATCCGGAGTCTACCGGCGAGCGCGCGGGCGCGCTGCCTGCGGCGCACCCTCCGTTCGGGGTGCGCGCGGTGTGCGGGGCATCGGCGCCGCGCGGTTCAGTCGTGCAGCACGACCTCACCACGCAGCGAGTGCGGCAGCGCAGCCACGATCCGCACGTCGACCATCGTGCCGATCAGCCGCGGCGGCGCCGCGAAGTTGACCACGCGGTGGTTGCCGGTGCGTCCGGCGAGTTCGTCCGGGTCCTTGCGCGAGCGGCCATCGACCAGCACCCGCTGCACGCTGCCCACCATCGACGCGGAGATCGCCCGCGCGGCCGCGTCCGTGGCCGACTGCAGCCGGGCGAGCCGGGCGAGCTTCACGGCCTGGGGCGTGTCGTCCGGCAAGTCGGCGGCCGGGGTGCCGGGCCGTGCGCTGTAGACGAAGGAGAACGACCCGTCGAAGCCGATCTCCTCGATCAGCGACATCGTCCGTTCGAAGTCCGCTTCGGTCTCGCCCGGGAATCCGACGATGAAGTCCGAGGTGATCGAGACATCGGGACGCGCGGCCCGCAGCCGTCGCACGATCGACTTGTACTCGAGCACCGAATAGCCGCGCTTCATCGCGGCGAGCACGCGGTCCGAGCCGGACTGCACCGGCAAGTGCACGTGCGGCGCGAGCGTGCCGATCGCCGCGTGGGCGTCGATCAGACGCTGCGTGAACTCGCGCGGATGCGAGGTGGTGTACCGGATGCGCTCGATGCCGGGCATCTCGGCGACGTGCTCGAGCAGGGTCGCGAAGTCGGCGTGCTCGGGGCCGGCGGCCTGCAGACGCCCGCGGTAGGCGTTGACGTTCTGTCCGAGCAGCGTGACTTCGCGCACGCCCTGGTCGGCGAGCCCGGCGATCTCGGTCAGCACGTCGTCCAGCGGGCGCGAGACCTCCTCGCCGCGGGTGTACGGCACCACGCAGAAGCTGCAGTACTTGCTGCAGCCCTCCATGATCGAGACGAACGCGGTCGGCCCGTCGACACGCGCCGGCGGAAGGTGGTCGAACTTTTCGATCTCGGGAAACGCGACGTCGACCTGTGCGCGTCCGGTGCGGCGACGCGCGTCGATCAGCGCGGGCAGCCGGTGCAGCGTCTGCGGCCCGAAGACCAGGTCGACGTAGGGCGCGCGACTGACGATGTTGGCGCCCTCCTGGCTGGCGACGCAGCCCCCCACGCCGATCAGCAGTTCGGGGCGTTCGCGCTTGAGCGCGCGAACGCGGCCGAGGTCCGAGAACACCTTCTCCTGGGCTTTCTCTCGCACCGAGCACGTGTTGAACAGCACGATGTCGGCCTGGCTGGGATCATCGACCGCCTCGATGCCTCCGTCGCACGCCGCGCCGAGGACGTCGGCCATCTTCGCCGAGTCGTACTCGTTCATCTGGCAACCGAACGTGCGGATGTACAGACGGGTCGGCATGGCGGTCAACGCTGCTGCGCCGCACGGCGGGCGGCCGTGATCCGGGCGGCGATCTCGCGGTGCTCGGCGTCGGTGACCAACCACACGCGGGTGATCTCGCCCATTGAGCCGCGGGCGAAGGCCACGCGCTGCACGCCCTGCACCGTGGAGGGCGGCCGGATCATGTTCTGCTCGTCGAAGATGCGGGTGCCCGGACCGAGCACGACCGGCCGCCCGTCCAGCAGCGCTTGCGGAAAGACCACGATCTCGAGCCGGCCGAGCTCGGCGTCTTCGGGGATCGGGCGCTGACCGGGGCCTTGAGCGTGAGCTGTACGGGGCGCGAGCACTGGCCAAACCAGCCACGGTGAGGCGAGCGGGGCGGCGAGCAGCAGGCGGCGGCGGGTGTGGCAGGGCAGCACCGAGGCATGATACCAAGCACCGCCGGGGCGCCGGCGGGAAGGCTCGGAGCGCTGCTTGCGCGGCGGCTCGATGACGCCGGTCAGATCGAACGGTACCAGGCAACGCCCTGGGCGTCCTCGGAGACGGCCGCGCGACCGGCCGCGAGCAGCCGGTTCAGGTGCGCGACCGTCTCGCCGGTGGCCATCGATCGCAGCTCGGGCGTATCGATCGGGCGCGCGAACAGCGCGCCGAACAGGTCGACCACCCGACGGGGTTCGTCGATCCGCGCCTGCAGCCGCTCGAGCCCGGTCTCGTGCCCGGCGGCCAGGTCGCGCAGGCGGGCGTGGAGGCCGCGGAACGGCAGGCCGTGCGCCGGCAGCACCAGCACGTCGTCGGGCACGAGCCGCTCGATCCGCTCCAGCGAGGCGAGCCAGTCACCCAGGGGGTCGGCGTCCGGCTCGGTCGGGAACACCGAGACGTTCGAGGAGATGCGCGGCAGCACCTGGTCACCCGACACCAGCACCCCGAGCGCCGGACAGTGCAGACACGCATGCTCGGGCGAATGGCCGCTGCCGGTCACCACGCGCCAGTCGTGTGCGCCGATGCGGATCGTCTCGCCGTCGCGGATGCGACGGTAGCTGTCGGGCAGTGCATAGGTGGCCTTGCCGAACTCACCGAAACGCGCCCGGTAGTGCTCGATCGCGTCGTCGTCCCAACCGGCGCGGCGATAGAAGCGAACGCCGTCCTCGGGCGCCTCGCGTCCGGTATCGGCCACCAGCACGCGGCAGGTCAGGTACTCGAGGCGGGTCATCCACAGCCGGCAGCCGGCGCGCCGGGTGATCCAGCCCGCCATGCCGACATGGTCGGGATGCATGTGCGTGACGATCACCCGGCTCACGCCGCGCCGCCCCAGCGCACCGTCGCGCAGCTGCCGCCAGGCGGACGCGGTATCCGGTGTGCGCAGTCCGGAATCGACCAGCGTCCATTGCTCGCCGTCGGCGATCGCCCACAGGTTGATGTGCGCGAGCGTGAAGGGCAGCGGCATGCGGATCCAGAGCACTCCTGCAGCCACCTCGGTCACGGCGCCGGTGGCCGGCGGCGTCTCGAACGGATAGTCGAGCACGGGGCGGGTGCGCTTGGATCGGGGGGCGGCACGGCTCATGAGTGCGGCTGGGTCGACGCCGGTTCGGCGAACCGTGGGCGTCGAGCGAGTCGGTGGGAGTCCGATCGTACTCCGGGCGACCGGCGGGACGCGCGCGTGTCGGGAATCGCCTGGGGCGCGGGTCGGTTCGGACCTGCGTGTGGGCAGGCGGCCCGGGCTGAGCGAAGATCGCGCAGTCGCGCTGTGAGCGCGGTCATCGGATCGGGGATGGGAGAGGACGATGGAGCACACGCGTCGCGCCGCGCTGCGGCTGGGCATGGTCGGGGCCGCGTTCGCGCAGGCCCAGCGGCCTTCCAACGTGCACGCTCAGCCGGTCGGCGGTGGCGTGCGCGACGAGTTCCCCGGCGTGAGGGGCGTGTATCTGAACTGCGCGTCGGTCCATCCGCTGACCCGCGCGGCTGCGCAGGCGATGGCGAAGTACGCCGAGGCGAAGGTGCAGGGCACGGTGCCGGTGAACTCGGCCGGGGTGCAGGGCAAGTTCGCGCGGCTGGTCAACGCAACCCCCGCGGAGGTCTGCTACGTGCCCAGCACGACGATGGGCGAGTACCTGGTCACCGCCGCGCTCGGGCTGCCCGCCGCGCGCGGGCGCATCGTCACCGACGCGCTGCACTTCGTGGGCTCGTTTCACCTGTACCAGCAGCTCGCGCAGCGGGGCATGGAGCTGGTGGTGCTGCGGATGCGCGACGACGGCAGCATCGACCCGAAGCAGTACGAGGCCGCGATCACGCCCGACACGAAGCTGGTCGCGCTGTCGCACGTGTCCTTCGTCAACGGCTTCGAGCACGACATGAAGGCGATCTGCGACATCGCGCACGCACGCGGCGTGCCGGTGTTCGCCGACATCATCCAGTCGGCGGGCGCGGTGCCGGTGGACGTGCGCGCGTGGGACGTCGACTTCGCGGCGAGCGGCACCTACAAGTGGCTGATGGGCGACTTCGGTCTCGCGTTCCTCTACGTGAAGGCCGCGGTCCAGCCGAGGCTGCAGCGCCCCTGGTTCGGCTACCTGCAGACCGGCAACTTCTTCAACCCGCCGACGCGCCTCTTTCCGCACGACGCGGCCGGCGAGCCCGCGGTCCAGTTCGCGCAGCGCACCGACCTGGGCGGGATCTTCAACGGCTCGTTCGTGGCGAGGCCGGTCGAGGCGGCGGTGGACGCGTCGCTCGACTGGCTGCTCGCCCGCGGCGTCGCCTCGCTGCAGGCGCAACGCCAGCCGCTGGTGGACGCGATCCAGACCGAGCTGCGGCGGCGCGGCTGGGCGCCCCTCACCCCGCAGGGCTCGCGTACGCCGATCGTGTCGTTCGCGGTGAAGGACGCGGCCCAGCTCGCGCCCAAGCTCACGGCCGCGGGCGTGACGGTGACGCTGACCGCAAACCGGATCCGGATCTCGCCGTCGGTGTTCAACGACATGAACGACGTCGACCGGCTGGTGGGAGCGCTCGGGAACGCAGGTTGAGGCCGATCCGGGCGGGATGCGTGATGCCGCCCGCGACGTCGCGGGTACGGGTGGGGGTTCGGCGTCATCGGGCGGTTGCGCCGCAGCGGCGGTCGCCGGCGAGACGAGCCGGAACACCCGGCCTTCAGTCCCGGTACGACCGGTCGATGCGGTCGACCAATCGGACCATCGCATCGAAGACGTCCTGGCCGCCCCCGTAGCGCGGATCGAACTGCAGCGCGTCTGCGCTCGCCTTGCGGCGGGTCGCCTCCGGGATCGGGATCGTCGGGCCGAGCGCGGCGCCGGCCAGCTGGATCTCGCAGGCGCGGTTCAGCGTCCACAGCACCGCGAACGCGGCGGGAATCGTGGCGCCCCAGGACAGCAGGCCGTGGTTGCGCAGGATGACCGCCGGACGCCCGCCGATCGAACGCACGACGCGCGGGCCCTCGTCGGCATGGACGGTGATGCCCTCGAAGTCGTGGTACGACACGCGCTCGTGAAGCTGGGCCGAGTAGAAATTGTCCATCGACAGCCCGTCGCGGCTGCACGCGACCGCGCAACCCGCCGTGGTGTGCGTGTGCATCACGCAGTGCGCGTCGTCGATCCCGGCGTGGATCGCCGAGTGCAGCGTGAAGCCCGCCGGGTTCACGCGGTGCGCCGAGCCGTCGACCACGCGGCCGTCGACGTCGATCTTCACCAGGTTCGACGCGGTGACCTCGGTGTAGTGCAGCCCGAAGGGATTGATCAGGAAGTGCCGCTGCGGACCGGGCACGCGCACGGTCACGTGGTTGTAGATGAGCTCGGTCCAGCCCAGCATCGCGAAGACGCGGTAGCAGGCGGCGAGCTGGATGCGCAGCGTGCGTTCCTCGGTGAGTGGCGGGGGGCTCATCGGCGGCGGTCTCCGTGGGGCGTGCGGTGCAGCGATCGGATGCGCCGGCGACGCCGGTCAGGCCGCTCCGTCGGGCACCACCGGCATCACCGCGGTCGCGATCGCGACCGGCTCCGGCGTGCCTTCCTGTGCGAGCGATGCGGTGGCGACGACGATCCGGCGGCCGCGCCGCTCGACCCGCCCGGTCGCGCGGTAGCGACCGGCGGGCGCGGCGCGCAGGAACGTGGTGGTGAGGCTGGACGTCGCCAGCGACTGCCCGTCGGGCAGCGCCAGCATCGCCGCGAAGGTCGCCGCGAAGTCGAGCATCGCGCCGATCGCGCCACCCTGCAGCACGCCCGCGCCCTGCACGAAGACCTCGGGCGGCTCGAAGCCCAGTACGATTCGGCCCGCGCCGGCATCGGCCTCGATCAGCCGTCCGCCGAGGAACCGCGTGAGCGGGTTGGCGTCGAACGGCAGCGGTTCGCCGGTGCCCGCGACGAAGCGTCGGATCAGCGCGATGTCGGGGTTCACGGGTCGACGGGGGCGGTCGTACGGGTCGGCATGGACGATCGGTCGCGGCTCAATCCTCGGGCGTGAAGCCCGAGGCCTTGACGATCGGCCCCCACATCGCTGATTCGCGGGCCTGCAGCGCGGCCAGCTCCTGGGGCGTGCTCGGCGCGGGCACGAGGCCCAGGCGCGCGAGGCGCTCGCGCATGCCGGCCGAGCCGAGGCCCGCGGTGATCGTGGCGTTCAGCCGCTCGACGACCGGGGCGGGCGTGGCGGCGGGTGCGTACAGCGCAAACCAGAGCGGCACGTCGACGTCGATGCCCGACTCCTTCAGCGTGGGCACGCCGTCGACGAAGGTCGAGCGCACGCTGCCGGCGGTCGCCACGATCCGCACGCGGCCGGCGCGATGCTGCTCGAGTGCCTCGGTGACCGGCGAGACCGCCGCCGCGATCGAGCCGCCGGCGAGGTCGGTCATCGACAGCGCGGAGCCGCGGTACGGTACGTGCGTCATCTGCACGCCGATCGCGCGGGCGAACGACACGCCGACGAAATGCGGGATGGTTCCGGCACCCGGCGACCCGTAGGTCGCCTGGTCGCCCGCCGTACGGAGCCAGTCGCGGAAGCCGGCGAGGTCCTTCGCGGGCACCCTCGGCCCGATCGTGATCGCGCTGTCGCCTGCGCACACCCGGGTGACCGGTGCGAAGTCCTTCGCCGCGTCGAAACGCAGCGACTTGAACACGTGCTGGAACAGCGTCATCGGGCCCTGGGGCACCAGCACCAGCGTGTCGCCGTCGGGCGCGGCGGCCTTGACCTGCTCGACCGCAAGGCGACCGGCGGCGCCGGTGCGGTTCTCGACGATGACCGTACGGCCGAGTGCGCCCTGAAGATGCTCGGCGACCATCCGCGCGACCAGATCGACGCTGCCGCCTGCTGCGAAGCCGACGACGATGCGCATCTGCGCGGACTGCGCGGCGGCGGGCCGGGCCCCCGCTCCGAGGGCGAGTCCGGCGGCGGCGGCCGCGCCGAGCGTCACTATCGAACGTCGATCCATCGCGATCGTCTCCTGCAGCGGCGCCTGGCCGCTGGCGTCGTTCGTGCGGGGGCGCTCCGCACCGTCCTCAGAGCGGGCGGTCGAGCACCTGCATCAGCGCCGCGGCCAGTCGCTCGCGCGCTTCGGCCGGATCGTACACCGCGGCCCGCTCGCGCCAGGCGATCACCCCGTCCGGGCGCACCAGCAGTGCGCCGGCCTCGTCGATCCCGCGCGCGCGGTGCCACGCGCAGTACGCGTCCAGCGCACCGGGCGCGCCGATCACCACGGTCCGCAACCACGGCGCGCCGATCGCGTTCGCCGCCTCGACCCATGCACGCCCGGCCAGGCCGGTGACCACCGAGAACCGGCCCCGGCCGACGACGTCGAGCGTCGACATGCGCCGGCCGTCCGCACCCACCAGCCACACGTGCGGGATCTTGGCGCCCGGCCGGGTCGTGGGCTGCGCGTGCAGCTGCGGATCGCGCAGCCAGGTCTCCTCGCCGGCGTCCGCGTCCGGGATCACCGCGCCGGACACGCAGCGCTGGTTCGATTCGACGCCGAGCGCGTTGAACTCGGTGTTCTTCAGGTGCAGCGCGTCGGCGAGCGCCGCGCGTCGGGCGACGCCCTCGGGCCCCGGATCGGCGAGCTTCGCGAGCCCGGCCTGCACCGGGTTCGGCGCGTCGAGGTCCCGGAACGCGCGGTTCAGCGGCGCGTAGTCGAGGCGGGACTGGTTTGCGCGCATCACCACCTGCCGGCCGACCGGCGCGCGCTCGGGCGTGTACGAGTCGAGCAGCCGCGGCCCCGCCCAGCCCTTCACGGCGTACGCGAGCTTCCAGGCGAGGTTGAACGCGTCTTGCAGGCAGGTGTTCGAGCCCAGGCCGCTGGAGGGCGGGTGCCGGTGCACCGCGTCGCCCGCGCAGAACACGCGGCCCTTCGAGTAGGCGGTTGCGTACTGCTGGTTCACGTACCAGATCATCCGCGACTCGATCTCGACCGGCACGGTGTCGTCGCCGATCAGGATGCGGATGCGGCGCTTCAGCTCGTCGTCGTCGTACTGCGGCTCGCCCGCGTCCTTGTCGAAGCCCCAGCCCGCGATCCACTGGTCCCAGGGCCGGATCGCCCGCAGCAGGCCCTGGCCGATCTCGCCGAAGCTCGCGTCGGGCGTGACGATCCAGTAGAGGATGCTCGGCCGGTGCGCGACGAAGCGCGACAGGTCGGCCCGGAACAGCGTGTAGTGCGTGCCCGCGCGCGCGACGTGCCCCTCGAGCGGCAGGCCGAGGTCCTCGGCCACCTTCGAGCGCGCCCCGTCCGCGCCGACGAGGTACTTCGCGCGGACCGCGTAGGCGCGGCCCGACAGCCGGTCGCGCAGCGAGACGGTCACGCCGTCGGCGTCCTGCGCGTGCCCGAGGTACTCGGTGTTCATCGCGAGCGACGCGCCGCGGGCCGCGGCGTGGTGGACCAGCAGCGGCTCCATGAAGGTCTGCGGCAGGTCGAGCATCGTGCACGGGCTGTTCTGCAGGTACTCGCCGATGCGGTCCTCGCCCGTGCCCCAGGTGCGCAGCCTCGCGATCTCGGGGCCGGCGAAGCTGGTCGTCCACAGGGTTTCGCCCATCCACTCCCAGGGCGTGGCGTGCTTGCGCGCCTCGTCCTCGACGCCGAGGTCGCGCAGCACCTCGACCGCGCGCTGGTTGGTGATGTGCGCGCGCGGCGTGTTCGCCAGCCAGTTCCAGCGCGACACCACGTGCACGCGAACGCCGAGCGCAGCGAGCGCGAGCGCGGCGGTGGCGCCCGTGGGGCCGGTGCCGACGACCAGGACGTCGGTCTCGAAGTCGTACGGGGTCGTCATCGGGGTCTGCCGTCCGGGGCGGGGCGCTGCGGTCAGCTCGACGCAAACTGCGCGACGACCGTGCCCAGTCCGTCGATCGTGCCCTCAAAGCGCTCGCCGGGACGCGCCGGCGCCATCGGGCCGAGCGCGCCGGTCATCACCAGGTCGCCGGCGCGCAGCGGTTCGCCGAGCGCGGCCATCTTGCGCGCCAGCCAGGCGGCGGCCACCAACGGGTGCCCGAGGCACGCGGCGCCCGAGCCCTGCGACACCGGCTCGCCGGCGCGCGTCGTGCGCATCGCGCAGGCCTTCAGGTCGAGGCCGTCGAGGCGCCGCGGCACGCCGCCGAGCACCACGAGGCTCGCCGACGCGTTGTCGGCCACGGTGTCGACGAAGCGGATGTCCCAGTTGCGCACGCGGCTGCCGACCACCTCGATCGCCGGCAACGCATATGCGACCGCCGCGATCACCTCGACCAGCGTGGTGTCGGCGCGCGGCAGATCACGCTCGAGCACGAGCGCCACCTCGGTCTCGACCTTGGGCTGCAGCGTGCGCGCAACCGCGATCGGCTCGTCGTCGCCGAGCACCATGTCGGCGAACAGCGTGCCGAAGTCCGGCTGGTCGACGCCGAGCTGCTGCTGGACGGCACGGGCGGTCAGGCCGATCTTGCGGCCGACGACCCGCCGCCCTGCCGCCACGGCGTGCCGCACGTTGTGCCGCTGCACCGCGTACGCGAACGCCTCGTCCGCGCCGGGCACGGCCAGGCGCAGCGGCTCGATCGGCACGCCGGTGCGCTCGGCGGTGCGCAGGCGCTCGGCGTAGGCGGCGATCCCGGGGTCGGCGGTCGTCATCGCTCGGGCCTCGTGTGGACGAACATCGTTCCGAACCCGGCAATGTACTCCGGGATCTCGCGGTACCAGCGCACCGTGCAGTCGAGCGCGCCCTCGGGCAGCGCCGCGCGCGCGACCAGCCAGGTCTTCGACTCGTGCGCCGAGAGCCCCGCGTCGCGGGCGATCGACGCCTCGTCGAGCGCGCACAGCGCGTCGAGCCGGCCGTGCGCGAGCGCGTCCATCCAGCGCCGGTCCCAGTCGGGGTTGAGCGGCTTCATCGCCGGGTCGCCCGCCGCCAGCGCGACGCCCGCGGCCATCACGCGGCGGGTCTTGGCGTCGCGCTCGGCCTCGGTGGCCTCGCGCCGCACGGTGATCCGCTCGCGCACCGACGCGTCGGGGTGCGCGAGCGTCGGCACCGGAGGCTCGTGCGACAGCCCGCCGGAGCCGACCAGCAGCGTGCGGCCGGGCAGCCGGTCGAGGAAGCGGCCGATCGCCACGCCGAGGGCGCGGCAGCGCCGCAGCCGGGGGATGCCGGGCGGGGCGACCGAGTTCAGGAACAGCGGCACGACCGGCGGCGTGTCGAGGCCGCCCCAGAGCAGCTGCAGCGGCTGCGCGAAGCCGTGGTCGACCCGCATGCGGCGCGACACGGCGACGTCGAAGTCCGAGTCCATCAGGTGCGCCGCGAGCGCGAGCGCCGCCTCGCCGTCCACGTGCAGCGGCCCGGCGGGCGTGCCGTAGTCGCCGACCGCGCTCGCCTCGGTGCCGATGCAGAACGGCGGCATCAGCTCGTTGAAGAAGCCGTTGTAGTGGTCGGGCCCGATCAGCACGATGCGGTCGGGCGCCCACGCGCTCACCGCATCGCGCAGCCGCGCGAGCGCGGCGTCGAGGTCGCGCGCGACCTCGGCAGCCACGGGGTTCAGGCCCATCAGCGGGGTGTGCGACAGGCCGGCGAAGGCGCGCTGCACGGTCATCGGAGGCTCCTCGGGGTCGGCGCCGCCGGGGCGCGGCGCGCTCGGGCGACGCGTGCGGGGTGCGTGACCATCAGGCTGCCCGCGCCAGCGTCGCGGCATCGACCGGTCCGTCCGCGGAGACCGCGCGCGGCGCGAGGTGCAGCCGCGCGGCCAGCTCGCGCAGCGTGCGGTTCAGCTGCCAGGGCGTGCAGCACGCGGCGACCACGCGGTCGGGTCGCAGCACGACGATCGAGCCCGGCGCCGCGTCGAACCAGCGCTTGAAGGCGCCGTCGGCGTCGTGCAGCACCACGCCGTCGGCGGGCGGTTCGCGGTCGGCCGCCTGGCAGGGCGGACGCACGACGAGCGTGCGCGCGTCGAGCGCGGCGAGCGTGCGCCGCGACGCGTCGTCGAGCCAGGCGTCGAAGCGCGCGCTCCAGCCCACCAGCGCGAATCGCAGGCCGATCGCGTCGTCGAGCTTCATCGTGCGACCCGTGGCGTCGGTGACGCGCGGCTGGACGAAGACCTTGCCGACGACGCCCTTCGGGTCGGGCGCGCCGGGGTGCACGACCGCGCCGTCGGCGAAGAAGGGCATCGGCTTGAAGCGGAACTCGGCGATGTAGCGGCGCACCGGACCGATGCGCGACAGAATCGGGCCCAGGACGTTGCGCGCGAGCCGGTGCGAGGCCTTCGAGGGCACGAACACGCGCCCGACCAGCACCGACAGGTCGATCATCGCCTTCGCGTGCGCGTGCCGCTCCACCGTGTAGCTGTCGAGCAGCGCGTCGCCGGCGATCCCGCGGCAGGCGAGCGCGAGCTTCCAGCCCAGGTTGGAGGCGTCGCGGATGCCGGTGTTGAAGCCCTGGCCCTGCCACACCGGCATCAGGTGCGCGGCGTCGCCGGCGATCAGCGCGCGCCCCTTCCTGAACGCCGGGGCGATCCGCGCGTGGTGCATGTACACGCGGCGCCGGATCACCTCGGGCCTCACGTCCGGCGGCAGCACGCGGCCGAGCAGCGCGTGCACGCGCGCGTCGCTCTCGAACTCCGCCTCGTCGGCGCCCTCGGGAACCATGAACTCGAAGCGGCGCACGCCGTGCGGCAGCGCGAGCTCGACGTAGGGGAAGTCGTCGTCGAGCCGGAAGCACACGTTCGGCGTGCCGATCGGGTCGTTCGCGATGTCGATCACCAGCCAGCGGGTCGACTCGCTGATCCCGTCGAACGGCAGCCCGAGGGCGGTGCGCACCGGGCTGCGCCCGCCGTCGCAGCCCACCAGCCAGCGCGCGTTCACGGTCCGCGCGGCGCCGTCGGGCTCGCCGGCGTCGTCGACCGGCTGCACGGTCACCCGGACGCCGTCGCCGGTGTCCTCGAACGACGCGAACGCGTGACGCAGCGCGAGCTCGACGTGCGGGAAGCGGCGCAGCCCCTCGGCGAGCTCCCGGTCGACCAGCGGCTGGATGAAGCCGTTGCGCCGCGGCCAGCCGAAGGGTTCGGCGGTGGGCTCGATCGACGCGAGCACGCGGCCGCGGCGGTCGACGAAGCGCATGATCTGGTTCGGCACCGTGTGCCGCCGCACCGCGTCGACCAGGCCGACCGCCTGGAAGCTGCGCAGCGCCTCGTCGTCGACGCCGACGCCGCGCGGGTAGTCGATCAGCCGGGGCAGCCGCTCGGTCACCAGCGTGCGGATGCCGAGCGTGCCCAGGTGGTTCGCGAGCGTCAGGCCCGTGGGCCCGGCGCCGACGATCACCACGTCGCAGTCGGTCGTGTGCATGGTCGCCTCCGCGGTTCGCGCTCAGGCGAGCGGCGTCTCGAGCGGCAGGCCGCGCAGGAAGTTCAGGTGCAGCCGGTCGAAGGTCGGCGTGTCCTCCCACTGCGGCCAGTGCCCGCAGCCGTCCATCACCACGAAGGTCGCGCCCGGGATCGACTCGGCGATGCGCCGGCCCTCGGTGACGTCGGCGGTGGGGTCGTCGGAGGTCCACAGCACCAGCGTGGCGGCGCGGATCCGCGCGTAGTCCTCGGGCAGCATCAGGTTGCGTGTGCGCACGTCCATGTCCTGCAGCACCATCGCATTGGCCATCGCGCGGGCGAAGCCGGGCTGCGAGTAGATCGCCTGCCGGCAGGCGACCAGGTCGGGCGTCGCGTCGGCGGGGTCCTTCATCAGCCACTCGACGCGCGCGCGGATGAAGTCCCAGCTCGGGTCCTCGGCGGCGCGCGTCGACAGCGACTTGATGCGCGCCATCACCGCGGGGTCCGCACGCGAGCCGCCCGCGGTGTTCAACACGACCCGGTCGACGCGGTCCGGGTGGTCGGCTGCAAGCCGAGAGGCGACCCAGCCGCCGAGCGACTCGCCGCTCACGTGTGCGCGCGCCCAGCCCTGCGCGTCCATGAAGCGCAGCAGGTGGTCGACGTAGTGGCGGATCTCGTACGGATGGTCGGGCTTGTCCGACCAGCCGTGGCCGATCATGTCGATCGACCAGGTGTCGAAG
>JBIKMO010000088.1:0-16078 GCA_044359175.1 Burkholderiaceae bacterium | reverse complement strand
GATCTGGCGGATGAACGGGGGCGCGATCCAGGGCGCCTCGTTCCTGCCGGGCGTGGGGCCCGAGTGGTCGGCGATCGACGGCGCGGCCGACTACAACGGCGACGGACGCAGCGACGTGCTCTGGCGCAACAGCGGCGGACAGGTGGTCGCGTGGTTCATGAACGGGACGGTCTCCGGCTCGGCGACGTTGGGCGCGGTGGGCTTTTCGTGGCAGATCATCGACGCCCGCAGCGATTTCGACGGGGATGGGCGCAGCGACCTGCTCTGGCAGAACACCGGCGGCATGATCATGCTGTGGACGATCTCGGGCGGCACGCTGACCGGGGCGTTCGTGGTGGGTGACGTCGGCGCCGAGTGGCTCGTAGGCGCCGGAAGCGGCGCCACCGACGGGCGCACGCGCGGCACGGCGGCGCCCTTCGACCCTTCACCCGCCGTCCGCGCGATCAGCCCGGTGGCCACGCTGGCGCCGATCGGCGCCCGGCCCATGAACCCTGCCGACTGCCCGAGACTGGCGGACCCGGTCGCCGCGCGTGCCGGGCTCGCCGACCTCGACGCGGACATCGCGCAGGTCAGGGAGATCCTACGAGCGTCCGGCGCCATCCACGGTGAGGCGCTTCTCGCCGCGAATCCCGGAGATTTCGCGCTCTGGATTCGCTTGCAAGGCCGCATCGACTTCGGTTCGATCGGTGGAGCGGTCCACGAAACGAACCACGGTCTCGATTTCGACCTGAGCGTGATGTGCCAGCAGAACGGCCCCCGGTGGTCTTATTTTCGCGATGATCGTGTCCATCGCACCTCCCTGCAACGAAACCAGACCGCCAACTACTCGATCGCCGCGGCGGCCGTACCCGATCGGCTCAAGAGGCGCTTCCGCTATCCGGACTACATCGAGGACAGCGCTCGGTACAACGGCAACGACTTCACGGCCCTGCTCGGAGAACTGAACGCCTACACGGGCGCCGCGGGAGTCGAGGTCGCGATGCTGCAGCGGCTCGATCCTCAGCGGTATGCGGCGTTCCTGCCGGCGCGCGGAACCGTCACGGACAGCAATGTCGGTGGTCTCGCGGATTTCCAGCTCTACCTGCTCGCATACCTGAAGGCCGCGCGGCTGAACCACCCCGAGACCTGGGCTGTCATCCGCGCGCAGCCAGACACGCTCTCCTTCATCGCGCTGCTGTGGTCGCGCGCTGAGGAGGTCCTGATCGACGCGTTCCCGTTCACCGTCGGCGCGCGCGGCCCGCTGTCCGTGCCGACCGACGTGCTGTCCACGACCTATTCGACCGAGTTCCTCGACGAGCTCGACCGCCTGGGCATCCCGCATCGGTCGGCCGCCGACTTCGCGACCACCTACCTGCGCTGACGAGCAGGCGTACGGGGGATTCGAACACCCCGGGAATCTGGTCGGCAGAGCGGCGGAGGTCTGACGGTGTCGGCGAGCGGCATCAACGGGCCCAATCGGAGTCGGCATCTCTCGGCCACGGCCGAGGCGGCCGCGCGGCGCCGGAGCACGCTCGTTCGGCAAGCACGCCGCAGGACTGCACGAACGCCTCGCGCATGCACCCGATCGAACGCCTTGAGCTGCGTGAGCCCGCCCGCGGACCTGCGTTCCGTGATCTCGCGCAGGATCACCACCGCAGTGATCCAGTGCGGGTGCGCCGCCGCGATCCGCGCCAGCACGTCGGGCCTGAACGGATCGTGCTTGGTCGGCCTCGCGGCCCGGAGCGACGCACCTCGGCATCACGCAGGGAGTGCTCGACCCTCTTGCTGCGCCCTCGCGACAGACGCCCGCAATCTTCGGCAGATCGCCCCAGGTCCAACTCACCCGCAAGCGGCAGGATCGGCGCAGCGTGCTCCGCGGCGCCGGAGGGCGCCAGGTCCGCGCGACGTGTTCCGGCGGTACTGCCCGCCCACCTCGAACAGCGCCGCATGTCGATGTCGACGTCGCGCTCGAGCAACCGCGCCCAGCCGATGCGCTGCGGCCGCGCCCGACGCGCTCGCGGCGGGCGCGGCGGTGACAAGGTCATCGTCGTCGGTGCCGTGGAGGTGCTGCTCTCGAATCGGCCCGATGGGCGTTCGTACACCCGCGCCGGCCGTGTGCGGTTGCACGCCGTGGCCGACGCCTCGGCCGACTCGCTTGCCGGGTTCGTCGAACGCGAGGTCGAGCGCGGCGCCATCGTGCACTCCGACGCTGGGACGGTTATCGCCGCCCGTTCATGGGGCTGGCCACCGTCGTGTGCGCGTGGTTCAGCGGCGCGGCGCTAACGCGCGCGATGAACCCGGCCAACGCTGGGCAGTTGCTGCTCGCGCAGACGATCGGCGTGCCGCACGCATAAGGCACGGGAACGGGGCTGGTTCTCACCGGGTCCTGATGGCGGCGGACACCGATCCGCATCGGCGCGCGAGCGCCAAGCCGTGCGACTTGTCTTGCATGCGTAAAGAATGCAAACTGCATGCATGCCAAGCCTACAGATCAGAGATCTGCCCGATGACCTCTACCAGCGCATCGCCGCGGCGGCGAAGGCGGAGCACCGCAGCCTCGCGCAGCAGGCGACCGTCGAGCTGCAGCGTGCGCTCTGCGGCGACCAGCCGGATCGCCGTACCGCGCTCGTCGCCAGGCTGCGGGCCGAGCAGCGGCGACTCGACGTCGGCGCGCCCGGACCCGAGTCGTTGATTCGCGACGACCGGGACACCCGGTGACCGGCGTCGTCGCGATCGATGCGTCGGCAGCGCTGCGCGCAGTGCTCGACGCATCCTCGCAACCTGCGCTCATCGAGCGCATCGCGACCGCATCCTGGATCGTGGCACCGTCGCTGCTGCAGACAGAGGTCGCCAACGCGCTTTGGAAGTATCGCCGCGCAGGCCTGCTCGATGATCTTCGGGTGGTGGAGCGACACGCCGAGGCCGTCGGCCTCGTCGATCGGTTCACCGACGATGCCGTGCTGTTCCCCGAAGCACTTCGACTGGCCGTCACGAGCGACCACCCGGTGTACGACGCGATGTACCTCGTCGCCGCCAGGCGTCACGCAGCCTGCCTGCTGACCTTCGATCGCCGACTGCACGCGCAGTGCGCGCGCTCGCAGGTCGATGGGGTGCTGTTCGGCGGGTGACCCGCTGCGCGGCGCAGCCCGGACACCGCTTCGGCGAACTCGGCCGTCCGGACCGATCGCCAATCTCCATGCGGCGCTGCCACCCGCCTCACGGCAGGCCCGCATGCACGCGGGTCATGGCCGCAGGACGTGCGCGGCGCGCTCGAGCGTGCGCGGCGGCCGGCGATCATGCCCGCCGCGTCGAGCAGCTCGAGGAAATGCGCGAGCGTCACCGTGTTGCCGGCGCCCTGCAGGGTGCCGAGCGTCTCCCGGAACGGCGCCACGGCGGGTGCGTGGAGCGGCTACGGGATGCGCGCGGCGCGCCTAGCCCTGAGCCCCGGGACGCCCCGGGGCGGACCCGTTCCGACCGTTTGCAGTCCCCAATCGCCGCGACAGGCTCTCGATCGCCGCCGGCTCGCCGCGCACGCGCAGGCGCGCGCCGTCGGCCCCGGCCTCCTCGCCGAGCACCTCGCAGCTCGCGAAGATGTCGCCGCGCAGCCGCTGGTCCGCCCACGGCAGGAACAGCTCGGCCTCGATGAGGTCGCGCGCGAAGAACCCGCAGATGGCCGCGTGCAGCCTCGCGACGTCCTCGGAGCGCTTCGCGCTCATCACGATGCAGCCCGGGTGCAGCACCCGCAGCAGGTCGGCGCGCATCGACTGCGCCTGCGCGTCGCCCACGCCGTCGATCTTGTTGAACACGCGGATCCGCGGCACGTCCTGCGCGCCGATGTCGGCGAGCACCTCGTCGGTCACCGCCAGCTGGCGCTCCCAGCCGGCGTCGCTCGCGTCGATCACGTGCAGCAGCAGCGACGCCTCGGCGGCCTCCTCGAGCGTCGACTTGAACGACGCGACCAGGTCGTGCGGCAGGTTCTTGATGAAGCCCACCGTGTCGCTGACCAGCACGCGCGGCACACTCGGCGGATGCAGCGTGCGCACGGTGGTGTCGAGCGTCGCGAACAGCTTGTCGGCCACCAGCACGTCGCTCGCGGTCAGCGCGTGCATCAGCGTCGACTTGCCGGCGTTCGTGTAGCCGACCAGCGCCACGCGTGCCAGGCCGGCCTCGGTGCTGCGGCGCGCGCGCTGCGTGCGCCGCTCGGCGTCCATCCGGTCGATCTCGGCCTGCAGCTCGGCGATCCGGTTGCGGATCTTCTGCCGGTCGAGCGCGCCCTGCGTCTCGCCGGCGCCGCGCCCGCCGGTGCCCGCACGCTGGCGGCCCTTCGGTCCGGCGAGCTTCGCGGCCTCGCGCAGCCGCGGCCCCATGTAGCCGAGCCGCGCGATCTCGACCTGCGCGCGCGCGGCGTTCGAACGGGCGTGGCGGTGGAAGATCTCGAGGATCACCATCGTGCGGTCCATCACCTCGCAGCCGGCGTCGATCTCGAGGTTGCGCGCCTGCGAGGGCGAGATCTCGTGCTCGACCAGGATCACGTCGACGTGGCGGGTCGCCGGGTCCGCGGCCGAGCGCGCGGCGGCCTTCGCGCGGGCCGCGCCGCTGCGCGGGGTGTCGCGACGGCCGCCGGATCGACCGGCGTCGTGCGCCGGGTCGGTGTCGGCGTGGCCGCGGTCCGCGTCGGCTCGGCCATCGGCGTCGACGTCGCGGGCATCGTCGCCCGCATCGAAGGCGCCATCGTCGCCGTCCGCACCGTAGGTGTCGTCGGCGCCGTCCGACCCGTCGTCACCCGTCGTCGCGGCGGCCTCGAAACCGTGCTCGACGATCCGGCGCAACTCGGCGCGCTTGCCCACGCCCAAGTACCCGGTGCGGTCGAAGGTGGCGCGCCTCTGCACCAGCGTGCCGACGACCCGCATGCCCAGCGTCCTGGCCAGCTCGCGCAGCTCGTTCACCGACACGCCGAGCTCGGCATCGTCGACATCGGGCCGCTGCACCGCGACCACCACGGCCCGTTCGGGCGATTCGTTCGGATTCGTCACGGGGCGCACCGTACCACGGGTGGCCGGTGACGCTCGCGTGGCGGACACGGCGACGCTACCCCTTCGGACGGATGGCGCACCGCGCCGCAACGCTGGACAATCCGCCCCAGGGTCGGCGACCCGGCCCGGGAGTCGCGTCGATCGGAAGGAGGCCTCGAGATGCGCGCCAACCGGTCCAAGAAGAACCCCGAATGCCCGGCAATCGCCGAACTCGCCGACACGCTCGAGCGGGTGTTCCCGAAAATCATGCTGCTCACGACCAACGACGCGTCGCCCGGCACCCGGCACACGTCGGGCGTCGCGATCGACATCGCGGCCGACGTCACGAAGACCGACCAGCGCACGCGGGCGCACCACATCATGAACGTGCTGGTGGCCCAGTGGTCCGCGATGCGATGGTCGGACCTGATCTACTCGGACTACGACGGCCAGTCGATCCGCTACTTCCACATCCCGGCGGCGGGAGGCTACGGCGGCAAGAACGGCCTGCTGAAGCAGAGTCCGTACACCGACGACACGCGCCACAGCGACCACATCCACCTCGACTGGGTCGACTTTTCGATGCGCAACACAGGTGCGCTCTACCAGCGGATCCCCTACCAATGGTCCCCGGCGGCGAAGACCACCGGATTCGGTCCGCAGCTCGAGGCGGCACTCAGGGCGGCGCCTTCGGGCGGGGCGGAGAGTACCGCCGCATCGCCGGCCGCCGCACCGTCCTGGCTGCAGGGCTGGTGGCAGGTCGACGACGGCAACACCTACTACTACTTCTTCGACGCGAGATCCCAGGTGCGCTACACGAAGACCGCACCCGCCCGCGGCAGCCAGGCGATGCAGCAAGGCTTGAACGACGGGCGCGTGACGGTCTCCGGCGTGGCGGCGGACACCGTGGTGATCGACTGGAACCCGGCCGACGGCGGGTCGACCCGCGAGACCTTCAAGCGCGTGGGCGGTCGCAACGAGATGAGTGGCACCTCGAACCGCTACGCGCCGCTGTACGCAAAGAAGATGTTCTGACCGGCCGGTGCCGGTGCTGCGGCCCCGCGTTGCATCCGGACCGGGACGCGGCCCGATCGCGGCCGGCGCGCGTGGAGCGTCAGGCGGGCGGCGCGAGCGTGCCCAGCGCGCGGGCGGCGTCGGTCCAGTCGAACACGAAGCGCGTCGGTGGGCCGAGCGACCGCTCGTCTAGGTCCACGCCCGACAGCGCGAGCACGCGCTCCTCGAACGATGCGTCGAGGCCGTCGTCGGTCGCCGCGTAGCGCGCCGGCGCGCCGACCACGTCGTCGAACACGGTGACGCCGATCACCCAGCAGCCGTCCGGCGTGTCCTTCAGGTGCCACGACTCGCGCGACATGCCGTACCGGCGGAAGTACGCACCGGTGGCGTCGGCACGAGAGCGCAGTTCCTTCGCGAAGGACTCGACCTCGCGGGCGGATTCTTTACCGTCATCGGCGAAGAGCAGGAGGACCCGCACCCCACCCGCAGCGGTCGTAGGTGCCTCCTCAAACCGGCCGTGCATAGCCATGAAAGCCGACCCGGCGGGACGCGCAGGCTGGCCAGCTCGTTGGCAGCGTGGATCTGATGCAACTTGCGTCTCGCGACTCAAGGACCGCCTCGGAACGCGGCGCAGTGGGGCAGAGGATTCGAACTGGGCGGAGCCATTCGGCAAGCCGCGCATCGATGACCCGACGCTGAGCGACTCTTTCACGGGCGGTCTCTACTTCACGGCCGGCGCCTTGTTCCGGCGCATCGATCGCCTGGGCGGACGGCCACTGCCTCACAACTCGCCGGTTCGATGACGCCGGACCACTCGACCGTGACCCGATGGGTCGAGCGCCTCGAGGTGGATCGCCTCGTCAGCAGGACGCGCGAGGGGCGCAACACCTGGCTGACGATCCAGCCCGCCGGGCTCGAGCTGATCCCTCGGATCCACGAGGCCTGGCACGACCTCTACCGACGCTACAGCGACGTCTTCGGCGAACAGCAGGCCGAGACCGTCAACCAGCAGATCGTGAAGACCATCCGCGGAGGAAAGCCGTGATCGGGTAACGCGAACTGGGCAAGAGCGGGCCGCTCGTCGGCGCGCTCGGATACGGGGCCATGGTGCTCGAGGGCGACTACGGCGCGAGCGACGACGACGAAGCGATCCGCACCATCCACCGCGCGCTGGACGCCGGCATGACGATGATCGACTCGGCCGATGCCTATGGACACGGGCACGGACCTGCCGGCGGGTTGGGGCTTCTCGCTCAAGATCAACGGCCGCCCCGACTCCGTGGACCGCGCGATCGATGCAAGCCTGAGCAATCCAGCAAGTCCGGAGACACCCGGCATGAAGATCATCGACGTCAAGCTAACCGCGTTCAACCGACCACGGCTCTCCGGCGCAGTCGCCGCTGGCGACGCGTAAGCTGGTGGAGGACAGTGTCAAGTACATTGTCGGCCCAATCGGCAGCTCTCAAACGCTGGCCTCGCTGGAGGTGTCGACACGGCCGCGTTTAGCCGCACATCGTGGCGGAGACGATCGAGGCAATGGGGCTGACGGCACACAAGACGGCCTGAGCGCGGCCCGGCCCCCCGCGGGGGCGACCGGGCCGGTGCGCGGCGGCACCGGCGCTCAGACGTCCTTGACGGCGTCGGTCGCGACCCAGCCGCCGTCGACGCCGCCCGGCAGCATCTGCCCGACGTCCTCACCGACCTCGGTCTCGATCAGGCGGTTGAGCTTCGCGTTCATCGCGAGCATCAGGTCGCCGCGCCTCGCCGGATCGCGGGCGAGGTTGTCCATCTCGTCCGGGTCGCGGGCCGAGTCGAACAGCTCGACGTCGTTGAGCTTCAGGAGCGCCTCCATTGAGCGGGGCATGTTGTGCTCCTTCGGGGAGAAGTAGCGGGTGAACGTGTAGCGCCCGTCGTAGACGCTGCGCAGAGCGCCGCGCTTGGCAAGGTCGGGCCGCAGGGTGCCGGCCTTCGCCGCCGCCTGCACCTTCTCGCGGCCGTCGGGCTCGCTCATCAGCCTGACCGCCCGGGCCATGAAGTCGCCGTCGATGTACGCGAACATGTTGTAGCAGAAGAGCATCCCGTCGCGGACCGCGTCCGGCCCGGCGCTCCCGGGCGCCGCGAGCAGGCGCGACAGGTCCTTGCCCGGCAGCGACTTCACGATCGCCGCCTTCTTCTCGGGCGCGGCGTTCGTCAGGGCGACCAGCGTCGGCGCGATGTCGAGGTGGGAGGTCACCGCCTTCGTGCGCTGCCCGCCCCGGTGCTTGGGATGCACGATGACGAGTGGCACGTTGTTCTGCTCGCGGTAGGCGGTGGCGCCCTTCGCGTGCAGGTTGTGCGCACCGTCGAGGTCGCCGTGGTCCGCCGTGTACACGACGATCGTGTTGTGAGCGAGCCCCGAGGCGTCCAGCTCGTCGAGGACCGTCTGCAGATTGCGGTCCGCGTCGCGCAGGCAGTTGAGGTAGTAGTTGTGGCGCATCCGCCAGCGACGCTCGTCGCCGGGAGGCAGGCGTCCGGTGAGCCCGTCGTGCGATTCCATGTAGTCCTTGTGCGCGGGCGGCCGTCCGGGCGCCGTCAGCGGCTCGCGATGGCTGCGCGGCAGCGGGAACTGCCACTGCTTCGCGTAGAGCGGCTCGTCGGTGGGGATCGGTGCGACCTCCGCGAGGATGTCCTTGCCCTGCACCTTCTCGCCGGGCCGGTCGGTGTCGAGGAACATGATGTCGTGCGGGTTCACCAGGTTCACGGCGAGGAACCACGGCTTGCCCTGCGCGGCGAGCGGACGGCCCTTCGACCTCAGCCAGCTCACGCCCATCGACGCGGTGATGCCGTCGTGCAGCCAGCCGCCGTGTGTGTGGGCGATGATGTCCCCGATGCCGAAGTAGTCGCTGAAGCCGTACGCCTCCATCTCCTGCGTGAAGATCCTGGTGGGCGTGCCAAGCGCGTTGACGGTCTCGAACTCCTTGGTGAGGTGCCACTTGCCCTTGTAGGCCGTGTAGTAGCCCGCCTCGCGCAGCATGTGCCCAACCGTCGGGACCTCGGTCGACATGCTCTGTATCCACGGGAAGTTCGTGTTGTCGAACATCTTCGTCTGCTGGATGTGGCGGCCGGTGTAGAGCACCGAGCGCGACGGCGTGCAGACGCAGGAGTTGATCCGGTGGTTCTCGAACGAGATGCCCCGCTTCAGCAGCCGCTCGTGCCCGGGCAGCGTCATCCCGACGGGCAGCTCGCCCGGCCGGAACAGGCGCTCCTGGTCGGTGAGCACGAACAGGATGTTGTAATGGGCCGGCTCGGAGCGCGGCGAGGCGCCCTTCGCGCGCCCGGAGGCGTCGGCGGGCGCGGCGCGCGCGAGCCCGAGCGTCGCGCCCGCGGTGCCGACTGCGGCGGTCTTCAGCAGGTTGCGGCGGTGGAGGTCCACGCCCGGAGGTGTCCTGTCGTCCATGGTGCGAGTCTCCGGAGGTCAGAAGGGAATCCGTGCGCCGAGCGAGAGGCCGCCGGCGTCGAGCGTGTCGATCAGCCTGCTCCCGCCGGCGCTGTAGCGCAGCCTGCGGTAGTCGGCGACGACCTCGCCCCACTTGAACGCGTAGCCGACGCCGCCCGCGAGCTGCCACGTCGTGGCCGACGAGCCGCCGCCGACGTCGCCGTAGTAGTGGACGAACCAGGGCGTACCGCCGAAGGCCGCGCGGCCCTTCACGCCGACGATCGCCGTCCACAGGTCGTTCGAGCGCTCGATGCTGCCGGAGGACGGGAAGGCGCCGCTGCCCGCGGGCCCGGTGACCGTCGCGCTCAGTTGCCAGTCGGAGGTCGCGTCGAGGCGGAGGTAGCGGAAGCCGGCGACGACGTCGAGCGTCGCCCGCGGGTCGGTGAGCGCCGCGTAGCCGCCGACCATCGTCCAGATCGTCCCGCGCAGGGTGGTGCTGCCCCCGGTGGCGAGCGTCGTGGTCGACACGTTCACCGGGCCGCCGCCCGGGTTGAAGTCCACGCTCCTGACCGAGCTGCTCTCGCGTCCGAGGTCGAGGTAGATGAGGTCCGTCGCGACCAGCCATCGGCCCCTGCGCGCCTCGCCGTTGACCATGAGCCCGAAGTCGAGGGCCCGCAGGAGCGCGTCCGCATCCACACCCACGTTCGGCGTCGGCGAACCGGCCGCGGGCGGGCCGTAGTTGAGCTTCGCGTCGATGCCCGGCAGCCAGAGGTAGGGCGTCACGGAGAACGTCCAGCGATCGGCGGGCGGGTTCGGGGCAGCCGTCTGCGCCCCGGCATGCAGGGCGACAAGCGACAGGGTTGCGGCCAGTGCGAGGGCCGGTGTCGTCGAATTCATGGGTTTCGCTTTCGTTCAGTACCCGCGGATGAGCGCGAGGGCTTCGAGGCCCTCGCGCTCGGCGACCGTGTCGACGTGGACCTCGGGACGGCAGGCGCCCATCTCCATCGCGCCCAGCAGGGCCTTGCAGGCGTCGGATCGCAGGAAGCGCTCCAGTGCCGCACGGTCCGCCCACTCGAACACCATGAAGACGGCGTTGAGGTCGTCGAAGTCCTCGTAGAGCCGGCATGTGAGGCATCCCGGCGCGACACGAGTAGGCTCGAGCAGCGGCCGGACGCTCGCGACCAGCGCCTGCCGCCTCACGGCCTCCACCGCGATGCGCACGCTGAACACGATGATCCGGTCGACGTCCTGGCCCACGGCCCACGGTCAGGCAAGGTCCGGGCCACCTCGACCGGGCCAGGCCCCCTTCAGAAAATCGGTTGCCGATCAGGGGCTTGCCCGCCATCCCGGGTGCGGTCCCGCCGCGTCGGCCACGCTCGCTCCAATGGGGACTCCAGCCGGTTGGAGTCCGCCTACGAGCGATTGGAGTCGATGCGGCGGATGCCGAGACGCGCCATCCGCGCCTCGAGCGTCGTCGGCTTGACGTCGAGCCGCTCAGCGGCGCCCCCTGCGCCCCGGATCCGCCAGCCGCTGTGCTCCAGCGCGCGCAGGATGTGGCCGCGCTCGGCGTCGCGCAGCGTGGGCTCGGCCCCCGGCTCGGGGGTCGCAGCCGGCTCCGGCGGGCGCGTCGCGGGCGCACGTCCGAGCGAGACGTGCAGCACCGGACCGCGCGCGAGGATCATCGCGCGCTCGATCGCGTTGCGCAGCTCGCGGACGTTGCCGGGCCAGCGGTAGACCTGCATCGCGGCCATCGAGTCGGGCGCGATCTGCTCGACGGGCTTGCCCATCGATTCGGTGAACTCCTTCACGAACGCCCAGGCGAGCGTGGGGATGTCCTCCGGCCGTTCGCGCAGCGCCGGCAGCACGACGGGGAACACGTTGAGACGGTAGTAGAGGTCCTCGCGAAACGTGCCCGCCTCCACCGCCGCCGCGAGATCGCGGTGGGTGGCCGCGATGATCCGTGCGTCGACGCGGATCGTCCGCGTGCTGCCCACCCGCTCCAGCTCGCCCGACTGCAGCACGCGCAGCAGCTTCGTCTGCAGCTCGAGCGGCAGGTCGCCGATCTCGTCCAGGAAGATCGTCGAGCCGTCGGCGATCTCGAAACGGCCCATCTGGCGCGCCAGGGCGCCGGTGTAGGCCCCCTTCTCCCGCCCGAAGAGCTCGGCCTCGACGAGGGGCGCGGGCAGCGCGGCGCAGTTCACCTTGACGAGCGTGCGCTGGGCGCGCGCGCTCATGCCGTGGATCAGCGACGCGATCACCTCCTTGCCGGTGCCGGTCTCGCCGAGCAGGAGCACCGTCGTGCTGGTGCGCGCCACCTGGCGGACCTCGCCTAGCACCTCCTCGAACCGCACCGAGCGGGTCACGATCACCGGCCGCGGGCCGGTGGACGCAGCCTGGCGCAGTGCGGCGTTCTCGGCCTCGAGCCGTTCCTTCAGCCCGCGGATCTCGACGAGTGCCGCGGCGAGTCTCTCCTCGGCGCGGCTGCGCGCGAGCGCCTGCGCGAACATCTCGCCAACGAGCTTGAGCCGGACGACGAGGTCGTCGGGCCAGGGGCGACCCGCCGCGTGCGCGTCGAAGCCGACCATCGCCACGGTCCTGCCGCTGACCACGATCGGGATCCCGAGGTGCGCCTTCATCCCGACCGCGGTCACGTAAGCGGCTTCGGCGACGGCCTCGGGCGGCAGGTCGAACGGCTGGTTGCTGCGCGCCACGATCCGCCCGGCCTCGAGCTCGCCGCGCCACCACGGCAGCACGAGGGGGAACGGCCCGACGGGGACCGCCTCGAGCCCCGGGTTCGCGGTGGAACAGAGGATCTCGATCGAGCCGTCCGGCAGGAACTCGGCGTAGGCGGCGCGGTCGAAGCCGAGGAAGGCGGTAAGGCGCGAGAGCGACCGCTCGATCGCGCCGGCGATCTCGCCCGGGGCGACGTCGCCGAAGGTGACCAGCAGGTCGACCAGCAGCCGCTCGAACGCGAGGCGGTCGTCGTCGCTGATCGGGCCCTGCGCGCCCGACGCGGCGCCGGCGACCGCATCGTCCCGCGGCCTGGCGTGTCCTCGTGCCACCATCGCTGTCCCCGGAGAGGCCGCTCTGGTACGAAAGTTACATGACGCAGGCCCATGTGGTCGACCGTGACCAAGGCGTCGTCGACGACCCCGGCAACCGCCGGCACGCGACGGGCGTGGCCGGGCGTCCCCCTCCGCGGCTCGACGCACGAGGGCATCCGCGACCTGGACGCCGCGCCCGCCGCTGTTCGACCTAGGCTAGGGTCGTCCCGAGATGGCGGACGGTTGCGGGATCCGTAACCTCACCACCCTGACGATGGAGGTGTTGCCCGCGGGCGATGTCGAGCGGGGAACGAACGACCGTGACAGCAGCGCTCCCGCCTCGGTTGGTCCGACCGCCCTTGGCGCGCGTGGGCCACGTGCCGCTCGCCGACCCGCCGCTGACCCGGGCTCCGGGCGCAGCGGCCGGGTCGGCCGTCAACCGTGTCGTTCCGTTCACCCGCAACGCACCCTCTGCGGCGCGCGCTGCGACGCCGCCATCGGCCACCGGGGCGGCGCTCCCGCTGCGGCTGGCCGCCGGCCTGGCACTGACGCTGCCCCTGTTGCTCAGCCTGGGCGGATCGGCGCCGGTCGCCGATCCCAGGCGCCGCCTGCTGCCGATGCTCGCCGAACGCAAGGCCAACGTCGATCAGACCTTCGAGAGCCTGCATGACGCCGTCAAGGCGTTGACGCCCTGGCCCGATAACAGCGGACTTCGGGAGCGACTGCTGATCCGCGTCGAGCAGTCGCACCGGCAGGTCCGCGCCGAGGCTGGCACCCAGCCCGCCAAGGCCGCGCAACGACTGGCCGACGTGTTCGCGCACCTCGGTCTGCAGCCGGGCGTCGGCTCCCGATTGGCGCTGGCCGAGGAGATCATCGGTCGCGGCGCCCAGGTCGGGGCGGGCGCCGCGGATCTCGAGGAACAGGCGATGACCCGACGCGCCGAGGCGCTCGAGCGCGCGCGCCAGCTCTTCAACGAGCGACGCAGGCACCTGTCGGTCGTCGGCAGCGCGGACCAGTTGGCGCAGCAGGTACACCGCCAGTCTGGGCTGGGCGCGCTGGGAGTCTCCGAGGCGATGTTCAAGTCGCTGGCGCGGGTGCCGGACGTTGTCGCGGGCCACGACGCGTCCGGCGGCCGCTGGTCGGGAGGGAACGGGCCAGACGCATCCCGGCTGGCGCGGTACTACATGCTTTCCATCAACGAACCCGACCCCCACTGGGCGCAGATCATGGACGACGCGGTCAAGGCCGCGTCACGCCTGCTGCAAGCCACCCCGGATGCGCCACTACCTCGGGTGCTCGAAGCACTGGTGATGACCGCGAAGCCCCGACTGGGAGGCCTGACGCCTGCGCGCGGCACGACGCATGCGGATCTCTTCGGAGAGCCTCGTAGTCAGTGGCGCGGCGTCTTCCTGAGCGGGAGTTACCAGAGATTCCGCGGTCTGGCGCTCGATCGGCTGGGGACCTTTGGACAACCCGAGGAGATCATTAAGGTCCCCCACCCGTACAACACCTTCCACGACTTCTTCCACAGGTACAGCTTGAGGCTCTCGTACCCGATTGAGGCGATCCGGATCGAACTGGGCAGGCTCTCTGTCGATGTTTGGTCCGATCAGTCAGAGCGGCACTCGAACCTGCGTCACGTACCTGACAAGCAACTTCAAGATCTGGAGTACGAGGCGACGGGCGTCGACGCCGTTCCGGTCGTGATGCGCGCGGCGAGCCAGGTGTTCCAGGCGGCGCTCAAATCGCTGCAGTCCCCCGCCGAAGCCCCACTGCGGAAGGACGACCAGACCCTGCATCGGATCGTCGATCTCGCTGCCGAGGTCTACTGGCTGCTCTCCAACGCATGGCCTTACGAGCGGGGCAGCGCGTGCATCGCGGACCTGGCGACCAAGGTGATCTTCGATCACGCCGGCATCGACGTGCCGACGTTCAATCCGGACGACTATCCCAACATGCATGCGCTGTTCAGCCCGGTCGACCGGTTCAAGGCGGACTACCCCGGGTTATTCGAGCGGGAGTTTCGCTGGCTGCCCTGATCGGCCGCGCGATCAAGGCCAGCACGCGACCCGCGCCTGCTCGCAGCTACAGCCTGCCGGGCCTTGTGAGGGCGTTTGAGTTTCCTAGCGCGGCCTGCGGCCGCAACCAAGGTGCCGGCGCTTTGATCCTGGCATGCTGATCCTCCAACGGCTGGGTAGTCCTAGGAGGCTGGCGTGAGGGCGTTCATCGACAAGCACGAAGACCGCATCCACGGCGTCCTGTCCTGCTTCGACCGCATGCTGTTCCGCGGCTACCTGCCGATCATGTCGGGCTGGTCGATGGCGCAGTTGCTCCAGGCGCACGAGATCGACTGCAGCAGCGTCAAGCCGTTCCTGCTGGCCAACGCCGAGCGCGTCAAGGCGCATGCGGTGGCGCTGGCCCGCAAGCACGGCCGGCCGTTCGAGTACCTGAGCGCCAAGATGCGTAAGGAAGATGCCGCCCGCAAGATTGCCGAGCGTGACGGCGTCGAGGAGGGCCTGGTGTGCGTCTTCTCAGCCCTCGAACCATGCCGCACGTTCTCGCTGCGCTTCACGACCGGCCAACCCTATGTGCAGACCGCCAAACGCAAGTGCCTGCATCTGTACTACTACTTCATCGATCGCGACCTGGGTCTGCTGCACGTTCGCGTGCAGACCTGGTTCCCGCTGCAGGTCCCGATTTACCTCAACGGCCACGAGTGGTTGGCCCGCAGACTGACGGCGCGCGGCATCGAGCACGCGAAGATTGACAACGTCTTCGTCCGCGTGGCCGACCTGCCGCGGGCGCAGCGCCTGGCCGATCGCTTCGCCCACGTGAAGTGGCCGCAGATCCTGAACCGGTACGCCCGGCAGGTGGTGCCGCAGCTCGACGATGTGCTGCACGGCTGTGAGTACTACTGGGTGGCCGCGCAGGCCGAATACGCCACCGACGTGATGTTCAGGTCCGCCGACGGTCTGCGTGAGCTGTACCCGCGTCTGCTCAGCCACAGCACCTTGTGCTTCGGCGCCACGGAGGTCATGAACTTCCTCGGCCGCAAACTCACCGGGCGGTTCCAGGGCGAGGTCGTCTCCGATCTGTCGAACCTCGTATGCCGCCGTGTGGGCGGCTCGAGGATCAAGCATCGCGTCAAGCAGAACTGGCTGAAGATGTACGACAAGGCGGGGCTCGTGTTGCGGATCGAGACCGTGATCAACAACCCCGAGGAGTTCCGCGTTCGCAAGCAGGTCTTGCGCGATGGCAGGCAGTGCGCCGAGTGGGTGCAGCTGCGCAAGGGCGTGGCGTATCTGTTCCGCTACCGCGAGGTCTCGCTGCAGGCCAACGCTCGCTACCTCGATGCCCTGGCTGCGGTCGATGACCCGACCAAGGGCAAGCAGGCGCTGCAGCGCCTGACCACGACGAAGAAGGATGCCGCGGGGCGCTCTTGCCCGGGGTTCAATCCGTTGGCGCAACTCGACGCCGATCTGTTCAAGAGTAACCGGCTGGTCCAGGCCGTCTTGACGCGGAGCGGTTGATCAGGCGGCGAGCCGCTGCTCGTAGAGCGTAGCGTCCGAGAGGTTCCACGGCAGCAACTCGCCAATGCGAGTGATCGGGTGTTC
>JBIKMO010000335.1:0-4765 GCA_044359175.1 Burkholderiaceae bacterium | reverse complement strand
GAGGCCCGCGACCGACGCCGGGAGGGTCACCACCGGCGCCTCGTTCAGGTCGGTCACCTGGACCCGGTGAACCCCTTCGACCGTCCCGCCGAGCGAATCCTGCTGACGCACGCGCAGCAGATACAGTCCATCGCCGTCCTGATCGACCGGGCGCTCGAAGTCCGGCGGGTCGACGAACGCCAAGTCGCCGGTGTCCGCGTCGATCGTGAACGCCGCGCCGTCGTCACCGGGCACGATCGACCAGATCAGCCCGTCGGTTCCGGCGTCCGTGCCGATGCCGGTCAGCCTGCCCACCACGGTACGGCCCTCGAGCACGGTCCAGTCGGTCGCCCCGACGGGCCCAGGGCCGGTGTCGTCGTCCGCACGCACCAGGTCGTGGGTGATCGGTGCAAGCGTCGCGAAAGCCGGGTCCGCACTGCTCGGCTCAGCGGTCAGTCGCAGCGTCAGTTCGCCGTCGGCCAGAGCATCCGGCAGGCTGGTGACGAACAGCCGCTGCGGCTGGTTCCAGGTGCTGGGACCGAACGTGAACTCGGCCGCCGACAGCGTGACGCGGCCGTCGGCGGCGGGCGGCAGCGCCACGCGCACGGTAACCGGCGCGCCCGGCTCCGCGGTGGCCACCAGGTCGAAGGCGACGCTGCCGCCGTCCTCGGCGAGCGCCAGCCCGGTCGGCCCGGGGACCACCGGCACCACGGCGAATCCGGGGTCGACCACGTCGAACGACCGCAGCGCGACGCCCTCGGCGTCGGCCGCGGCCGCGCCGCTCCAGACGAGTACGATGCGGTTGCCCTGCACCGCGAGCGAGGGCCGGATCTGGTCGCCCGCGACATGCGGCGTGGCGATCCGCTCCGCGGTGAGCTTCGCGCCGGTGGCGCCGAAGCGGCGGATCACGATGCCTTCGGTGCCGGCCGCATCCTGACCGGAGCTCTGCCAGGCTGCCACGAAGCCGCCGTCGGCGAGCATCGCCACGGTCGGCGCATGCTGCGCACCCACCGCGAACGAGTCCAGGGCGATCTCGCCGGTGAGCGGGTTGCCGTTGCTGCCGTAGATCCGCGCGCGGGCTCCTTCGCCGTTCTCGGGGGTCGCCTCGGCCGGCAGGTCGGTCCACACGACCACGAAGCGGCCGTCGGGCGCCACCGACAGCTCGGGCTGGGTCTGTGGGCCCGCGGGCTGCGTATCCACCTCGATCCAGCCGGTGCGCGCCGTGCCGTCGGCCTCGAAGACCCGTACGAAGACACCCCAGGTGTTGTCGCCCGCGCTGTCGAACGCGTAGGCGACGACGACCGTCCCGTCGGCGGCGACGCCGACCGCGCTGTGCGCGCGTGGTGCGATGTTGGCCGGGTTGCTCACCAGCGCGGGCGCGGTCGCCGGCGCGCCGCTCGCATCGAACCGGCGCATAAAGATCGGCCGCTGGCTGTCGGTGGCGTCGCCCTGCGTCCAGCTGACCACCCAGCCACCGCGGGGGTCGGCCGCGATCGCCGGCTCGGCCTGGCGGCCCGCGGTGTCCGTATTGACCGTGACGACCGCCGTGGCGGGCACGAGGTCGGTCGGGTCGGCGGTCGCGAGGTCGGGCTGCCAGACCTGCAGCCGCACGTCGCCCGCGCCCGCCTCGTTCTCGGCCCAGACGATCGCGATGCGGCCCGACGCGTCGGCGGCGACCGCGGCCTGGCTCGCCGAGCCGGTGTTCGGATCGACGCGCCAGGCCGTGCCGATCGGGTCGCCGAACCGGTCGAGCCGGCGTGCCCAGACCTGCGCCGAGCCCTGGGCGGTGTCGGTCCAGACCACCACGGCCCCCCCCCCGGGCAGCATGGCCACCGCCCGCCCTCCGGTCTCGGTCGTGTGCTGGCTGCCGGCGGCGGGCGGGCTCGCGGGGACCGCGCCGGTCGCGGGTACGAGCCCGGTCGTCGCGTCGGTCACCTGGACGGTCATCGTCAGCGTGGCGACGTACGGTCCGTCGGTGGCGGTCACGCGCACCGTGTAGCGGTTGTCGCCATCGCCGTCGGCGGGCGCCTCGAAGTCGGGCGCCGTGCGGAAGCGCAGCCGATCGCCGCCCACGATCTCGAAGCGCGCGCCGTCGGTCGCGGGGTCGGCGACGATCGCGTAGGTCGCCGCCGGGGCGGGCTGACCCGAGGCGGTCACGCGCAGCGTCGCGACCTCTAGCGTGTTCTCGACGACGCTGCGAGCGGGCAGGTTCGTGAACGCCATCGGCGCGGCCAGCGCCCGGTTCGGCGCGAACTCGGAGGTGTCGCGAAGCGCACCGTCGGTCGCGACCCGGGTCGCGGTCGCGGTCATCGCGGTCCCGACGGCGGGCACGGCCGAAGGCGTCAGCGCCTGCGAGAACGACGCTCCGCCGGCTGCATCGGTGGTCACCTCGAAGTGACCGAGCCAGGTGGCCGCCTCGCCGTGACCCGTGGGGTTCGGGGTCGGGTCGGCGTACACGTCGATCCGATAGCGGGTCGACGCGGCCGAGTCCAGCGTGCCGCCGACGGTCAGCTGACCGAGGCCCAGCGTCACCACGCTGGTCAGCACCGGGGCGTTCTGGGCGCCGTTGCCGCCCGCGTCGGCGTCACCTGGGTCGTTGGCCGTGACCGCGATCGGGGTCGCGAAGGTGGCGCCGAGGTCGATGCCGAGCGCAGGGCCGTCGATCGTGTTGCGAACGATCGCGTTGCCGCGACTCAGGCCGCTTCCGTCGACCACCCGTACCCCGGCCTGCGCGTTGCCCACGATCCGGTTGCCGTCGCCCAGGTCCGGGCCGCCGATCAGGTTGTCCGACGCGCCGTTGAGGATGAGCACCCCCGCCTGCCCATTGGCCAGCGCGACCGCGCCATCCGCGCTCTCGCCGATCGTGTTGCCGACCACCCGGTTGCCGTGGCTGCCGGACCCGTCCAGACGTACGCCCGACCACCCGTTGCCGCCGATCAGGTTGTTGCGCACGACCGTGTCCTCGGCGCCGACCAGGTACACGCCGTTCGTGTCGTTGCCCAACGCGGCCGTGCCGGCCGCGTTCGTGCCGATGCGGTTGTCCTCGATCACGTTGCCGACCGCGCCGCCCCGCAATTCGATCCCGGACTCCCCGTTGCCGCCGATCAGGGTGTTGCGCACGATGTTGCCGTCGCCGCCGTCGATCCGGATGCCGTCGAAACGGTTGCCGACGTCGAGCTGGCCGGTCGCGTCGGTGCCGACGAAGTTCGACTCGATCAGGTTGCCCGAGCCGTGCACGACGATGCCCCGCGACATGCCGCCGATCGCCAGCCCGCGGATCGTGGCACCGGACACGGTGGCGCCGAGTTCGAGCCCGTTGAACGCGGCGGGTGCGCTCGCCGGCTGCAGCACGACCACCGGACCGTCGCCGGCCAGGAAATCCGGATCGGCGTGGCCGTCGATCTCCACCGCGTCGGTGATGACCGGCAGCGCCGAGCCCAGCAGGATCGTCCGCGCGCCGTCGCCCGGCAGATCGAAGGTGATCCGGTCCACACCGCCGGACCCGTTCGCGGTCGCATTCGCCGCCCGCAGCGCCTCACGCAGCGAGATCCCGCCGTCGGCGCCGGGAGCGCGCACCAGTGCGGCGAGCGAGGCCACGTCGCCGTCGACGACGTCGGCGAGCGTGTTCACGACCACCTCGTTGCGCGTGTCGTCATCGGCGTTCGTGTAGCCGATCGGCGCGACCGTCAGCCCCGCGTAGCCCGGGTCGGCGCTGGTGATCGCGAACGTGACCGAGAACGGTCGGGGGCCGTCCACCACGCGGTCGTCGACCCCCTGGACCGTCACGCGCTGCGGAGTCATCCAGTTGCCGGGGCCGAAGCTCAGCGCCGACATGGACACCCGACCCTCGAGCGGATCCGACACCGCGAGCGTGATCTGCACGGACGCGGTCGGCGCGCTGCTCAGGCGCACATCGAGGGTCGCCAGCGGCGCACCCGCCTCGCCGGTGGCGGTGCCGCCGACCACCACGTCGATTGCCGGCACCGGGATCGCGACCTGACGCAGCACCACGCCGTCGTCGTCGTTCGCGGACGCGCCGCTCCAGGCGGCGTACACGGTGCCGCCGCGGGCGGCGATCGACGGCGCCTCCTGGTCACCCTCGGTCCAGTCGTTCAGCCGCTGCGACGGCCCGACCGGAACCGCGTTCGTGTCGAAGGTGCGCAGGTGCACCGCCCGGTCGTCGCCGTCGAGGTCGGCGTCGCTCTCCCAGGCGACCGCGAACCGGCCCGGGGCGAGCGCAGCCACCGACGGCCGCTGCACCTGGCCACCGGGGGGCGCGTCGTCCAGTCGCTGCACCCCGATCGGAAAGTGACCGGTCTGAGTGGCGATGCGCGCGTACAGGCCCGGCGCGGCGCCACCGGGGACGTCCCAGACCACCAGGTAGCGACCGAACCCGTCGACCACGACGTCGACGCCTCGCGGCGGGGCGGTCTCCCCAAGCGCCGCGAGCTTCTGCTCGTCCAGCAGCTCCGGGCTTGCGCTCGCCGAGAACTGACGAATGAAGATCGCCGGGTCGCCGCTGTACGGCCCGGTGTAGGCAACCGCGAACGATCCGTCGTCCCGGAGCGCGACCGCGGGGGCCGACTGGTCGCCGGAACGGGTGGCGGCGACCTCGAGAAGCCCGCCGTCTGGCGTACCGTCCGCCGTGAACCGTTGGACCACGACGTCCTGGCCGTTGACGCCGCCCATGTCGCGACGCCAGGCGATCACGAACGCGCCGCTCGCGTTCATCGCCACCGACGGCTGCGACGCGTCAGCACTGCCGGCATCCACTCGGAACGAAGGT
>JBIKMO010000087.1:0-16119 GCA_044359175.1 Burkholderiaceae bacterium | reverse complement strand
CGCGGCGGGCTGCCTGTGACGGATTCGCGGCTGGACGGTTCGGTCCGACCGGCGGCGGCGGCGCGCCGATGGGCGCGGCGGATGCGGTATGGTTCGTCTCCGGCGCCGCGCGGTGGCGCCCCGTACGACGAGGGGGGGCGGATGGCGATTCCGGCGACCATGCGGTACATCGATCACGGCTCGGGGGGCGGCTCGCAGGTGCTGCGCGTCGCGAGCGGCCCGGTGCCCGAGCTGGGGGCGGGCGACGTGCTGATCGAGGTGGCCGCGGCCGGCGTCAACCGGCCCGACGTGCTGCAGCGCGCCGGCGCGTATCCGCCGCCGGCCGACGCCTCGCCTCACCTCGGGCTGGAGGTGGCCGGGCGGGTGGTCGCGGTCGGGCAGGGGGTGACCGAGTGGGCGGTGGGTGATGCGGTCTGCGCGCTGACCAACGGCGGCGGCTACGCCGAGTACGCGCTGGCGCCGGCCGGGCAGGTGCTGCCGGTGCCGGCGGGGCTGACCCCGCTGCAGGCCGCGGCGCTGCCCGAGACCTGCTTCACCGTGTGGGCCAACGTGATCGAGCGCGGCCGGCTCGCGCGCGGCGAGTCGATGCTGGTGCACGGGGGCTCCTCCGGCATCGGCATGACCGCGATCCAGCTCGGCAAGGCCTGGGGCGCGACCGTCTACTGCACGGTCGGCAGCGCCGAGAAGGCCGCGGCCTGCGTGGCCGCGGGGGCCGATGCGGCGATCGACTACCGGCGTCAGGACTTCGTCGCCGAGACCCGGCGGCTGACCGGCAACCGCGGGGTCGACCTGATCCTCGACATGGTCGGCGGCCCGTACATCGAGAAGAACCTGAAGCTGCTGGCGCTCGAGGGCCGCCTCGTGCAGATCGCCTTCCTGCAGCCCTCCCGGGTCGAGGTCGACTGGATGCCGCTGATGATGAAGCGGCTGACCTTCACCGGCTCGACGCTGCGCGCGCGCGCGCCCGCCGACAAGGCCCGGCTCGCGCAGCAGCTGCGCTCGCACGTCTGGCCGCTGCTGGAGCAAGGCCGGCTGCTGCCGCGCATCCACGCGGTGTTCCCGCTCGAGCAGGCCGGCGCCGCGCACGCACTCATGGAATCGAGCGAGCACATCGGCAAGATCGTGCTCGAGGTGCGGCGCGGCTGAGCGCCGCCCGGGTCAGTGCCCCGGGCCGGGCCCGGTCGCCACCGCGTCGGCGCCGCGCCGCAGCGCCCGCCAGCCCAGCAGGAACATCACCACGGCCGCGCCGGCCTGCAGGAAGCGGTCGACCATCACGTCGTCGATCAGGTACTGGTCGAAGAGCGGGTCCTTGACCACCATTCCGGCGCCGGTGAGCGCCAGGATCGAGGCGCCGATCGCGGCCACCAGCGGCCAGCGGTCCATCATCCGGGTCACGAAGCTGCTGCCCCAGACCACGAGCGGGATGGTCACCAGCAGGCCGATGATGACCAGGTCCCACCGGCCATGGGCGGCGCCGCCGATCGCCAGCACGTTGTCCACCCCCATCAGCGCGTCGGCGATCACGATGGTCTTCATCGCGCCCCAGAAGCTGTCGGCCGCGGCGTGCTCGGTGCCGTCGGCCGCCTCGCTGGGACAGGCGAGCTTGTAGGCGATCGGCAGCAGCAGCAGGCCCCCGATCAGCAGCAGGCCGGGGATCTTCAGCAGCCAGACCACCACCAGCGTGAGGGCGGTGCGCACCGCGATCGCGCCGGCGGCGCCGAAGATGATCGCCTTGCGGCGCAGGTCGGGCCGCAGGCGGCTGGCCGCGATGCCGATCACCAGCGCGTTGTCGCCGGCGAGCACCAAGTCGATGACGATGATCGTGGCGAGCGCCGCCCACCACGCCGTGCTGAAGAGTTCCATGCGTCCCCGTCGAGAGCCGGTCAGCTGGTCTTGCTCGCAGCGTCCCGCTGCTGCCGCCGCCCCCGGGTCCGACTGCGCGGTACCGTGTTGACGAGGACGGCACCGGCGCCGAATGCGCCGGGGGCTACTCCCCAGAAAGAAACCAGGATACGCGAAGGGGGATCGACCGACCGGAGCCATTCCACTTTCGCAGTAGGGGAATGACCTGCGTTCCCTGCTCCGCCGCGGGCGAAGCACGCGCGGCGCCCGGCAGCGGCGCGCTCAGGTCTGCACCAGCGTCCGGTGGCGCTGGATGCTCATCAGGATGCCCGTGCCCAGGCCGAGCGTGACCATCGCGGTGCCGCCGTACGACATCCAGGGCAGCGGCACGCCGACCACCGGCAGGATGCCGATCACCATGCCCATGTTGACGAAGCAGTACGTGAAGAAGCTCATCGTGATCGAGCCGGCCATCAGCCGGCCGAACGTGGTCGCGCCGCTGCCGGCGATCACCAGCCCGCGCGAGATGATCGCGAGGTACAGCAGCACCAGCACCGCGATCCCGAGCAGGCCGAACTCCTCGGCGTAGACCGCGAGGATGAAGTCGGTGGTGCGCTCAGGGATGAACTCCAGGTGGGTCTGCGTGCCCTGCATCCAGCCCTTGCCGGTGAGACCGCCCGACCCGACCGCGATCATCGACTGGATGATGTGGAAGCCCTTGCCCAGCGGGTCGGCGGTTGGGTCGATCATCGTCAGCACGCGCTGGCGCTGGTAGTCGTGCAGCACGGTCCACAGCAGCGGCATCGCGGCCACGCCGCCGATCGCGAGTCCGGCGATGACCCGCCAGCTCAGCCCGGCGAAGAAGATCACGTAGGCGCCGGCGGCGAGCACGAGGATCGACGTGCCGAGATCGGGCTGCTTGGCGATCAGCCCCACCGGCACCGCGAGCAGCACGGTCGCGGCTGCGAAGTCGTACCAGCGCAGCATCCCCTCGCGCTGGTTGAAGTACCAGGCGAGCATCAGCGGCGTGGCGATCTTCAGCAGCTCCGAGGGCTGGATCCGCGTGACGCCGATGTCCAGCCAGCGCTGCGCGCCCTTGTTGACCACCCCGAACAGTTCGACCGCGATCAGCAGCACCACGCCGAGCACGTACAGCGGCAGCGCGATGCGCATCAGCAGCGCCGGAGGCGCCAGCGCCGCCGCCCAGGCGACGGCCAGCGCGATCGCAAGGTTGCGCACGTGGCCGTCGAACCGCCCGGGGAAGTCGAACGCGGCCGAGTACATCGTCGCCAGGCCGATCATCATCACCAGGCCGATCGCCACCAGCAGGGTGCGATCGAACACCATGACCCAGGGCCTGATCGTCTGCCACGGTGAGTGGCGCTCGACCGATGCGACGGGGATCGCGGACGGCATCAGAAGCGCGCGGCCTGCGCCGGGGTCAGGGGTTCGGGCTCGGTGCTCTCGGGCACGTCGCGCAGCTCGCTCTCGTCCACCTCCGGACGCGCCGGGAACGGTTGCGGGGTGTCCTTCGGCAGCTTGCCGAGCAGCACGTAGTCGAACACCTTGCGGGCGATCGGTGCGGCCGCCTGCGCGCCGAAGCCGCCGTTCTCGACGATCAGCGCCAGCGCGATCTTCGGGTCGTCCGCAGGGGCGAACGCCATGAACAGCGAGTGGTCGCGGAAGCGCTCCGCGATTCTCTTGGCGTCGTACTTCTCGCCCTGCTTGATGCCGATCACCTGGGCGGTGCCGGTCTTGCCGGCCGCGACGTACCCGGCGTTGGCGAACGCGATGCGACCGGTGCCGAAGCGATTGACGTCGACCATGCCCTGCTTGACCAGCGCGAGGTACTCGGGCTTCAGGGGGATCCGGTAGCTCTCCTTGGGCACGGTGAGGGTACGGCTGTCGTCGCGTGGGTCGTGGATCGCCTTGACCACGTGCGGGCGCATCACGGTGCCGCCGTTGGCGAGGATCGCGGTCGCGTGCGCGAGCTGCAGGATGGTGAACGTGTTGTAGCCCTGGCCGATGCCCACCGACGGCGTCTCGCCGGGCAGCCACTTCTGCTTGTAGCGCTTCATCTTCCAGGCCGACGACGGCAGGATGCCGGTGGTCTCGTTCTGGATGTCGATACCGGTCAGCTGTCCGAAGCCCCAGGGCTTCATGAAGTCGTGGATCTTGTCGACGCCCATGTCGAAGGCGGCGCTGTAGTAGTAGGTGTCCGACGAGACGACGATCGACTTCTTCAGGTCGACGATGCCGTGGCCGGTGGGCTTGGAGTCGCGGAACCGGTGGCCGCCGAGCAGGAAGAAGCCCGGGTCGTTGATGGTCTGCGTGGGCGTGCGCGTGCCGGTCTCCAGCACTGCGAGCGCCATGAACGGCTTGTAGGTGGAGCCCGGTGGGTAGGTGCCGCGCAACGGCCGGTTCAGCAGCGGTTTGTCCGGGTCGTCGTTCAGTTCCTTCCAGGTCACCGGGTCGATGCCGTCGATGAACAGGTTCGGGTCGTAGGTCGGGCTCGAGACGAAGGCGAGCACGTCGCCGGTGGCCGGCTCGATCGCGACCAGCGCGCCCTTGCGTTCGCCGTACCACTCCTCGACCAGCTTCTGCAGCCGCACGTCGATCGACAGGATCAGGTTCCTGCCGGGGGTGGCCGGATTGCGCGCGAGTGAGCGGACCGCACGACCGCCGGCCGACACCTCGACCTCGTCGAAGCCCGGCTCGCCGTGCAGCACGTGCTCATAGCTGAGCTCGACGCCGACCTTGCCCAGGTGCGTGCTGCCCGCGTACGCGGAGGCCTTGCCGGTGTCCTCCAGCCGGCGCTTCTCCTCGGGCGAGATGCGTCCGATGTAGCCGATCACGTGCGAGGCGGTCTGGCCCAGCGGGTAGTTGCGGAACAGCCGCGCCTTGACCTCCACGCCTTCGAACCGGTAGCGGTGCGCGGCGATCGTCGCGACCTCCTCGTCGGTGAGCCGCGTCTTCAGCGGCAGCCACTCGGAGTTCTTGGTGTCCTCGTACAGGCGCTTGAAGCGGCGCCGCTCGCGCGGGCCGATCTCGATCAGCGTGGCGAGCTCGTCGATCGTTCGCTCGAGGTTCGCGATGCGTCGCGGCGCGAGCTCGAGCGTGTAGGCCGACACGTTCTCGGCGATCAGCACGCCGTTGCGGTCGTAGATCAGGCCGCGCGCGGGCGCCACCGGCACCACCGCGATCCGGTTGTCCTCGGCCTGGGCGTGGAAGTCGGCGTGGCGGTAGACCTGCAGCCACACGAAGCGGCCGAGCACCACGCCCAGCAGCAGCATGACGAACGCCATCGCAAACACCAGCCGCCAGCGCAGTCGGGCGAGCTCGAGTTCGGCGTCCTTGACCTCGACCATGCCCGCCTCAGATCGGCCGGTTGTCGTCGCGGTCGACCGCGCGGCGCTGCGGCGCGAGCAGCAGCACGTCGGTGAGCGGCCACAGCAGCGTGGTCGACAGGCTCTGCAGGAAGAAGCCGAGCCCGGGGAACGGGCCGCCGACCGCCATCCGCACGGCGACCACGACCAGCTGCGCGACCAGGAACAGCGGCAGCACGTGCAGCATCTGGCCGCCCAGGCGGTACCACGGCACCCGCCGGTGCATCGACATCGCGCCGTACGACAGCAGGCTGTAGGCGAGCGCTCGTTCGCCGAACAGCGCCGACGCGTGCACGTCCATCAGCAGTCCGACCAGGAACGCGACCCCGATGCCGACCTTGCGCGGCTGGTGGATGTTCCAGAAGACCAGCACCAGCGCGAGGAAGTCGGGCACGCCGTACATCCGGCCCCACGGCAGGATGTTCAGCACGAAGGCGACCGCGATCGTGAACGCGATGAACGATCGGCTCGCCGGCAGCAGCAGGTATTCCGGGCGCATCTGCACGGTGCGTCTCCCCGTCCCTACTGGATCCGGGCCACGGCGCGCTTGCCGCGGATGGGCTCGACGGCCTCGGGCGGCGGCGGCGGCGGCTGGGCCGATTTGTCGACCAGCAGTACCAGCAGCAGACGGCTGCGGTCCACGCCGGCCAGCGGATCGACGACGATGGTGGCGAAGTTGCCGCTGCGGCTGCGGTCGACCTTGACCACCCGCCCCACCGGCAGGCCGGCCGGGTACAGGCTGTCCAGCCCGGAGGTCACCACCACGTCACCGTCCCTGACGTCGGCGTTCACCGACAGGTAGCGCAGCTCGAGGCGGCCGGGCTCGGCCCCGCCGAAGGCGATCGCCCGCACGCCGTTGCGCTGCACCTGCACCGGCACGGTCAGGTTGCGGTCGGTGACCAGCGTGAGCTCCGAGGACAGCGGGAACACGCGGGTGATCTGGCCGACCACCCCGGTGGCGTCGACCACCGGCTGGCCGGCGGCCACGCCGTGCTGCAGCCCCTTGTCGAGCACGAGCTTGCGGCTGAACGGATCGCGGGTGTCGTACAGCACCTCCGCCATCACGCTCTTGACCGCGGCACGCTCGCGTGCGCCCATCAGCTCGCGCAGCTGGCGGTTTTCCTGCGCGAGCTGCTCGACCTGCAGCAGCTGGCGCGCGTTCGCGATCTCGATCCGCCTGAGCTCGAGGTTCTCGGTGCGCAGCCGCGCGATCTCGGACAGGTAGTCGGTGCCCATCGACAGCGCGTCCCGAGGCACGAGGAGCGTGCGCTGCAGCGGGTACAGCACCGTGCCGATCCCCTGACGCATCGCCTGCATCATGCCGGTGCGCGAGTCGATCACCAGCAGCGACAGGCCCAGCAGGGTGAAGAACACCAGGCGCGCGTTGGCCGATGGACCCTGCTTGAAGAACGGCGGCGGGCTGCGATCCATTGCCCCGCTTTCAGGTCATTCGCTGGTGAAGATCGTCCCGAGCTTGTCCATCCGTTCCAGCGCCATGCCGCAGCCGCGCACCACGCAGGTCAGCGGATCGTCGGCCACCAGCACCGGCAGCCCGGTCTCTTCCATCAGCAGGCGGTCGAGGTCGCGCAGCAGCGCGCCCCCGCCGGTCAGCATCATCCCGCGCTCGGCGATGTCGGCGCCGAGTTCCGGCGGCGTCTGCTCGAGCGCGATCTTGACCGCGGACACGATGTTGTTCAGCGGGTCGGTCAGCGCCTCGAGGATCTCGTTGCTCGACACCGTGAAGGCCCGCGGGATGCCTTCGGACAGGTTGCGCCCCTTGACCTCCATCTCCTTGACCTCGGAGCCCGGGAACGCGGAGCCGATCTCCTTCTTGATCGCCTCGGCGGTGGTCTCGCCGATCAGCATCCCGTAATTGCGGCGGATGTAGTTGATGATCGCCTCGTCGAACTTGTCGCCGCCGACGCGCACCGAACCGCTGTAGACCATCCCGCCCAGCGAGATCACGCCGACCTCGGTGGTGCCGCCGCCGATGTCGACCACCATCGAGCCGGTGGCTTCGGACACCGGCAGACCCGCGCCGATGGCCGCAGCCATCGGTTCCTCGATCAGGAACACCTGCGAGGCGCCGGCGCCGAGCGCGGACTCGCGGATCGCGCGGCGCTCGACCTGGGTGGAGCCGCAGGGCACGCAGATGATGATCCGCGGGTTGGGTGCGAACAGCGACCCCGGGTGCACCATCCGGATGAACTGCTTGAGCATCTGCTCGGTGACCGTGAAGTCGGCGATCACGCCGTCCTTCATCGGCCGGATCGCCTCGATGTTGCCGGGCACCTTGCCGAGCATCTGCTTGGCTTCCTTGCCGACCGCCGCGATCGTCTTCTTGCCGTTCGGCCCGCCTTCCTGGCGGATCGCGACCACCGACGGTTCGTTCAGGACGATGCCCTTGCCGCGGACGTAGATCAGGGTGTTGGCCGTGCCGAGGTCGATCGCGAGGTCGTTGGAGAAGTACTTGCGAAAGAATCCGAACATCGTCGGGTCCGTGATAGGGGTGGACGGGGCCGTCTCGGCACGCGCGGAGGTGCGTTCCCGGTCCGTCCCGGCGCCGGGATTCTCCTCAGAAACGACGCGAATCATAACTTATAATTGCTTCACTTAACGATGGAAATCGAGGTTCAAACTGTCCGTCACGCTCTCTGACCTGACCCGCATCGGCGAGCTGGCCCGGCTCGATCTGTCGCCCGGCGAGGCCGAACGGTTGCTCGGGCAGATGAACGGAGTGCTCGGGCTGATCGACGCGCTGCAGGCGGTCGACACCACCGGGGTGGCGCCGATGACGCACGCCGGCGACCTGGTGTTGCGGCTGCGCGTCGACGAGGTCACCGAACCCGACCGGCGAGAGGCCTATCAGCGCTGCGCGCCCGCGGTCGATCACGGCCTGTACCTGGTGCCCCGGGTGATCGAGTGAGTGGCGCCGACTGGCACCTGCAGCCGCTGCCGGCGCTGCGCGGGGCGCTCGACCGCGGCGAGGCGAGTGCCAGGGAGCTCGCCGCCCATTACCTCGAACGGATCGGGCGAAGCCCCCTGAACGCGTTCATCGACGTGCGGCCCGAGGCGACGCTCGCGCAGGCGCGCGACGCCGACGCGCGGCTCGCGCGCGGCGAGCGCGGCCCGCTGCTCGGCCTGCCGGTCGCGCACAAGGACGTGTTCGTGACCACCGGCTGGCGCTCGACCGCCGGCTCGCGGATGCTCGCCGACTACGTGAGTCCATTCGACGCGGCCGTGGTCGAGCGGCTCGCGGCGGCCGGCGCGGTCTGCCTGGGCAAGACCAACTGCGACGAGTTCGCGATGGGCTCGTCGAACGAGCACTCGTGGTTCGGTCCGGTGCGCAACCCGTGGGATCCGGCCGCGATCCCGGGCGGCTCGTCGGGCGGTTCGGCCGCGGCGGTCGCGGCCGGGCTGGCACCGCTCGCCACCGGGACCGACACCGGCGGCTCGGTGCGGCAGCCCGCGTCGATGTGCGGCGTCACCGGCATCAAGCCCACCTACGGCCGCGTGTCGCGCTGGGGGATGATCGCCTTCGCCTCCAGCCTCGACCAGGGCGGCGCGTTCGGCGCGTCGGCGCGCGACTGCGCGGCGCTGCTCGGCGCGATGACCGGGTTCGACGCGCGCGACTCCACGAGCCTGCAGCTGCCCCCGGAGGACTACGCCGCGGCGATCGACGCGTCGCCGGTGCCGCCCGGGCGCGGCGCATCGCCCACGCCGTCGCGCCCGCTCGCGGGGCTGCGCGTGGGCGTGGCCGACGAGTGGTTCGGCGAGGGCCTCGCCGCCGACGTCGGGCGTGCGGTCCGCGAGGCGCTCGCGGCGCTCGAGTCGCTCGGGGCCGAGGTGGTCGCGCTGCGGCTGCCGCGCACGCGGCTCGCGATCCCGGCGTACTACGTGATCGCCCCGGCCGAGGCGTCGTCGAACCTGTCGCGCTTCGACGGCGTGCGCTACGGCCACCGCGCGAGCGACCCGAAGGACCTGAAGGACCTGTACCGGCGATCGCGGACCGAGGGCTTCGGCGCCGAGGTGCGCCGCCGGATCATGGTCGGAACCTACGTGCTGTCCCACGGCTACTACGACGCCTACTACCTGCAGGCGCAGAAGCTTCGCCGGATGATCGCCGAGGAATTCGACGCCGCCTTCGTGCGCGTCGACCTGCTCGCCGGCCCGGTGTCGCCCACCGTGGCCTGGGACCTCGGCGCGATCCTGGACGACCCGGTGCGCAACTACCTCGCCGACGTGTACACGCTCGGCGCGTCGCTCGCCGGCCTGCCCGGGATGTCGGTGCCGGCGGGCTTCGGCGAGCGCGGGCGTCCGGTGGGGATGCAGCTGATCGGGCCGCGGCTGTCCGAGGCGCGGCTGCTCGCGGTGGCCGACCGCTACCAGCAGGCGACCGACTGGCACCGCCGCCGGCCGCCGCAGTAGACGATGCGCGCGAGGCACGCACCGCTCGCCGCCGGCCGGATGGCGGCGCTCGCCTGCGTGCTGGTGCTGGCCGGCTGCGGGGGCGGGCGCGGCCCGAACCCGATCGCCGACCGGCCGATCGACCTCGACGGACGTTGCGCTCAGGTCGAGGAGGACGGGTTTCGCGAGGACGCACGGCTGGTGGTGGTCGACAACCGGGTCGACGCGTTGACCTGGCAGCTGTGGGTCGGCCGGCGCGGCGGTTGCCGCTTCGAGCTCGCCGACTTCACGCAGGTGCGCAGCCGTCCGTCGATCGAGCTGGTCGAGCGCGCGGGCGGCTCGTGCAGGCTGATGGTCTGGCAGGAGCCGCGCCGCGTGACGCTCGCGCACGCCGGCTGCGAGCGGCTGTGTGCGCCGGGCGTCTACGAGGAGGCCTGGCCGGTGATGTTCGAGCCGCGGACCGGCGGCTGCGCGACGCGATGACGAGGGCACGATGACGTCGGCATGGGAAGTCGTGATCGGGCTGGAGACGCACGTCCAGCTCGCCACCCGCTCCAAGATCTTCTCGGGCGCGTCCACCGCGTTCGGTGCGGCGCCCAACACGCAGGCGAGTGCGGTCGACCTTGCGCTGCCCGGCGTGCTGCCGACGTTCAACGCGGCGGCGCTCGAGTGCGCGGTGGCCTTCGGCCTGGCGGTGGGCGGCGCGATTGCGCCGCGCTCGGTGTTCGCGCGCAAGAACTACTTCTATCCGGACCTGCCCAAGGGCTACCAGATCAGCCAGTACGAGACCCCGGTGGTCGGCGGCGGCAGCGTCGAGGTCGCCTGGGAGGAGGGCGGCGAGCGCCGCTCGGCCACGGTGCGGCTCACGCGCGCGCACCTCGAGGAGGACGCGGGCAAATCGCTGCACGAGGACGCGATGCGTGCGCTCGGCGGGGCCGCGTTCGCCGGCCTGTCGGGCATCGACCTGAACCGTGCCGGTACGCCGCTGCTGGAGATCGTCACCGAGCCCGACATGCGCTCGTCCGCGCAGGCGGTGGCCTACGCGCGAACGCTGCACGGGCTGGTGACCTGGCTGGGCATCTGCGACGGCAACCTGCAGGAGGGCTCGTTCCGCGTCGACGCGAACGTCTCGGTGCGGCCCCGCGGCCAGTCGGCGTTCGGCACCCGCTGCGAGATCAAGAACCTGAACTCGTTCCGCTTCCTGCAGCAGGCGATCGAGGTCGAGGTGCGCCGCCAGATCGAGCTGATCGAGGACGGCGGGCGCGTCGTTCAGGAGACCCGGCTGTACGACCCGGATCGCGACGAGACCCGGTCGATGCGCTCCAAGGAGGACGCGCACGACTACCGCTACTTCCCGGACCCCGACCTGCCGCCGCTGGTGGTCGACGCGGCCACGGTGGAACGCGTGCGCGCACGGATGCCCGAGCTGCCGGGCGCGATGCGCGAGCGCCTGGGTCACGCCCTCGGGCTGTCGCCGTACGACGCGGCCACGCTCACCGCCACGCGCGCGACCGCGGCCTACTTCGAGGCGGTGGTCGCCGCGCTGCCGCAGCCGGCGGCGCAGGCCAAGCTCGCGGCCAACTGGGTGATGGGCGAGCTCGCCGCGCAGTTGAACCGCGATTCGCTCGAGATCTCGGCGTGCCCGGTGTCGCCGCCGCAGCTGGCCGGGCTGATCGCGCGGATCGCCGACGGCACCGTGTCCGGCAAGATCGCCCGCGAGGTGTTCCAGGCGATCTGGGACGAACGGCGCGCCGAGCCCGACGCGGCCGACCGCGTGATCGAGGCGCGCGGGCTGCGGCAGATCAGCGACGCCGGCGCGCTCGAGCGGATCGTCGACGAGGTGCTCGCGGCGAACCCGAAGTCGGTCGAGGAGTTCCGCGCGGGCAAGGAGAAGGCGTTCAACGCGCTGGTCGGGCAGGCGATGAAGGCGACGAAGGGCAAGGCCAACCCGCAGCAGGTCAACGAGCTGCTGCGCCGCCGGCTGGGAGCGGCGTGAGGGGGGCGCGCGCGCTCGCGGCGGCGCTCGCGGTCGCGCTGTCGGCCTGCGCCGCGCCGGTGCCGCTGGATGGGCCGGCCGTGTCCGAACGCCCCGCCCCGGTGCCCGACTGGATCGCGCAGCGCTACGGCGAGGCCGACGCGGGCCGTCGCGTCGAGCTCACCCCGGGCGCATCGCTCGCGATCGCGCTGCGTGCTCCCGGCGCGGCCGGCGCCGGCTGGATCGTCACCTGGATGCCCTCTCACCTCGAGCTGACCGGACGCTCGAGCGGCCCGGTGTGGCCGGCCGGAGCCCCCGGCGCCGCGGTCGCGACGCCGCCGGTGTGGCAGGTCTTCGTCGTCGAGGCCCGCGCCCTCGGCGAGGGCACGGTCGACATCGAGCTGCGCGGCGCGGACGGAACGGTGCTGCGGCGGTTCGTGCTTCGGGTGGCGGTGCGTTCGGGCTGAGCAGGCGCGGCGCGGCTCTCGGGCGCCCGTCGCGCCGATCCGCGGATCTGCGGCGCGCGCGGGCCCGGCCCTCAGCGCCGCGCGACGCCGTACCGCGCCCGGTACGCCGCGATCGCGCCGCGGTGCGCGAGGTGCTCGCCGCCGTCCGCGTCGAGCCAGCCGAGCAGGTCGTCGAGCGAGGCGAGCGACAGCACCGGGATGCCGTACAGCGCGGTGACTTCCTGCACGGCGGAGGTCGCGGTGGGGTGCTCGGCGTCGCCGCCGCGCTCCTGGCGATCGAGGGCGATCAGCACCGCCGAGGGCACGGCGCCGGCCGCGCGGATGAGCTCGACCGACTCGCGTACCGAGGTGCCCGCGGAGATCACGTCGTCCACGATCACCACGCGGCCCGCGAGCGGCGCGCCCACGAGCGTGCCGCCCTCGCCGTGGTCCTTCGCCTCCTTGCGGTTGTAGGCGAAGGGCACGTTGCGGCCCGCGCGCGCGAGCGCCACCGCGGTGGCCGAGGCGAGGGTGATGCCCTTGTAGGCCGGGCCGAACAGCGCGTCGAACGCGACCTCACCGGTCCGCTCGGCGGCGAGCAGGCGCCGAGCGTAGAACTCGGCGAGTCGTCCGAGCCGCGCGCCGTCGTCGAACAGGCCGGCGTTGAAGAAGTATGGGGAATCGCGCCCGGCCTTCGTGCGAAAACGCCCGAAGCGCAGCACGCCGGCGTCGAGCGCGAACCGGATAAACTCCCGCCGCTCGTCCATGGCCGTCGATCATACATGCTGCGTATCGTCACCCTGAACCTCAACGGCATCCGTTCGGCGTACCGCAAGGGCTTCCTCGACTGGATCGCGCAGCAGCGGGCCGACGTGGTCTGCGTGCAGGAGGTCAAGGCGCAGGCCGACGACCTGGACGCGTCGATGCGTACGATCGGCCGCGCGGCGGGTCACTTCCACTTCGCTCGCCAGAAGGGCTACAGCGGCGTCGGTCTGTACTCGCGCCGCAGGCCGAAGGCGGTCCGAGCGGGTTTCGGCTGCGACGAGTTCGACCCCGAGGGCCGGTACGTCGAGGCGGACTTCGGCGCCTACACGGTGATCTCGGTCTACGTGCCCTCGGGCGCGTCCTCGCCGGAACGGCTGGCCGCGAAGTTCCGCTTCATGGAGCGCTTCGGCCGCCACCTGCAGGCGCTGCGAGCGAGCGGCCGCGAGATCGTGCTGTGCGGCGACTGGAACGTCGCGCACCAGGCGATCGACCTCAGGAACTGGCGCAGCAACCAGAAGAACTCCGGCTTCCTGCCCGAGGAGCGCGCATGGCTCACGCAGATCTTCGACGACCACGGGTTCGTCGACGTGTTCCGCCGGCTGGATCCGCGCCCCGAGCGCTACACCTGGTGGAGCAACCGCGGCCAGGCCTGGGCGAAGAACGTCGGCTGGCGGCTGGACTACCAGATCGCTACGCCGGGCATCGCCATGCTCGCGAAGCGCGCGGACATCTACGTCGAGCAGCGCTTCTCGGACCACGCCCCGGTCACGATCGACTACGCGGTGCGGGCCTGAGCCCGCGCGCCCGCGGCGCGGCTGCGCGGCGCGGGCCCGGTCTTGACCCCGGTCAACTGGCGCGCGTCGCTTCGAGCTGACAATGCGCCGGCGGGCGAGCCCGCGCGAGTGCCGTATGCCCGATCCCCCCGCCCCCGTCGCCCACCGGCCCGTGCTGTTCCGGGCGCGCGGCCTGTCCAAGGTCTACCGCACCGGGGAGGTCCAGGTGATCGCGCTGCACGATGTCGACCTGGACATCCTCGCGGGCGAATTCATCGTTCTGCTCGGTCCGTCCGGCAGCGGCAAGTCCACGCTGCTCAACATCCTCGGCGGGCTGGACGCGCCCACCGCCGGCGAGGTGGCGTTTCGCGAGCACCGGCTGACCGGAGCGAGCGACGCCGAGCTGACCGCCTACCGCCGCGAGCACGTCGGCTTCGTGTTCCAGTTCTACAACCTGATCCCCGGTCTCACCGTGCGCGAGAACGTCGCTCTGGTCACCGATATCGCGAGTCGTCCGATGTCGATCGACGAGGCGATCGACCGGGTCGGCCTGACCCCCCGGCGCGATCACTTTCCCGCGCAACTGTCCGGGGGGGAACAGCAGCGCGTGGCGATCGCGCGCGCGATCGTCAAGCGTCCCGAGGTGCTGCTGTGCGACGAACCGACCGGCGCACTCGACTACCGGACCGGCAAGCTCGTGCTCGAGGTGATCGCGCGGATCAACGCCGAGCTCGGCACCACGGCGGTCGTGATCACCCACAATGCGGCGATCGCCGGGATGGCCGACCGCGTGATCCACCTGGGCGACGGTACGATCCAGCGCATCGACGTCAACGCGCATCGGCTCTCGCCGTCGGAGCTGTCCTGGTGAGGTCGCGATGAGGGCGCTCGACCTCAAGCTGCTGCGCGACCTGCGCCGGATGTGGAGCCAGGCGCTCACGATCGCGCTGGTGGTGGCCAGCGGCGTGGGCAGCTACGTGACCGCGTTGTCGGCGGTGGACTCGCTCGTCGAGGCGCGCGATGCGTTCTACGCGCAGGGCCGGTTCGCCGACGTGTTCGCGGCGGTGCGGCGTGCCCCGCGTGGGGTCGCCGACAGGCTGTCCGGCATCCCCGGGGTTGCCGATCTGCAGCTGACGATCGAGCGGGTCGTGCGGATCGACGTCGACGGCGTCGACGATCCGATGCTCGGCCGCATGATCGGGATCGACCCGCGCGAGCCGCGGCGGCTGAACGCGGTGATCGTGCGCAGCGGCGCGCCGCTCGAGTCCGACGGGCCCGGGGTGCGCGGCGACGGCGCGATCGACGCGCTCGTGTCGGCGTCGTTCGCGCAGGCGCGCGGGCTCGTGCCGGGTTCGCAGGTGCGCGCGCTGATCAACGGCCGGCAGCGCACGCTTCACGTGCGCGGCATCGCGCTGTCGCCGGAGTACGTGTTCGCCGGCCTGTCGGGCATGCCCGACCTGCGCGGCTTCGGCGTCTTTTGGGTCGACGAGCGGGTGCTGGCGGCCGCCTGGGACATGGCGGGCGCGTTCGATCACGTGGCGCTGCGGCTCGCGCCCGGTGCGAACCCGCAGGCGGTGATCGCCGAGCTGAACCGGCACCTCGCGCCGTGGGGCGGTCGCGACGCCCACGGTCGGGAGCACCAGACTTCGCACGAGTTCCTGCAGCGCGAGATCGACGAGCAGCGGGTGTTCGCCACGGTGCTGCCGACGATCTTCCTGGGTGTGGCCGCGTTCCTTCTGAACGTGGTGGTGTCTCGGCTGGTAGCCACCCAGCGCGAGCAGATCGCCGCGCTCAAGGCGCTCGGCTACCCGGACCGCACGATCGCCGCCCACTTCCTGAAGCTGGTCGCGGTGATCGTCGCGGTCGGCCTGGCGGTCGGTTTCGCCGGCGGCGATGCGTTCGGGCGCCTGATGACCGGCCTGTACGCGGAGTTCTTCCAGTTCCCGACCTTCGACCACCGGATCGCTCCGTCGCTGTTCGCCACCGGCGCGCTGGTGGCGGTGGCCACTGCGTTCGCCGGCACGCTGAACGCGATCTGGGCGACCGTACGGCTGCCGCCCGCACAGGCGATGCGCCCGCCGGCGCCGGGCCGCTACCGGGTGACCGTCGTCGAGCGCGTCGGCGCCCGGCTGTTCGGGCCCGCGCAGCGGATGATCCTGCGCAACCTGGCGCGGCGGCCCTGGCGCTCGGCGTTGTCGGTGGTGGGGGTCGCCGCGGCGGTTGCGATCGTGATGCTGGGCAATTTCGCGCGCGACAGCATCGCGGTGATCGTCGACACCGCGTTCTCGGTCTCGATGCGAGCCGACCTCAACGTACGGCTGGCCGAGCCCGGCGACGACGCGGTGCGCCACGAACTCGCCCGGCTGCCCGGCGTGATCGCAGTCGAGTCCGGACGAGACGTCGCCGTGCGCTTCGTCGCGGGTCACCGCACGGTGCGCGGTGCGATCCAGGGCCTGGAGGCGGACGCGACGCTGCGCCGGGTGGTCGACATCGACGCCCGCCCGGTACCGCTGCCCGAGGACGGC
>JBIKMO010000334.1:0-4798 GCA_044359175.1 Burkholderiaceae bacterium | reverse complement strand
GAGCGACCCATGCCCCTGCGCACGCTGATGGTGAGCGCCTGCAGCAGCGTCTACTTCGCCGATTGGCTCGACATGCTCGACAGCGTCGAGGCGCTCGGCCTGCGCGAGGCCTTCGACTGCGGGCTGATCGACCTGGGCCTCACCGACGAGCAGGTCGCGCTCGTGCGCGCGCGCGACGTGCAGCGGGCCGAGGGCACCTGGCCGTTCGAGCCGCCGCGCGACAAGCGTGAGCGGCACCACATCGGCTTCGGCGGCAAACCGTTCCTGCCCCGGTACTTCCCCGGTTACGAGATGTACGCGTGGATGGACGCGGACACCTGGGCGCAGACGCCGGTCTTCTGGGAACGGGTGCGCGACGGCGCGCTGCGCGACGGCGCGTCGTTTCCGTGGGAGGTGGACGCCGACTACGGGCCGGTGGCCTGGCATCTCTACCGGTGGCTGCTCGGCAATACCTGGCTCGGGCTGCGCAATCCGGCGACCGCGTGGCGGGTCGCGACCGCGCCCATCACGAACCACGGGATCTTCGCGATGCGCGCCGACAGCCCGCTGTGGGGCGAGTGGCAGCAGCTGATCGCCGAGATGGTCGGGCGGGCGCAGAAGATCGTCGCGTTCGACCAGCTGTCGCTCGCCGTGCTGCTGTTCGAGCGCAAGCACCGCTGGGACGGGCCGGACGCGACCCACAACTGGAGCTGTCAGCGTGCGGTGCCGGCGTGGGACGCCAGCCGGCGGCTGTTCGTGAGTCCGAGCGCCCCGCACCGGGTCATCCATGCGCTGCACCTGACCAACTACACGCGCGGCCGGATGCTGCGGCTGCGCTGCACCGACGGGGCGAGCTTCGAGGGCACGCTGCACCCGCCCGGCGGGCACATGGACCGCCGCGTGCGCGGACTGTCGGCCGAGTCTCGGCCGAAGGCGGAGCTCGCCGCCGGCTAGAGACCGCGGCGATTCAGCCGCGCCCTTCGCGCAGGCGCCGAACGGTGGCGTCGATCAGCGCGCGTGCGATGCTGATCCTCGGCGGCAGCTGCGGCAGCGCATCCAGGGCGAACCAGTCGGCATCGGCGAGCTCGGCCGGGTCCGGGCGCAGATCGCCGCCGTCGTACTCGGCGGTGAACGCGATCATCAGCGAGTGCGGGAACGGCCAGCTCTGACTGGCGAAGTAGCGCGGCTCGCGCACCCGCACGCCGGTCTCCTCGTGCACCTCGCGCGCGATGCACTCCTCCAGGGTCTCGCCCGCCTCGACGAAGCCGGCGAGCGCGCTGTAGCGGCCGGGCGGGAAGTTCACCCCGCGCGCGAGCAGCAGTTCGTCGCCGCGGGTGACCAGCGCCATCATCGCCGGGGCGATCCGCGGATACACGGTCAGACCGCAGGCCGGGCAGCGCTTGGCGCGCTCGCGGGCGGCCTGTTCGGTGGGCGTGCCGCACGCACCGCAGTGCCGGTGCGTACGGTCCCACTCGAGCATCTGCACCGCGCGCATCGCGATCGACATCGCGTCGTCGTCCAGGGCGCCGAACCACTGCCTCAGCCCGGCTGCGCGCAGGCCCTGCGGCAGCGCGTCCGCCGCCAGCGGTTCGGGCAGCGCAACCGCGAGATGGTCGCCGTCGGTGCGCCGGCCGATCGGCTGCACGCGCGCCGCCTCCAGGCCGAGCGCGCGCCAGGCGCGCCAGCGCAGCGGCGCCGGCCGGTCGATCGGCAGCACCATCGCGTCGCCGCAGAAGACGTGCACGATGGCGTCGTCGTGCAGCTCGAGGTCGAGGGCGGGGCGGAAGTCGTCGGGCGTACGGATCATGCGCGGCGCGGGAGGGACTCGGCCGGGGATTGTCCCACGCCGCGTCCGCCGACCGCCGGCGCACCGGCTCCGGTGTCCGTTCGTCGCGCCCGCCGCGCCTCGTACCGCAGCGGCCTCGGATCATGCACACTTCCGACGGCGCGTTCGCGCCACGCGACCCATGACGAGGGATACGACGGTGCGACCTGCCCACCGAAGGACCGCAGCCCCCGCGGCAGTGCTGTTGTGCGCTGCGCTGACCCTCGCCGGGTGCGGCGGTTCGGGCGGCGGCGGGACCGAGGCCCCCGCCACCGGGACCGCGCCGGCTCCGGCGCCCGCGCCCGCGCCCGCGCCCGGCGGCAGCCCGGCTCCGGCGCCGACACCTGCGCCGGCCCCCGCCCCTGCGCCCGCGCCGGCCCCCGCGCCGGGCAACCCGAACACCACCGCCACGACCACTCGCGCGGGCAGCGGCTGTCCGCTGGTGTTCTCGCTCACCGCCTCGCCGCTGCTGTCCGGCGCCGACCCGCTGCTCGCCCAGCAATGGCACCTGAGCAACACCGGCCAGAGCGGAGGGACCGCGGGCGAGGACCTGCGCGTCGTCCCCGCCTGGGCGACCACCCGCGGTTCGGGCGTGCGCGTGGCGATCATCGACGACGCGATCGAGGTCACCCACCCGGACCTTCGGCCCAACCACGTCGACGGCGCCAGCCTGAGCTATCGGCCGGGCAACCGCGGCAGCGTCTGGCCCGTGCCGTGCACGAGCGACGAGAGCCACGGCACCGCGGTCGCAGGGCTGCTGGCCGCCCGTGACGGCAACGCGGCCGGCGTGTCCGGCGTCGCGCCCCGAGTGTCGTTCGTGGCCTACGACGCGCTGTCGAGCAACCTGGACTCGGACGTGGCCGAGGCGCTGACCCGCGCCTCGGATGTCACCGCGCTCTACCACAACAGCTGGGGTTCGCCGGACGACGGCGCGCTGCACCCCCCGGGGGCCGCCTACCTGGCCGCGATCGAGTCCGGCCTGACCACCGGACGCGGCGGGCGAGGCGCGGTCTACGTGTTCTCAGCGGGTAACGGCGGCTGCTACCGGACCCGCGGCGGCAACTGCCTGGACGACGACGCGAACTACGACGGCGTGGTCAACGTGCGCGGCGTGGTCGCGGTGTGCGCGGTCGACCACACCGGCCGGCGCGCGGCCTACAGCGAGCCGGGGGCGAACCTGATGGTGTGCGCGCCGTCCTCCGGCAGTTCGCCGAACGTGACCACCACCGGCGTCAACGCGACCTACCGGAACGACTTCAGCGGCACCTCGGCCTCGGCGCCGATGGTCTCCGGCGTGGTCGCGCTGATGCTCGCGAACAACCCGAACCTCACCTGGCGCGACGTGCAGTGGGTTCTCGCCAACACCGCGCGGCGCAACGATCCGACCGACCCGGGCTGGGAGAGCGCCTTCGGCGGCCGGCTCTTCAACCACAAGTACGGCTTCGGCACCGTGGACGCGCAGGCCGCGGTCGCGGCCTCGGCGGCCTGGCCGAGCGTGGGCGGCAGCGCCGCGCAGCTGCGCTGCGGGCCGTATTCGAGTTCGCCGAACCGGGCGCTGCTCGACCCGCTGTCGCCGTCGGGCACGCCGCAGCCGGTCGCCGACGCGATCGTCGTGGCCGGCTGCCCGATCGCTCAGATCGAATGGGTCGAAGTCCGTCTGACCGCGCCGCACAGCTACTCGGGCGACCTGCGCGTGCGACTGACCAGTCCGAACGCCCAGGTCAGCCGGCTCGCGGACCCGCGCGCCTGCAACGGTGGATGCGGCAGCTACGCCGACTGGCGGTTCGGTTCGATGCGTCACCTGGGCGAACCCGCCGCGGGCACGTGGACCCTCGAGGTCGCGGACCTGGTCGCGGTCGATACCGGCACCTTCCAGAGTTGGAGCATCACGTTCCATGGCCGCTGACCCGACCCGAGCCGCACCCCGCCGCGCCCTGCGCGCCCTCGCGTTCGTGCTGACGCTCCAGGCCGCCGCCGCGTCGGCCGTGGGCGGCGGCCCAGGCGCGCCGGTCGAGAAGCCCACCTCGGGCGCGTCGCCGGCGGCCGCCGCCAAGGGGCCGGGTGACGGCCCGGGCTGGTACGACGGTCGCACCTGGCGTCCGCTCACGCTCGAGCCGTCGCTGCGCGCCGAATCCGGCGCGGCGGTCGGCAAGACCGTGGTGCTGCGGCGCGTGGCGGGCCCGGTCAAGGAGGGCGACCCGGGCGCGGTGGTGCTGCGCGACGATTCCGGCCGCGCCAGGGTGCTGCCGGGCGGCGTGCTGGTGGTGCTCGCCCGCCCGCTGGACGACGAGGCGGCGCGCACGCTGCTGGCGCGGCACGGCCTGCCGGGCGCTCGCCGGATCGCCGACGGCCTGTGGCGGGCGGACACACCGGCCGGCCTGGCTTCGCTCGAGGTCGCCAACCGGCTCGCGACCTCCGGTGACTTCGGGTCGGCGCAGCCCGACTGGTGGGTCGAGCGGGTCAGGAAGTAGCCGCCGGCAGCAGCGGCCGGCGGCCGCAAGGTCGCGCGCCACGCCGACGCCGCGTGCCGGCGGGGTGGCCAGCCCGGTCGGGGTTGGCGCCTGAGCCGGCCCGACGCGACGCGTGCCCCGTGTCCCGCATCGAGCGGGCACGGGGCCGGGCGCTCACCGGGCCGGGTGCAGACCGCCCCCGGCGGCCACCGCCGCTCGGCTGCCGGCCGTGGCCAGCCCGTCGATCACCAGGCCGCGCCGCAGGTAGGTGGGACGCTCCAGCTCGCGTGCGTGCGCGCCCGACAGCACCGCGCCGTCCGGACCGCGATGCGCCGTTGCGCCGCGCACGCGCCGCCGCCACAGCGTGCCGCGCCATTCGATCAGTCTGTTCATCGCGTTCTCCCGTGCAGGCCGGGCGCCGCCCGACACTGTAAGCATCGACAGTAGTCCGAAGTACTGTACGCATCGACAGCCCGGGTCGCAAGGGCGGCGATGCGTCGACGCGACGCGGCGGCGGGGGCCGCGCGTTCAGACGTCCAGGGGC
>JBIKMO010000086.1:0-16315 GCA_044359175.1 Burkholderiaceae bacterium | reverse complement strand
GGCTGCCTGGGGATCCTGATCCCGCCGTCGGTGATGCTGATCGTCTACGGTGCAACCGCCGGCGTGTCGGTGGTGCAACTGTACGCCGGCGCGTTCTTTCCCGGGCTGATGCTGGCCGGACTGTACGTGGTCTACGTGATCGTCCTCGCGAAGCTGCGGCCGCACCTGATGCCGCCGCTGCCCGAGTCCGAGCGGCGGGTGCCGCTGCCCGACGCCGTCGAGCGGCTGCAGTCTCGGGTCGGCGCCCGGGTGCTGCCGGCGCTGCTCACCGGCCTGAAGGGGGCACGCAATCTGGACGTGCCGCTGTCGGTGATTGCCCGCCAGGCGGTGATCGCCGCGCTGCCGGCGCTGTTCGGGGCGATGCTGGTCGGGCTGGTCTGGCGCGGGGTCACCGCCCCCGAGGAGGTGATCGACACCTCCGGGCTGGTGCAGATGGGCCAGGAGGAATCGTCCGAGGCGCAGGGCGGACTCGCCGAGCCCCCGGGCGCCGAGTCTTCTTCGACCGAGGGCGGGCTCGCCGAGCCACCGAGCGAGGATGCGCCGGCACCGCAGGCGGCGCCTGCCGCCGAACCCGCGGCAGGCGCGGGCGGCACGGCGGCCAGCGCAGCCGCACCCGCCGCGGCCGCACCAGCCCCCGCAGCCGCGCCCGCACCGGCAGCCGCACCGGCAGCCGCCGCGTCCGACGCGCCCGAGCGCAAACCCGCGCCGACCGGGTTCTGGATCTTCGCCGGCGTGATCGCCGCGGCGCTGCTCGGGTACTACGCGGTACTGACCTTCACGCGGCTGGAGGTCTTCCGGATGCTGCTCGGGTCGTTCTTCCCGTTGGCGTTCCTGATCCTGGCCGTGCTCGGCACGATCGTATTCGGTCTCGCCACCCCCACCGAGGCGGCCGCGGTCGGGTCGGCCGGCGGCCTGCTGCTCGCGGCCGCCTACAAGCAGCTGAACTTCGCGGTGGTGAAGGAGTCGGTCTTCCTCACCGCGAAGACCAGCGCGATGGTGTGCTGGCTGTTCGTCGGTTCCTCGATCTTCTCAGCGGCGTTCGCGCTCCTGGGTGGCCAGGAGCTGATCGAACAGTGGGTGATGTCGCTCGGCCTCACCAAGGTGCAGTTCCTGCTGCTCTCCCAGGCGATCATCTTCGTGCTCGGCTGGCCGCTGGAGTGGACGGAGATCATCGTGATCTTCATGCCGATCTTCATCCCGCTGCTGGACAACTTCGGGGTGGATCCGCTGTTCTTCGGGCTGCTGGTGGCGCTGAACCTGCAGACCGCGTTCCTGTCGCCGCCGGTCGCGATGGCGGCGTTCTACCTGAAGGGCGTCGCGCCGCCTCACGTGACCCTGAACCAGATCTTCTCCGGGATGATCCCGTTCATGATCATCCAGGTGATCGCCCTCGCGCTGCTCTACGTGTTCCCCGCGATCGGCATGTGGCTGCCGACCGTGCTGTACCGGTAAGACGGGCAGGGTCGGCGCGACCGTCAGGCCCAGGCCTCTCGGTCGCGTGCGAGGGTCTGGGGTCGAGCCGCGGCCCGCCGGCGAGGATCAGTGCCAGCTCGCGGTCGGGGCGGCGCGGTCGGGCCAGGGGGGCGAGATCGTCGGAGCCGCGGCGAGCGCGATCGCCGGGGCGACGGCGTCGAGCCCGGCGTTGCCCGGCCGGCTCGCCGGGAGGGGAGCGGTGGGGTCATCGGCCACGCGCGGGTCGAACGGGACCGGGTCGCGGACCGGACGCGGGACGGGCTCGGCGGTCCCGCGGGTCGCCGGGTCTCGGCGCACAATCGGGGCGAGCGTCGGCGCGGGCAGGTCGGTCGCGCTGGAGAGCCCGGCCAGCTCGAGCGCCCAGCCGGCGGCGGCGACCCGATCGCCCCGGACGACCGCGAGCGCCAGGCCCGTCTGCAACACCAGCGCGCGGCGCAGGCCCACGCCGCCGGCGTCGGCGGCGTACTGCTTGCGCTGCGCATCCCGCAGCGGGCGCAGCGCGAGGTCGATCGCTCCCAGCAGTCGGTTGCGGCACGCCGCGGCGATCGCCGCGTGCAGGGCGGCGTCCGCCAGGACGAACGCGCCCGGATCATTCGCGCCGACCGCGCCGGCGATCGCGCGGACGGCATCGAGCACCGCCGCACGGGCGGGGCGATCGGCGTCGCCGGCCGCATCGGCGGCGATCGCGGGCTCGACCACCCGACGCAGCGCCGCCGCGTCGGCCCGCAGGTCTTCGGTGCCCGGGCCGGCGACGATCGCCTCGAGCAGCGCCGGATCCAGCAGATGCCACCCGTCGCGCGGCGCCACCGTGGTGCCGATCCGCGGGCGGGCCCGCACCAGCCCCTTGCCGCCCAGGTCGGCCAGCGCCTCGCGCACCACGGTTCGGCTCACGCCGTGGCGGCGCGCGAGCGCCGCCGGGTCGATCGGCTCGCCGGGACGCAGCGTCTCTTGGACGATCGCCGACAGCAGGTGACCGGCGAGGGCTTCTCGCCGCGGCTGGGCTCGGGGCATCGGCCTATTGTATGACGGATGCCTGAGGCCCGGCCGGGCCCCGCCGAGGCGAACCTCGGGCGCCGTCAGACCCGGGCGGCCACGGGCCGCACCGGCGATTCGCCGGCGACGCCGGGGGTGGCGCCCGGGCGCCGAGGGCGCGAGGCGCCGAACAGCTGCGCGATCACCGCGAACCCGGCGAGGATCCGCTCCAGGCCGTCGTGCCTGGCGGAGGACAACACCGTGGCGCCGGGGGTCAGATGGATCCTGGTCATGATTCCGCTCCGAAGAAGGCTGCGGCCGTACGCCGCCGATGCGCACAGGATGTCGCACCGCAGCAATTCGCGCCAATGGACGTTGGGAATCCATACCATTCATCGATTGAATGGTAAGATCAGCATACCATTCGTCAGATCAAATCGGCCGCCGGTCGCGTGAACTTCCGAACCCTGGACCTGAACCTGCTGCGGGTGTTCGACGAGGTGATGTCGGAGCGCAACCTCACCCGGGCCGGGGCGAACCTCGCGATGACCCAGCCCGCGGTCAGCAACGCGCTGCGTCGGCTGCGGGACGCGCTGCAGGACGAGCTGGTCGTCCGCTCGGGCTACGGTGTCCAGCCGACCCCGAGAGCGCTCGACCTGTGGCCGGCGGTGCGGGCGGCGCTCGACGGCCTGCGGGCGGCCATGCAGACCGACCGGTTCGAGCCGGCCGCCGCGCGCGACAGCTTCGTGCTGGCGATGGCGGACGCGACCGCCGCGCAGCTGGTGCCGCCGCTGGTGCGCCGGCTGGAGGCGGTGGCGCCTGGGGTATCGCTGCGGGTGCGTCCGCTGCTCACCCGCGATCCGCGACCGATGCTGGCCGCCGGCGAGTTGGACGCCGCGGTCGGCCACTTCCCGGGAGCGATCGCCACGATCGGCCTGCAGGCGCTGCAAGACGGCGCCCGCGGCCCGTTCCTCCACCAGCGGCTCTACGACGGCCGCTACGTCGGGGTGATGCGCGACGGGCATCCGCTCGCCCGCGGCCCGCTGGACCTGGACCTCTACTGCGCCGCCCGCCACCTGCTGGTCAGCTTCAGCGGACGGCCGTTCGGCTTCGTCGACGAGGCGCTCGCCGCCCTCGGTCGCCGGCGGCGGGTCGTGCTGACCGTCAACCAGTTCTTCACCGCCGGCCAGGTGGTCGCCCAGACCGACCTGCTCACCGTGCTGCCCGCGCGTTTCGTCGAATCGGCAGGCAGCGCCGCGCAGCTGGTGACCCGGCCGCTGCCGTTCGAGCTGCCGCCGGTCCATGTCGACCTGCTCTGGCACCGCGCCCAGACGACGCGGCCGTCGCACCGCTGGCTGCGCGACCTGATCCGGGGTGCTGCCGACGACGCGTTCTCGCCCGGCGAGTCGGGTTGACGGCTCCGGTCGGATCGGGCGAGATGCGAGCGGATCGCGGCCGTGCCGCGCGGTCACCGCATCCGCCCCTTGCCCGCGAGTACGCCATGTCCGATCCGGTTTCGCCCGAGCCCGCGACGCTGCGGGTCGAGGTCCGCGACGCGGTCGCGGAAATCCTGTTCGACCGGCCGCCGGTCAACGCGCTTACCGACCGGACGCTGGCCGAGCTGCTCGCGGCGCTGGAGCGGGCGCGCGACGACGACCGGGTCCGCGCGGTGATCGTCGGCAGCGCGGTGCCGGAGCGGTTCTGCGCCGGTCTCGACCTGAAGGCGCTGCGCCGCAAGGATGCGGCCGGTGCCCACGCGACCCTGCACGCGTTGTACGCGCGGCTCACCGACCTGCAGTTCGGCCTGGGCAAGCCGTCGATCGCGGCGGTCGGCGGCGCGGTGCGCGGCGGCGGCATCACGGTCGCGATCTCGTGCGACCTGATCGTCGCGGACGCGTCGGCGGACTTCGGCTACCCCGAGATGGACGTCGGGCTGCTGCCGGCGATCCACTACACGCACCTGCACCGGATCGTCGGCCGCTACCGTGCGTTCGACCTGCTGTTCACCGGCCGCACGTTCACCGCGCAGGAGGCGCACGCGATCGGACTGGTCAGCCGGCTGGCTCCGGCGGGCGGCGCGCTCGAGCATGCGCGCGCGATCGCGCGCGGTCTCGCCGCGAAGTCGCCCCAGCTGATGCGGCGCGGCAAAGCGGCCTTCGTGGCCGGGATCGACGCCGGCTACCGTCAGGGCGTCTCGGCGGCGGTCGACCTGCTCGCTTCGGTGCTGCCGCTGGAGGACTCGCGCGAGGCGCTCGCCGCTTTCGAGGAACGGCGGCGGCCGACCTGGCGCGATTGACGCCCCGCGTCCCGGCGCGCGCGGAGGGCGAGTTCGCGCGGGCTCGCCGCGAGCGGGTTCGCGCTTGCGATGCGGGTGGGTGCCGAGCGGCGGGTGGGTGCCGAGCGGGCCGGGCCGAACGCCGGGCCGGCAGGTGCACGGGCGCGATCCGGTGTCCGGGGCCGCTCGCGTGCCGTCGCGGCTCGTCTTCGCCGCGATGCAGAGGCGGATCGCGCCCGCGTCGAGCGTGCCGCCGAATGCACGTGAGGCGCGTGCGGGCATGCGGTGGGCTGCCCGCGACCGGCCCGACACTCGCGCCCGTCCGTCGCCGGCCCCGGAGGTGTCGATGCCCGCGTACCCCGTCCGCGCGCGCCGCGCGAAGCTCGCGGCTGCGGTCGCGGCAGCGTTGTTCTGCGTCCGCCCGGCCGCCGCGACCGAGACCCGGTGGTGGGCGCCCTGGAGCTGGCCGGTGCTCGACCCACGGGCCTGGGATGCGACCTGCGGCGGCGCGCGCTTCCTGCAGGTGCACGCCTCCGGGCCGGTCCACAACTTCGGCGACGAGGGCCGGCAGTCGCGGCTGGCGGTCGGCGCGTGCGTCGCCGCCTACGGGTCGCTGTCGCTGCAGCTGGACGGGGTGGTCTCCCCGATCGAAGCGTTCGACCACATCGTCGGCGGCGGTCGGGCGGTCGGGCTGGGCGTCGACGCGATCCTGCGCTGGTGGCCAGGCGGACAGCGGGCGTGGTTCGCCGAGGCCGGCGGGGGCCTGCAGTACGCGGTGGGCAGCAGCTTTCCGGCCGACGGCACCCACTTCCAGTTCACCGTGATCGGCGGCGTGGGTCGCAGCTTCGGGCTGGGCGCCGGCCGGACGCTCGACGTCGGCCTGCGCTGGTTCCACATCTCGAACGCGAACCTGCTGCCGAGCAATTCGGGCTACGACAGCATTCAGCTCACCGTCGGGATCACGCTGCCCGCGAGCCGCTAACCGGGCCTTGCCGCCAGGCGCCGGAGCCGGGACGGGCGCGCGCGGGGGGCGTGCGGCCGCGAGCTGGGGACGTCCGGTCGGCCGTCAGGCGGGGCGGCGCGTCGGGCCGCGGTCGAGCAGCGCCTGCACGCGATGCTGCAGCGCCTCGGGGGTGGCCTCGTGCGCCGGCATCGGTTCGCCGATCTCCAGCCGCACGCGGGTGAAGGCCCCGCGCCGGAACGGCCGCACCATCGCGCGGCCCTGTTCGATGCGCGAGAAGTACGACCCCCACAGCTCGCCGAGCGCCATCGGCAGCACCGGCACCGGGTGCGTGTCCAGCAGCTTGCGCACGCCGGCTCGGAACGGCTGAAGCCGCCCGTCGCGGGTGATCGCGCCCTCCGGGAAGATGCCCAGCAGCTCGCCCTCGTCGAGCACGCGGCGCGCCTGCTCGAACGCGCGCTCGTAGGTCGCCGAGTCGACCGACCGCGGCGCGATCGGGATCGCGCCGGACAGCCGGAACATCGTGCCCAGCACCGGCAGCGCGAAGATGCGGTGGTCCATCACGAAGCGGATCGGCCGCGGGCTCGCCGCCATCAGCAGCACCGCATCGACGAAGCTCACGTGGTTGCACACCAGCACCGCCGGCCCGCTCGCCGGCACGTGCTCGTCGCCGCGCACTCGGAACCGGTAGACGATCCGCGAGGCGACCCAGGCGACGAACCGCAGCAGGTACTCCGGCACCATCAGGAACACGTAGGCGGCCACCAGCGCGTTGGCCACCCCCACCGCGAGAAAGACCTGCGGCAGCGTGAGTCCCAGGGCGAGGAGCGAGGCCACCACCGCCGCGCTCGCGACCATGAACATCGCGTTCAGCACGTTGTTCGCCGCGTTGACGCGCGCGAGGTGCGTGATCGGCGATCGGGTCTGGATCAGCGCGTACATCGGCACGCTGAATAGCCCGGCGAACACCGCCAGCATCGCCAGGTCGAAGAGCACCCGCCAATGCTCGGGCTGCGCGAGGAACCCGGCGAGCGAGTCGTCGCCGTACGGCTCGAGCGCCCGCGTCGCGAAGTACAGGTCGACCGAGAACACGGTCATCCCGATCGCGCCCAGCGGCACCAGGCCGATCTCCACGTGGCGCCGCGACAGCGTCTCGCAGGCGAGCGAGCCGGCGGCGACCGCCACCGAGAACACCACCAGCAGCAGGCCCGCGACCGCCGGCCCGCCGTGAAGCAGATCGCGCGCGATCGACGCGAACTGCGACAGGAAGACCGTGCCCATGAACCACATCCACGAGATGCCGAGCACCGCGCGGAACAGCACCGGACGCTCGTGGGCGACCCGCAGCGTGCGGACGGTCTCGGCGAACGGGTTCCACGCGATCCGCAGACCCGGGGCGGTGGCAGGGGTGGGCGGCACGAACTGGGCGACCACCCGGCCGGCGACCGCCAGCACGAGCAGCCCGACGGCGGCCAGCGTCGGGCCGCGGCCCGGGATCGCGACCAGCGCGCCGCCCGCCAGGTTGCCGAAGAGGATCGCCGAGAACGTGCCGGTCTCCAGCATCGCGTTGCCGCCGGTCAGTTCGCGCTCGGACAGGTGGTTCGGCAGGTAGGCGAACTTGACCGGACTGAACAGGGTCGCATGCAGTCCCATCAGGAACACGCAGCCCAGCAGCAGCGGCACGTTCATCGACACCAGCCCCCAGGCCGCCAGCGAGACGATGCCGATCTCCAGCGTCTTGATCGCCCGGGTGAGCGCGGTCTTGTCGAACTTGTCGGCAAGCTGCCCGCCGGTGGCCGAGAACAGCAGGTAGGGCAGCACGTACAGCGCGCCGATCGCCAGACCCGCATACTGAGGCGGCAGCCACGGCACGTCGATCCGGAAGGTCACCAGCACGACCACCGCGAACTGCAGGAAGTAGCCGTTGGCCGCGCCGAGGAACTGCGCGACGAAGAACGGCAGGAACCGGCGCTGCGCGAGCAGGGAGAACTGGCTGGGCGGGGCGGCCGGGGGGGTGTCGGACATGGGACGGGGATCGGGCGAGGGCGCCATCGTGCCCTAGGCCGGGGCGCGCGGCCAGCGCACCCGCGCGACCGGCACGGCCCGCGGGTGCGGCGGGTACGCGCGGCGGGCGCCGGGCGCCGGCTAGCGCAGCGCCCGGTTCAGGGCGTCCAGCGCCCGCTGGCCCGGCACCAGCTCGGCGTCGCCCAGCCGGTTGAACGGCGTGCTGACCGTGTTCAGGTGAGCGTGCAGATCCTGGGGGGCCGGATCCACGTACAGCAGCCCGGTGACCACCTCGCCGCGCGCGCCCCGTTCGGCGATGGTGTTCATCACCGCGATCCGGTCGGTCGGGTCGTAGTCGTCGTCGATCCGACGCAGCCGCATCGTGCTGCCGTCGGCCTGCGGCACGTCGACGAAGCCGCCGGGCGCGACCTGCGCGGTCTGCTCGGCAGCGAGGTCGATGAAGTCGATCCGGTTGACCGCCTCGTTGTGCGCGCGCACGTACTCGTAGCTCTTCGTGCTGCCGGCGTGGTTGTTGAAGGCCACGCACGGACTCACGACGTCGATGAACGCCGCGCCCCGATGCTCGATCGCGCCCTTGATGAGCGGCACCAGCTGCTGCTTGTCGCCGGAGAAGCCGCGTGCGACGTAGGTGGCGCCGAGCTGCAGCGCGATCGACACCATGTCGATCGGCGAGTCGCTGTTGACCACGCCGCGCTTGCTCTTCGACCCCTTGTCGGCGGTGGCCGAGAACTGCCCCTTGGTCAGGCCGTACACGCCGTTGTTCTCGACGATGTAGACCATGTCGACCCCGCGCCGCATCACGTGCGCGAACTGGCCCATGCCGATCGAGGCGGAGTCGCCGTCGCCGGAAACGCCCAGGTACAGCAGATCGCGGTTGGCGAGGTTGGCACCGGTGAGCACCGAGGGCATCCGGCCGTGAACCGTGTTGAAGCCGTGCGAGTTGCCGAGGAAGTAGTCGGGCGTCTTGCTGGAGCAGCCGATGCCCGAGAGCTTGGCCACCCGGTGCGGCTCGATGTCCAGCTCCCAGCAGGCCTGCACGATCGCCGCGCTGATGGAGTCGTGGCCGCAGCCGGCGCACAGCGTCGAGATCGCGCCCTCGTAGTCGCGGCGGGTGTAGCCGACCTTGTTGCGGGTGAGCGTCGGGTGGTGCAGGCGGGGCTTGGCGATGTAGGTCATGGTCCGGTCCTGGCTTCAGTCCGCGCCGCCGGTGCGCCGGGCCGCTCCCGCGCGGACGCCGCCGATCGCAGCCGCGGTGATCCGCTGGATGATGAAGCGAGCGGTGATCGGCGTGCCGTCGTAGTGCAGCACCGGCACCAGCCGCGCCGGGTCGATCCCGAGCTCGTTGACCAGCAGGCTGCGCATCTGCGCGTCGCGGTTCTGCTCGACGACGAACACCTGCTCGTGCCGGTCGATGAAGGCCTTCACGCCGTCCGGGAACGGGACCGCGCGCAGCCTCAGCGTGTCCAGGGGCACGCCGTGCTCCTCGAGCACCTCCAGCGCTTCGTCCATCGCGGGACTGGTCGAGCCGAAGTAGATCGCGCCGAAGCGCGCGGGCTGCGCCGCCCGGCGCTCGACCGGCTGGGGGACCAGCGACTTCGCGGTGTCCCACTTCTTCAGCAGCCGCTCCATGTTGTACACGTAGTCCGGACCGGCCTCGCTGTATTTCGCGTACGCGTTGCGCGTGGTGCCGCGCGTGAAGTAGGCGCCGCGCGTCGGGTGGGTGCCCGGATAGGTCCGGTACGGGATGCCGTCGCCGTCGACGTCGAGGTAGCGACCGAAGTCGCGCCCGCTCTCCAGCATCTCGAAGTCCATCACCTTGCCGCGGTCCATCCGGTGGGCGTCGTCCCACTGCAGCGGGCGGCACAGCCGCGTGTTCATGCCGATGTCCAGGTCGGTCATCACGAAGACCGGGGTCTGCAGCCGGTCGGCCAGGTCGAGCGCCTGCGCGGTGTGCTCGAAGCACTCGGTCGGATCCTCGGGCAGCAGCAGCACGTGCTTGGTGTCGCCGTGCGACGCGTACGCGCAGGCGAGCAGATCGGCCTGCTGCGTGCGGGTGGGCATGCCGGTGGACGGGCCGCCGCGCTGCACGTTCACGATGGTGACCGGGATCTCGGCGAAGTACGCCAGGCCGATGAACTCGGTCATCAGCGAGATGCCCGGTCCGCTGGTGGCGGTGAACGCGCGCGCGCCGTTCCAGCCCGCGCCCACCACCATGCCGATCGAGGCGAGCTCGTCCTCGGCCTGCACGATCGCGTAGCGCGCGGCGCCGTCCGGGGCATGGCGGAACCGCTTGCACCAGGACGTGAAGGCCTCGGCCACCGACGAGCTCGGCGTGATCGGGTACCACGCGCACACGCTCGCGCCGCCGTACACCGCGCCGAGCGCGGCGGCCGAATTGCCTTCGAGGAAGATCCGGTCGCCGACCGCGTCGCGCCGCTCCACGCGCAGGCCGATCGGCGCCAGGCACTCGGCCGCGTAGTCGCGCCCGAGCTTCAGCGCCTTCACGTTCGAGTCGAGCAGCCGCTCCTTGCCCCGGTACTGCTCGGAGAACAGCGTCTCGATCTCCGCCGGGTCGATGCCCAGCAGCACCGACAGCGCGCCCAGACAGAGGATGTTCTTCATCAACTGCCGCTCGCGCGAGTCCGCGTAGGTCGCGTTGCAGATCTCGGTGAGCGGCATGCCGATCGAGGTCACGTCGTCGCGGAACTTCTCCTTCGGCTGGAACTTGCTCGAGTCGAAGAACAGATAGCCGCCGGGCTCGATCTCCTTGAGGTCTCGGTCCCAGGTCTGGGGATTCATCGCGACCAGCATGTCGACGCCGCCGCGCCGGCCCAACCAGCCCTTCTCCGAGACGCGCACCTCGTACCAGGTGGGCAGCCCCTGGATGTTCGACGGAAAGATGTTGCGCGGGCTCACCGGCACGCCCATGCGCAGGATGGCCTTGGCGAACAGCTCGTTGGCCGACGCCGATCCCGAGCCGTTGACGTTGGCGAACTTGACGACGAAGTCGTTCAGCGCGGCGATCGGGCGCGCGGTCGTGGCGGCCCGTGCGTTGCGGGCGTCGAGCGGCGCGTTCATTCGGCTCTCCCGGACACGGGCGACGCGAGCACCGCGGTCCGGCCGCCGCCGCCGCCGGCGGCGCGCCGGTACGGTGCGCGGTTCACGCCGGCGCCGGCGCGCCCGGGCGGCTCGCCCGCATGGGTCATTTCGAGCAGGAATTTCTGCATGTCCCACGCGCCGGTGGGGCAGCGCTCGGCGCACAGCCCGCAGTGCAGGCACACGTCCTCGTCCTTCACCATCACGCGGCCGGTCTTCAGCGTGTCCGACACGTACAGCGCCTGCGACGGGTCGAGCGCCGGCGCGTTCAGCCGGCCGCGCAGGTCGGGCTCGTCGCCGTTGGCGGTGAAGGTGATGCAGTCCATCGGGCAGATGTCGACGCAGGCGTCGCACTCGATGCACTGGCTGCCCGTGAAGACCGTCTGCACGTCGCAGTTCAGGCAGCGCTGGGTTTCCTTGTAGGCGGTGGCCGCGTCGAAGCCGAGCTCCACCTCCACCTTGATCGAGGCGAGCGCCTTCGCGGCCGCAGCCCAAGGCACCTTGTGGCGCGCGTCGTTCGACACGTCGTTGTCGTACGCCCACTCGTGGATGCCCATCTTCTGCGACACCAGCGTCACGCCCGGGGCCGGGCGCTCGGCGACCGGCTCGCCGTTCAGGTGCCGATGGATCGACACCGCAGCCTCGTGGCCGTGCGCCACCGCCCAGATGATGTTCTTCGGGCCGAGCGCGGCGTCGCCGCCGAAGAACACGTTCGGGATCGTCGATTGCAGCGTCTTCTCGTCCAGCGTCGGCATGCCCCAGCGGTCGAACTCCAGGCCGATGTCGCGCTCGATCCACGGGAACGCGTTCTCCTGGCCGATCGCCACCAGGACGTCGTCGCACTCGAAGCGCTGGTCGGGCTCGCCGGTGGGCACCAGGTCGCGCCGGCGACGGCCGGCGGCGTCGGTCGTGTAGACCGCGTGCACCTTCTCGAACACCATCGCCACCAGCCGGCCGTCGGCGTGCTCGACCGCCTTGGGCACCAGGAAGTTGAGGATCGGGATGCCTTCGTGCATCGCGTCCTCCTTCTCCCACGGCGAGGCCTTCATCTCGTCGAAGCCCGAGCGGACGATCACCTTGACGTCCTCGCCGCCGAGTCGCCGGGCCGAGCGGCAGCAGTCCATCGCGGTGTTGCCGCCGCCCAGCACGATCACGCGCCGGCCGATGCGGGTCACGTGGCCGAACGACACCGAGTTCAGCCAGTCGATGCCGATATGGACGTTCGCCGCCGCCTCGCGGCGACCGGGCACGTCCAGGTCGCGCCCGCGCGGGGCGCCCGAGCCGACGAACACCGCGTCCCAGCCCTCGGCGAGCAGCGCCTGCAGCGAGTCGATGCGCCGCTGCACGAAGCTCACGTCGCCCAGCCGCGTCACCCAGCCCACCTCCTCGTCGATCACCGACTCCGGCAGCCGGAAGCGCGGGATCTGCGAGCGGATGAACCCGCCCATCCTCGGGTCCTGGTCGAACAGCGTGATCGAGTAACCGAGCGGCGCCAGGTCGCGCGCGACCGTGAGCGACGCGGGCCCGGCGCCGACGCAGGCCACCCGGCGGCCGTTCGGGGCGGCGGCCGGCGGCGGCATCAGTTCGGAGACATCGCCCTTCAGGTCGGCCGCGACCCGCTTCAGGCGGCAGATCGCGACCGGTTCGGGCGAGGCCTGCTGCGCCTCCTCCACGCGGCCGCGCCGGCAGGCCGGCTCGCACGGCCGGTCGCAGGTGCGGCCCAGGATCCCGGGGAACACGTTGGATCGCCAGTTGACCATGTACGCGTCTGCGTGCCGGCCGGCGCCGATCAGACGGATGTACTCGGGAACCGGGGTGTGGGCGGGGCACGCCCATTGGCAGTCGACGACCTTGTGGAAATGGTCGGGATCGCGGGTGTCCGTCGGTCGCAACGTCTCCTCCTGTGCGGCGGGGTCTGGGCCCCGCTCGGGTGCGCCGCAGGACGCCCCGGGTGCGCGGCCGCGCCGCGTGCGAGCGTCCTCGTGCGGCGATCATACCCCGTCCGCCCCGCACGCGGCCGTCGCCCAGCCGCTAGAATCCGACGCGCCCGACTTCGGCGCGTGCCTCGCACAGCCCGTGTCCACGACGATTCCGAACGAATCCCTGCCGCGTCGCGCGGCGCGCCCGCGCTCCGACCGGCGAGCCGCCGCTCGGGGCGCATACGCCGCTGCCGCGGGCCTTGCGCCGCAGGCCCTGCGGACGCTTGCCGTTCTCGTCGCCGGGCCGCCGGTGGCCGCGGTCGACGTGCCCGAGTCCGCGTCGGTGCGCCGGGTCTCGCAGCCGCAGGACGCGCTCGAGCGCGCCGGGCGCTGAAGGCGCCGTCCCGTGACCCGCATCATCGCGATCGCCCACGTGTTGGGCGGGCTGCTGCTGGTGCTGGCGGCGACCTATCTGCTGCCGATCGGCTGGTCGCTCGCGGTAAGCGACGGCACCACCGGCAGCTTCGTCGAGGCCGCGCTCGTCACCGGCGCGGCGGGCGTTGCGCTGTGGGCGCCCACCCGGCGCTACCGACGCGAACTGCAGCCCCGCGACGGCTGCCTGCTGGTGGTGCTGGCGTGGCTCGCGATGGCGGCCGCGGCCGCGGTGCCACTGATGCTCGGCATCGAGGGCCTGTCGTTCACCGACGCGTTCTTCGAGTCGATGTCGGCACTGACCACCACCGGCGCGACCGTGCTCACCGGGCTGGACGCGCTGCCGCAGAGCCTGAACCTGTGGCGGCACGCGCTGCAGTGGTTCGGCGGCATGGGACTGATCGTGCTCGCGGTCGCGATCCTGCCGCTGCTCGGCGTCGGTGGCATGCAGCTGTTCAAGGCCGAGACGCCGGGCCCGATGAAGGAGAACAAGCTCACGCCGCGGATCACGCAGACCGCGAAGTACCTGTGGCTGATCTACGTGACGCTGACCGCGCTGTGCATCCTCGGCCTGCGGCTCGCCGGCATGAGCTGGTTCGAGGCGGTCTGCCACGGGTTCTCCGCGCTGTCGCTCGGCGGCTTCAGCACCCGCGACGCCAGCGTCGCCGCGTTCGACTCCCCGGCGATCGAGGCGGTGCTGGTGGCGTTCATGCTGCTCGCGGTGCTCAACTTCACCACCCACTTCGTCGCGCTGCGGGCGCGGTCGTTCGCGCCGTACGCGCGCGACCCCGAGGCGCGCTGGGTGTGGGCGTCCATCCTCGGGGTGGCTGCGGCGATGGTCGTCTTCCTGTGGTCGACCGCGACCTACGAGGATCCGTGGTCGGCGGCACGCCACGGGATCTTCAAGACCGTGTCGATGGCCACCGCCACCGGCTACACCGGCGCCGACTACGAGCGCTGGCCGGTGCTCGCCGGGCTGGTGCTCATGGGCGTCGGGGCGCTGTGCTCGTCGTCCGGCTCGACCGGCGGCGGCATCAAGATGGTCCGCACGATGATCCTGGTCAAGCAGGCCGGTCGCGAACTGCTGCGGATGAGCCATCCGCGCGCGATCCAGCCGCTGCTGCTCGGCCGCCAGATCGTCGACTCGCCGCTGATCCTGGCGGTGCTCGGCTACATGCTGCTGTACGGCGCCACGGTGGTCGGGGTCACGCTGCTGCTGGTGGCCACCGGGCTGGACGTCGTGTCGGCCGTCTCGGGGGCGCTCGCCTGCATCAACAACGTCGGCCCGGCGCTGGGAGTGCTCGGGCCGATGGACAACTACGAGGTGCTGGGAGACTTCCAGACCTGGATCTGCACGTTCGCGATGCTCGCCGGGCGGCTCGAGCTGCTCACCGTGTTCGTGTTGCTGACCCCGGGGTTCTGGCGGCGGTGAGCGCGTCGCCGCCGCTGCCGGCGCTGCTGGTGACCGGCTTCCTCGGGGCGGGCAAGACGACGCTGGTCGCCGGCTGGCTCGCGGCGCGGCCCGCGGGCGAGCGCTGGGCGGTGCTGGTCAACGAGTTCGGTGCGCTCGGCATCGACCGTGCGCTGCTCGCGCGCGCCGGCGATGCGGGCGCGGTCGAGATCGCCGAGGTCGCCGGGGGCTGCGCGTGCTGCGCCGCCCGGGTCGCATTCACCGCGACCCTCACCCGGCTGCTGCGCCGCGGGCCGTGGGACCGCCTGATCGTCGAGGCGACCGGGCTCGGCCATCCGGCGCAGCTGGTCGATGCGCTGCGCGACCCGGCGCTCGCCGGCAGGCTCGCGGTGATGCCGCCGGTCGCGGTGGTCGACGCGACCCGCGCCGCGCTCTACGAGGACCCGGCGCACCCCGGCCGCGCGCTCGCGCTCGCGCAGCTCGCGCTCGCCCGGGTGCTGGTGCTCAACCGCGCCGGGGCGGCGCCGGAGGGGCGCGCGGTTTCGCTGGCCGACGCGCTCGCCGGCCTGCCGCCCTGGCCGCGCGCGGTGATCCCGAGCGCCGACGGCCGGGCGCCGCTCGCCCGGGTGCTGGAGGCGCTCGGCGCCGACGCCGGCCCCGGCCTGCTGCACCGTGCGCTGCGGCCGCCGCGCGGGCTGGACGGCGTGCATGACGCCGCCTGGCGCTGGTCGCCCGACCAGGTCTGGGACCGCCGTCGGCTGCACGATGCGCTCGATACGCTGGCCGGTGACGGCGGCGCGCTGCGCGCCTGCGGTCTGCTGCGCGCCAAGGGCGTGTTCCGCACGTCGCGCGCCTGGTACGGCTGGCAGTGGGTCGACGGCGCCGGCGGCCACTGGCAGGAGACCGACTGGCGGGCGGACAGCCGCCTCGAGGCGCTTGCGCTCCGGCCGATCGACCCCCAGATGGTCGACGAGGCGCTGCGGACGGCGCACGGCGGCGGATGAACGGCCCCGAGGGGTCGCGCAGGCATCCACGCGCCACCCCCGCGACGCCTGTCGGTCACCGCAGCACGATCATCGGCAGGAGCTACGTCATCAGCATGGGTGAACGGAACACTTCGGCGTCCCTCGAGAGGTTCGCGATGAACATGATCTACAACAGCCCCAACTACTGCGTCGTGGAGTTCAAGTCCGCGGAGGGCGAGCCTGCGACCGGGGGCTACGAGATCATGGACAAGACCGCCAAGCGGGAGATCTTCCTCGGCGGGGTCATGGCGGAGAAGTTCCGCTCGGACGTCACGCAGCTGATCGCCACCGAGCCCTCGATCGAGGAGGTGGACGACTTCCTGTCCAACTTCCAGGGCCTGATGCAGCAGCCGCTGGTGCTGCACTGATCCGCGGGCTGCGCGCTACAGCTGCTCCCACGGCAGCCCGGCCAGCCGCCAGCCGCTCACCGTGCCGCGGCGGAAGCGTTCGTCGAGCGGACCCTCGAAGCCTTCGAGCACGTTGATCACCCACCGGTAGCCGACCGCCTCCAGCGCCTCGCCCGCCGACACCGAGCGGCGGCCCGAGCGGCAGACGATCACCACCGGCTGGCTCCGGTCGGGCGCCAGCGCCTCGACGTCCGGAACGAAACGGGCATTGACCTCGAGCTTGAGCTCGTCGGCCCAGCACAGGTTGTGCGGTCGCCACGGGGGCCGGCCCTCGCGTTCGACGATCGGGTGGCCGACGAGGAAGTACTCGGCCTCGCTG